>JAUVZF010000084.1 GCA_030602705.1 Planctomycetota bacterium
CGTGCTCTCGAAGCGATGTCATTTCGACCGAGCCCTCGCCAAAGGCGAGGGCGAGCGGAGAAATCTCGTCGTCCGGACACGCATAACGGCGAGATTCCTCGACTCGCTTCGCTCGCTCGGAATGACACGCTAAACACGTACGAAAGGAGACATACGATGCCACGTGGAAACGGAACCGGCCCGATGGGAATGGGCTCAATGACCGGACGCGCAGCCGGCTATTGCGCGGGCTATCCCGTGCCCGGATTCATGAATCCGACTATGGGTCGGGGTTACTGGGGACGGGGAATCGGCTTCGGCCGCGGTCGAGGCGTCTGGGGTTACGGCCGCGGACTCGGCCGGGGACTCGGCCGCGGGGGCGGCTTCGGAGGGGGCCGAGGCGGCGGCTTCGGAGGGGGACGCGGTATGGGCTGGGGCCGAGGTTGGGGATGGCGAGCCGGCTACGGTGCTCCCCCGGCGTTCAGCCCTTACGCAGGCCCGGCCGGCTACTACCCTATGCCGTATGGGTACTGAACAGAGCGAAGAGAACGGGTAAGAGTAAGGATAAACCAGAACGGAAAGGAGATGCGCAATGCCACGTGGAGACGGAACCGGCCCGATGGGAATGGGCCCGATGACCGGACGCGCAGCCGGTTACTGCGCGGGCTATCCCGTGCCCGGATTCATGAATCCGACTCCGGGCGGCGGCTTCGGATGGGGTCGCGGTCGGGGACGCGGACGCGGATGGGGATGGCAAGCCGCTTACGGGGCCCCGGCGTACGGGCCGTCTGCGGGCGCGCCCTACGCCCCGGCGTACGGGCCGTCTGCGGGCGCGCCTTATGCCCCGGCGTATGGGCCGTATGCAGCCACGCCCTATGCCCCGACCATGCCCCCTGAGGCCGAACTCGACGCCCTGAAGACGCAGGCGGATTACTTTACGAAAGCCCTTGAAGAGATCCGCAAACGTATCGACGAGTTGCAGGCCGAACAGAAAGAGGCCTGAGAACCAGGCCTCAAGAGCGCGGCGCCCAAGGCAAGGGCGCTGCGCTCCTACACACGTAACCACGCAAGCAAGGAGTCTATCATGCCACAAGGAGACGGAACAGGCCCGTTGGGCCAGGGACCCGGAACAGGTCGAGGCGGCCGCGGGGCAGGCGGCGGAATGGGCGGCGGCAGGGGACAGGGCACCGGGATGGGAGGCGGTCGCGGCCGCATGGGCGGCTTCGCCGCCGGCCCGGGCGGCCAGTGCGTCTGCCCGCAGTGCGGCGCCACGGCGGCTCACGCGCGCGGCATGCCTTGCACCCAGATCCAGTGCCCGAAATGCGGCGCCGCGATGACACGCCAGGTATAAGCCATGAGAATTGCCATCGCCAGCGGCAAGGGAGGCACCGGCAAGACCCTCGTCGCCACCAACTTGGCCGCAGCCTTCGCAAAGGCCGCCTACATCGACTGCGACGTCGAGGGGGCCAACGGACACCTGTTTCTGAAGCCAGAGATCCGGACCCAGCGCCCGGCCGAGGTGCCCGTTCCCACCGCGACAGACGCCTGCACGGGGTGCGGCGCCTGCGCTGAGGTCTGCCGGTTCGGCGCGATCGCCGCCCTGGAGACCGGGGTGCTCGTCTTCAACGAACTGTGCCACTCGTGCGGCACGTGTCTGGAGGCGTGCCCCGAAGGCGCCCTGAAAGAGGTGCCGCACACGCTCGGCACGATCCGCCTGGGAACGTACCAGGTCGGGAACGCCCCTGCCGTACCCTTCGCCGACGGCGAGTTGAACACCGGGCAGATTCAGGCGGCCACCGTCATCGAACAGGTCAAGCGTGCCGCAGATGGGGACACGCCGATCGCCGTGCTCGACTGTCCGCCGGGCACCGGCTGTGCCGTGGCGGAGGCGCTCCGAGGCGCCGACCTCTGCCTCCTGGTGACCGAGCCGACGCCGTTCGGCCTCTCGGACCTGGAGAAGGCCGCCAACCTGGCCGATTACATGGGCATCCCCCAGGCGGTGGTCCTGAACCGCAGCGACCTCGGCGGCGCAGACGTACGCGGGTTCTGCCGCGAGCGGAACCTGCCGATCATCTTGGAGATACCCTACGACGCCGACCTTGCCCGTCTCTACGCCCGAGGGCAACTGGTTTACACAGACGCTCAGCGCTACCGGGAGACGTTCGACGTGTTGGCCGACGCCATCCGCAGCGGACGGCTCGAGCGCAGCACCCCGCCCGCGAAACGTGAGACGCCGCCACTTGCCGCAGACGGCGCGGAACCCGACAACACACGCTGCATGGACATGCCACGGCCCACCGGCCTCGTCCAGGTTGCCGTCATCAGCGGCAAAGGCGGCACCGGCAAGACGAGCCTCGCCGCGTCGCTGGCCGCCATGGCCGAGAACGCGGTGACCGCCGACGCCGACGTCGACGCCCCGAACCTGCACCTGCTGCTCGAACCTCTCGGCGAGACCCGTACACCGTTCAGCGGGGGCTACCTCGCCGAGATCGATCCGGACACGTGCACCGGCTGCGGCGAGTGCGCCGAGGCATGCCGCTTCGATGCCGTCACTCTGGCGCCGCAGGCGGTAGTCGATCCGCTGCGGTGCGTCGGGTGCGGCCTGTGCGCGCTGGTCTGCCCGCTCCGGGACACCGGCGAGATGCCCGTCCGTATCGAGCCTCGCCTCTCGGGCTACGCCTACTCGGGTAAAACCCGGCACGGCGGCGGGGCGAGAGGCGAACTGCTGGCCGGCGGAGAGGCGTCCGGCAAACTCGTCACCCTGGTCCGCAGCCTGGCCGAGACGCAGGCCCAGCGCATCGACACCGACCGGATCCTCATCGACGCGCCACCCGGCATGGGGTGCCCCGTCAACGCCGCCCTGACCGGAACCGACCTGGCCGTTGCCGTCACCGAACCGACGCAGAGCGGCCTGCACGACCTGAAGCGCGCGCTGGACCTGGCACAGTGGTTCAAGGTGCCGACCCTCGTGGTCATCAACAAGGCGGACATCTGTCCGGAGATAACAGAGTCGATCCGCGCCGTGTGCGGCGCCGGCGGCTTCGAGGTGATCGACGCCGTTCCGTTTGATCGGACCATTCCGCAGGACGTGGCCGGAGGGAATATCCCGGCCTTCGGCAAGGGCCCCGGCGCGGCGGCCCTCCGCCGTGTCTGCCGCACGGTCCTGCAGCGCATACGCCAACTGGCAGAACGCAACGTACCGAGCACGAATATCCCGGGAACCCTACCAAGGAGCCAGACATGAAAGTTTGCATTCCTGCTGAAAGCCCCAGTCTCGATGCGGCCGTGGACCCGCGTCTGGGACGAGCGGCCTGCTTTGTCATCGCCGACAGCGAATCGCGGCAGATGCTCACGTCCATCCCCAACACCCAGAACAAACTGGCGGCCGCCGGCGCCGGCGTCCAGGCCACGCAGACCATCGCCAAATCGGGGGCCGAGGTCGTCCTCTGTGCCAACGCCGGACCCAACGCCTTCCGCGTCCTCCACGCCGCCGGCGTGAGCGTCTACACCGGCGCCGCCGGCACCGTCGCCGAAGCACTCACCGCGTTCCTCGACGGAAAACTTGAACTGGCCGACCAGGCCAACGTGCAGGGACACTGGTAAGATGGCTAAGAGCAACTCATCCTCCGCAACGGATGCGGCCTCCGCGCAGCAGCAGCGCCTCGCGACCGAGAGACGCCGCGACGCGAACCTGGCACGCATCGGACGCATCGTGGTCGTGATGAGCGGCAAAGGAGGCGTCGGAAAGAGCACCGTCGCCGCGTCGCTGGCCCTCGCCCTGGCGCGGGTCGGACGGCGGACGGGCCTTTTGGACGTCGATTTTCACGGGCCCAGCGTGCCCATTCTGCTTGGGCTGGGCGGCGTCCACCCGACCTCCACCGGCCACGAGATCGAGCCGATCGAAGTCGAGGCCAACCTCCGGGTCATGAGCCTGGGGCTGCTCCTGGAGGCGGGCGACGAGGCCGTCATCTGGCGGGGGCCCATGAAGATCGGCGTCATCAATCAACTCCTTGGCGACGTGGCCTGGGGCGACCTGGACTTCCTCGTCTTCGACTGCCCGCCGGGCACGGGCGACGAGCCGCTCTCGCTCGGCCAGACGATCCCAACGGCGGAAGTCATCATGGTCGGCACGCCGCAGGAGGTCGCCATGGCCGACGTGCGAAAGGCCGTCGCCTTCTGCCGCAAACTCGGCCTGCGGGTCCTCGGACTGGTCGAGACGATGGGGACGATACGGTGTCCGGCCTGCGGCGAGGAAACGCCCCTGTTTCGCAGCCGCGACGCCGCCCGGCCGAAAGACATCCCGCTGCTGGCCCGGATTCCGTTCGACCCGGCGCTGCACGCCGCGTGCGACGAAGGCCGACTCGCCGACTTCCTGGCCGGTGAGGGATCAACCGCCCGCGCGCTGACGGAACTGGCCCACCAGGTCGTCGCAAGCGGACACGAATCCCACGAAGCCAATCAGCAGAACCAGAACCCGGAAGGAGGTCAGTCGCTTATGCGTTACGCCATTCCCACGGCCGACGGACGGCTCACCATGCACTTCGGGCACGTTGAGGCGTTCACCTTGGTCGACGTCGAAGACGGCACGGTGACCGCGGTGCAGTCCGCCACGCCACCTGCCCACGCCCCCGGCGTGCTGCCGGCCTGGCTCAAGGAAAACGACGTGGGTATCGTCATTGCGGGCGGAATGGGCCGGCGGGCACAGGGCCTGTTCGCCCAGAACGGCATCCAGGTGATTGTGGGCGCTCCCCCGCAAGAGCCGGAAGAACTCGTGAAGCAGCACCTGGCAGGAACCTTGACCATCGGCGAGAACATCTGCGACCACTAACGGTCTTACGTAAGTCTTTTGCTGTGGCGAGAACGGCACCCGCTCGCTTACGCTCGCGGCTATTTTACACTCGCGCCCGACCAGCCCCGTGAGAAAACTAGCCGCGCACGTAAGTAAGCGGCGCAACCCCTTGGGCTACGAGCCCAATCAGTTGTCGCCACGGCATGCACACGCAAGCGTGGGTATGGCACCCGACGGCAAAAGACTTACCTGACCCCGCTTGTAGAGGACCGGCGGCGCCCGTCCGACTACTTGCTCTGGAGCGCCTTCAGAATGCTTGCGGCAACCTGTTTCGCCAACGCCTCGGAGCCTTCTTTCGTAAAGTGAACGTCCCGCGGGCGCTGGATATCCCCCAGGCGCGGCAACGCGAACCCGTACAGGTCATTCGTGGGCACGCCGCGAGAGTCCATGACCTTCTTCGCGACGGCGTTGTACCTGGCCGAGTCGCCCTTGATGCGGCCGCTTGCCCCTTCGGGCACGGGCGTGGTGGAGGCCCAGACGAGTTTGGCGTCCGTTTCTTTGAGGCGCTTGACGAGTTTCCCCATGTTCTTCTCGTACTGGTCGATGGGAACCTGAATCTTGCCCTCCCCGGGCGGGACGCGGCGGCCCTTCCCGTCGATGTACTTGAGGTCGTGCAGCCCCCAGTTGAAGTGGATGACGTCCCACTTCTTCCCGCCCAGCCACGCGTCGAGGTTCTGGAGCCCGTGTGTGGTCGGTCCGCAGTTGGTCGGCGGCCGATGGACGTTGACCTTCCCGTCGAGGAGTTTCCTCGTGGGCAGTGTGTAGCCGATCGAGATGGAGTCGCCAATGAGCAGCGCGCGCGGCAGGCCGGGGACGTCTTCAATCGGCCGATACACGGGGTTTGCCGGCCGCTTCGCCTTCTTCGCCGGCGCCGCATCTGAGAACTCGGCCGCAGCGGCGCCCAGCACAACGACCGCGCAGATGGAAAGCATCAGGTAACATTTTCTCACCGTTCTGTCTCCTTCATCCTCGCGGGATCGATCGTCGGTACTTTGCGCGGTCCGTACGGACCGCGCAGGACTTATGTCGGACCGCTTACTACTACTACGCTACGTTCCGCGCGGCGGCCTTCCCAGGCCGCCGCGAACGCAGTTTATGCCTGTTCCTGGTGGCCTAGGAAGGCCACCAGGCGGACAAAAAGGCGAAGTAGCGTTGTAGGCTTACTCGCCGATGATCTTGACGAGGACGCGTTTCTTGCGGCGGCCGTCGAACTCGCCGTAAAAGATCTGCTCCCACGGGCCGAAGTCCAGCCTGCCGCCGGTCACGGCGACGACCACCTCGCGGCCCATGACGCTGCGTTTCAGGTGAGCGTCGGCGTTGTCTTCGCCGACGTTGTGCCGGTACTGGGAATGCGGTTTCTCCGGCGCCAGGCGTTCCAGCCACGTCTCGAAATCGCCGTGCAGGCCCGACTCGTCGTCGTTGATGAACACACTGGCGGTGATGTGCATGGCATTCGCGAGGAGGAGTCCCTCACGGATGCCGCTCTCGGCCAGTGCCTCTTCGACCTGCGGCGTGATGTTCAGGAAATCGCGCCGGTGCGGCGTCTTGAACCAGAGTTCCTTGCGATAGGATTCCATCCGGCGTCTCCCTGCCTGGCGGGGACCTCGGCGCCGGCGCCTACGCCTTGCGCTGCGTCCCGGCGGCGGCCCCGGCCTTCCTGCGGCGTGCATTGCGGCGTCTGCGTCTGGCCTTTTCTTTTCGCCACCAGGCGTCGAACTCGTCGGTGTTGTGGAACACCGTATCCTGCGCCTCGGCCTGGCTGGCTTCGCAATCCTCGGCGTCGTGCTCGTGGCAGATCCGATACCGGCGCGAGTAGATCCGGCAGCGATTCCACCGGTCGAGATGGCGGCAGTTGGTGTGAAACTGGACGTTCCACGACCCGTCGTCGGCGTCGATGTAGACGTGCACGTTCTCGTGGGCGAGGAACCAGCGAACCTCTTCCACGTCGACGTGGGCGCGCGGCTTGGCGATCTCGACGGTAACGTACCGGCAGCACTCCGCGCCGCACGTTTGGCAGTCACCGCGACCCTGCTCTGCCGGCATAGGCATCTCTTCACCGTGGAAAGCAGCATTAGAGCGGCGTCCGCCCGCCGCGTCAAGGTCGGCCGGCGTGCCTTCGGAAGGCGCAGCCCGCGTTTGCGTGTGCATGGCGCCCGACGCCAAAAGACTTACCTGACCCCGCTTAGCCGCGAGCGTTGCGCCGCTTACTTACGTGCGCGGCTAGTTTTCTCACGTGGCTGGTCGGGCGCGAGTGTAAAATAGCCGCGAGCGTAAGCGAGCGGGTGCCGTTCTCGCCACGGCAAAAGACTTACGTAAGACCGCTTAGACCTCGACGGCCCACACGCGGACCGTCTTGTCGGCCGAGCCGCTGATGACATGCCGCCCGTCGGGAGAGTACGCCACACTGGCCACGGCCCCCTCGTGGCCGCGAAGACACGCCAGTTCGGCGCCGGTCCGGGCGTCCCAGATGCGGACCGTGCCGTCAGCCGCACCGCTGACGATATGGCGGCTGTCGGGTCCGTATGCCACGCCGAGCACGAGTGTCTCGTGGCCGTGGAGGCAGTGCCGTTGGGCGCCGTCCTCGGCCCGCCAAACGCGAACCGTCAGGTCGCCCGCGCTGACGATGCGGTGGCCGTCGGGCGAGAAGGCGAGACTCCACACGCCGCCGCTGTGTCCGCAGAGCAGGCCCAGTTCGGCCCCGCCGACGGCGTCCCAGATTCGTATGGTCTGCCCTCCGCCGCTGACGACGTTGCGACCGTCGGGCGAGTACGCCACGCTCCAGACCCCCATTCGGTGCCCGCGCAGGCGTCGCAGTTCGGCCCCGGTATCGGCGTCCCAGATACGGACGGTCCTGTCGCCGCCGCTGACGATGCGGCGGCCGTCGCGCGAGGGCGCGACGGCCGTCACCTCACCCTCGTGGCCGCGCAGGCAGAGGATCTCGGCGCCGCTTTCGGCGTCCCAGACCCGGACGGTCTTGTCGCCGCCGCTGACGATGCGGCGCCCGTCAGGGCAATAGGCTGCGCTCGTCACTTCGCCCTCGTGGCCGCGAAGGCAGAGGATCTCGGCGCCGCTTTCGGCGTCCCACACGCGGACGGTCGCGTCGGCGGCGGCGCTGACGATGCGCCGACCGTCGGGCGAATAACCCACGCTTCCTACCGGGCCCTCGTGGCCGGCGATCGTCTCAGGCATGCGTTACCTCATCGCAAGACCGGGTCACGGCAAGACATGAACGTTGAGATGCTACCGCGCTGCGGGTCGCCATGCAACGCGAAAGCGTGCCGCTTCCGGCGGCGGGCTGCCGCCGCTTCGAGTGACGCTGTTGCGGCGTGGCCGATGGTCTGTTATAGTGCTACTTTGTCAGCGCGGCTGCGGTCCCCAGACCGTCGCGCGGCGGCCTTCGGCATACGCCTCCGTACTGGACCAGGCCGCTCCACCGGCACACTATACGGAGTCTCGACGTGGCGCTGCCGCCGTTCCACGACAACGTGGCCATCGTGACCGGCGCCTCGAGCGGGATCGGGCGGGAGTTGGCGCTCCAGTTGGCCGACCACGGCGCGCGGGTGGTCCTCGCCTCGCGCAATGCCGCCCGCCTTGAGGAAGTGGCCGACGCCTGCCGCGCACGCGGTACTCAGGCGTTGGCCGTCCCGACCGACGTGGGCGACGAGCAGCAGTGCGCGAACCTGATGGACCGTGTGGCGGAGCATTTCGGTCGCATCGACACCCTTATCAATAACGCCGGCTGGGGCGTGTACGGGAACTTCGCGGACCTCCACGACCTCGACGCCTTCCGGGGCGTCCTCGAGACGAACTTCATGGGGAGCGTGGCCTGCACGTACCACGCTCTGCCCCATCTACGGGAAAGGCGCGGGCGTGTTGTAGCCGTCTCGAGCCTGGCGGGGAAGATGGGCCTGCCGGGCAGCACGTCGTACTCGGCCAGCAAGTTCGCGATGGCGGGGTTCTTCGACGCGCTGCGGGTCGAACTGATGGATTCGGGTGTGAGTGTGACGGTCGTGTATCCGGGATTCGTCGCGACGGAATTCGCCGAGCGGACCGAGCGGACCGACGGGACGGTCTTCGGCGAAGCCGGCCGACGCTTCTACTCGCCCCGCACGATGACGGCCGAGACGTGTGCACGCCGTATCCTGAAGGCGGCCGCGCGGCGAAAGCGGCACCTCCACATGACGCTGTCGGGCCGCGTCGGCATGTGGATGAACGTCTTCCTGCCGCACCTGCTGGACCGCAGCCTGAAGGTCTTCGGCCGCAAGCGCACCGAGCGCTACGAGGCCGCAATCAGGCAGACGGAGCGAGACCCTGACCAAAAAGGTACCAAGAGCCTTTAGGCGGCAGCCGAGGAGGGCCGCCGCCCCGAGTTGGTGTACTACTTCGGCGCGCCTTTGAAAAAAAGGTACCAGGTACCTTTTCTACCCGACAGCCCTTTTGGGCCGCGAAAACGCCATATATGCCCCGTTTTGGAAAAAAGGTACCTGGTACCTTTTTTACTTGAACTTCTGCCAGAAGTCGGGCATCAGTTCGCGGGTTTTGGCTTCGAGTTCGGTGTCGCTGATGGCGGTGAGGCGTCCTTCGACCTCGTACTGGTCGATGACCCATCGGGCGAGTTTGGCGCACTTGATCTTCGAGATTTGCTCGCCGCCTTTGAGGCCGAAGAACTCGCTGACCCAGAGGGCGACGCCGTCGGTGCCGCTCTTGTCGGTGATGGCAACGCGCGGCGGTCGGCCGAGGAGTTTGGCGGTGTCGAAGATGTTGTAGATCCGCTCGTCCTGCCTCAGGCCGCCGGCATGGATGCCCGCCCGGGTCACGTTGAACGCCCGGCCGGCGAAGGGGTAGTTGTCGGGAATCGGCAGGCCGATCGACCGCATGTACTCGGCCAGAGCGGTGATGGCGGTCGTGTCGATGCCGCACAGGTCGCCCTTGAGGGCGATGTATTCGAAGACGGCGCCTTCGAGCGGGGGGTTGCCGGTGCGTTCGCCGAAGCCGAAGACCGTCGTGTTGACGAAGTCGCAGCCGTACAGCCAGGCCGTCGCCGCGTTGGCGTGGACCTTGTGGAAGTCGTTGTGTCCGTGCCATTCGAGGCGGTCGCTCGGCACGCCGCACTCGCGGTTAAGTTTATAGATAAGTTTGGGGATGCTCCGCGGCAACCGCGCGCCGGGATACGAGATGCCGAAGCCCATCGTGTCGCACAGGCGGATCTTGACGGTCTGCTGCTCGGGCAGGCCGCGGCTCATTTCCATCAGCCGGTCGACGAAGGGCAGGACGAACCCGTCGATATCAGCCCGCGTCACGTCCTCCAGATGGCACCGCGGGCGCACCCCCGCCTCCAGCGCCGCATCGACCACCGCGCAGTAACTGTCCATGCACTGTCGGCGGCTCTTGAACTTGAGTTTGTGGAAGATGTGGTAGTCGCTGGAGGAGGTGAGCAGGCCGCTTTCGGCGAGTCCGGCCTGTTTGACAAGGCGGAAGTCGCCCTTGACGGCCCGAATCCAGCCGGTGCACTCCGGATACGTGTGGCCGAGTGCGCGGCACCTATCGAGCGTCTCGCGGTCGTTCTTGGTGTACAGGAAGAACTCGGTCTGGCGGACCACGCCGCCCGGACCGCTGATGCGCGCCATCAGGTCGTAGATGTGCACCATCTGGTCGACCGTGTACGGCGGCCGTGCCTGCTGGCCGTCACGGAAGGTGGTGTCGGTGATGTAGATCGGGCGGTCCTTGACCGCGCCGAGATCGAACTCCACCGCCCGGCCGTCAATCGTCTCAACCACGGGCCCCTCGAACTCGATGAGCGGCGGCAGGTCGTACGGATACACATCCTCCACGAGGTTCGGCTCGGTCGTATCGACCAGCGGATGCGGCGTCTTCACGTCGGCCATCGGGGGTCCTTTCATCGGTTTTGCAGCGGGGTGGCATGGCCGCGCTTGCGTGGCCATGGGCTTGAGCGCCCTGGAATGCCCAACATGGCCACGCAAGCGTGGCCATGCCACCCGTCAGGTTGGGTTCGACCGGGCGTTACTCCTCCACCTCAACGCCCTGCTCCTTGCAGACCTTGGTGATGAACTCGACGGCCATGCCGACCGTCTCGACCGACAGGGCGGCATCCTCGTCCATCTCGATGCCGAACTCCTCCTCGAAGCCGGCCACCAGTTCCACCGACTGCACGCTCTCGGCGCCCAGGTCGAAGACAAAGTTGCTCTCAGGCTGGACCATGCCGGGGTCGACGTTCAGGACCTGGCAAACCACCTTGACGACGCCTTGCTCAATTTGTTGCTTGTCCATGTTTTTACAACCTTTCTACTGGTTTGTGTTCCCGGTCACTCCAACCGGATGCGCACGTCGGCTACGGCGCAACCGCGCTCGGCAGGGCCGGCGATGAGCGGGTTGACGTCCAACTCCGCGATCCGTTCAAAGTCGCTGACCAGTTGACCGACTCGGCGCAGGCACCCCTCGATGCCCGCCAGGTCCGCCGCCTCCGTGCCGCGAGCCCCCCGAAGCACATCGATCGACCGGATTCCGCGCACCATACGCGAGGCGGTGCCGGCATCGATCGGCGCCAAGCCGAACGTCACGTCGCGGAACACCTCCACGAACACCCCCCCGACGCCGAACATGAGCGTCGGCCCGAATACGGGGTCCCGTTTGGCGCCAAGGATCACTTCGCGGCCGGGGGGTATCATCGGCCGCACCAGCACGCCGCATATCTCGGCGGCCGGCATGACCTTGCCGATGTTGGCAATCATCGCCTCGTAGGCCGCTGCCACAGCGTCCGCGTCGGCCAGGTCCAGCGCCACGCCTTTCAACTCGAACTTGTGGATGATGTGTGGGCTCACCACGCGCAGGACCACCGGATAACCCAGTTGGTCGGCAAACGCGACGGTTTCCTCAAGGCTGCGGCACAGCCGATGCGGCGGGACCGGCAGCCCGTAGGCCGCCAGCACGGCCAGGGCCTGATCTTCCGGCAGGTAGCCGGACGGCGCGGGGTCGATGACGGCACGAGCCGCCGATTGGTCAACCGCCAGTGGCTGGAACGGCACAAGCGGCGTGTCGCGCCATCGGCGGATTCGCTGCACGCCGGCCATCGCCGCACAGGCCCACTCCGGCAGGATGTAGTGCGGAATGTGTGCCGCCTGAAGGATGTCGATGCCCGACTGCACATCGCAGGCGCCCATGAACGAGCACGCCAGCGGCTTGTCGCTGCCGGCGTGGATGCGGACGATGCCTCGGGCAATGGCGTCGATGTCGGTCATCGACTGCGGCGTCAGGATCACGAGCACCTGATCGACCTCCGGGTCGGCAAGCACCGCCTCCAGGGCAGCCTCGTAACGGCCACAGGGCGCGTCGCCGATAACGTCCACGGGGTTCTTGACATTCGCCGCCGCCGGCAGCGCCGCTCGGAGCCGATCGGTGGTTTCCGGCGCGAACCGGGCCATCTCGAGGCCGACACTGACGGCCGCGTCGGTGGCCATGACACCCGGCCCGCCGGCGTTCGTGATGATCGCCACGCGGTCGCCGCTTGGCATCGGCTGATTCGCCAGCAGCAACGCCGTGTCGAACAGATCCTCGATACTGCCGACGCGGATGATGCCGGCCTCGCGGAAGACCGCCTCGCAGATGGCGTCTTCGCCGGCGAGCGATCCGGTGTGGCTGCTGGCGGCGTCGGCGCCCTGCGGCGTTCTGCCGGCCTTGATCGCCAGGATCGGCTTGGCGTTCGGCCCGCGTGTAATCCTCTTGGCCTCCTCGATCAGTCCGCGGCCGTCGCGCAATTCCTCCAGATACAGCAGGATCACGTCGGTCTTGTCGTCCTTGTAGAGGTAATCCAGCAGGCCGATCTCCGTGACGCCGGCCTTGTTGCCGAAACTGATGAATTTGCTGAATCCGATGTTCTTGGCGCGGGCGTAGTCCAGCACGGCCGTGCCCAGCGCGCCCGACTGGCTGAGGAACGCGATGCGCCCTTCGGCCGGCATCTTGCGTGCGAACGACGCGTTCAGCCGGATCTCGGGGTCCGTATTGATTACGCCCAGGCAGTTGGGACCGATCAGCGAGATGTCGTAGTCCTTGCAGATGTCGCGGATACGCTGTTCGCGCTCGGCCCCCTCAGGGCCGACCTCGCGGAACCCCGCCGAGATCACGATCACCCCCTTGACACCCTTTTGCCCGCACATCGTCAGGGCACGCTCACACACCGCCGCAGGGAACACGATCACCGCCAGGTCCACGTCGTCTTCGATGTCGGTCAGATACCGGTACGCCCGGACGCTGCTGATGGCGCGCTTGCCCGGCGCCACAGGGTACAGAACCCCCGTATACCCGCTGGACAGGATGTTGTGAAAGATGTCGTACGGCACCGTGCCGGGCGTCGGCGTGACACCCATGACGGCGATGCTTTTGGGCCGGAAGATGCGGTCGCGCGGATAGTCGCCCGGCCCTTCGTCGGTCGAATACTTCGTCAGTCTCGCCATATGTGGAAGGTGCTCCGTTCGGTTCTGCGGTGTTACGTCTTGCGCATTTGCCTGCGTCCGCGTCGGATCATCTCGTCGCGCCGGTCTCTGGTCATCTCGAAGACGGCGTCCCACATGGCCTCCTGGGCCTCGGTCCACTGCCGTCCCCGGCGCGCCATGGCCATGCGGGCGGTCTCGTAAAGTTGCTTCTTTCCGAACCCCTTGGTCACCACGCCGTCGAGCAGCCACGCGAACGACGGGATGAACTTCCGAAGCGGCTTGCCTGTAGCGAGGATCAGCGCCATCGCCCCCACGTACGCACCGGTATTGAGGAACGTCCCGATGCTGGTCTTCGTGTGGTCGCCGATGAGGCACCCCACCTTGTTCGACCCGGTGTCGATGGGCAGCCGGCCGTGCATGATGACCGAGACGGTGGAGTAATCGTTCTTGAGGTCGCTGTTGGTGGTCAGCGCCCCCAGGTTCAGCCATTCGCCCACGTAGGCGTGTCCCAGGAACCCGTCGTGGTACTTGTTGGTGTAGCCCTGGATGATGGAGCACTCGATCTCGCCGCCGATGCGGCAGACCGGCCCGATGGAGTTCCCCTCGTGGCACTTGGCGCCCAGCAGGATCGTCTTCTTGCCGATGTAACACGGCCCGACGATGCGCGTGAACGGATAGATCTCGGCGCCCTCGTCGATAGTGACCGGCCCGCCGGAGGCGTCGATGACGACCATCGGATGGACCGTAGCACCCGGCGCGATGTAGACATCCTTCTGGCTGCCGCGGATCGCGTTCGGCTGCTCGACCGTGCCCTCGATGCCGCTCCGGCCGGCGGCCGCAAAGTCGGCCGTCAACTGGCCGGGGTTCGCAAGCATCAGGTCCCACACGTAGTTCCAGGTCGGGAGCGACGGCGCCACGTTCGGCAGGTGCGCCTTGGCGGCCGACAGGAACTTGCCGATGTCGTCGGTCTGAAGCGCCGCAAGGTCCACGCGGGCCACGCGGGCATACAGGACCTGCGCTTCGGCGTCCAGGGCGATCTCGCTCGGACCCCTCGTCGCCACGTCGAACGTCTCGGCCTTGAGGCGTGCGTCGACGATCAGCAGATCGTCGCCCGTGAGGGTCGCCGGGTCGTTGACCGGCCAATCCGTTGTCTCCCGATACGCCTCGGCCATGTAATCGGGCACGAAACAGGCCACGTCGGTCGCGCCGACGCGAGCGACGAGTTTCTCGGCGAGCGACGTCATGCCCGTCCGCAGTTCCCAGATCGGGCGGCTAAGCGTCAGCGGATGGAACCGGCTGCGGACTTTCCTGGACCGGTCGAGCAAAATCAGTCGCATAAGCACAGTCTCTCCACGGAGGCCGAATGGAAGGAGCGAATATGACGGCCCAACAGCGAATTGTCAACGAGAAACGCCGCCGCGCGTCGTGCCAACGATTTCCGGCAACCGGTTGCGGCGGTGTGGATGGTGTTCAGGCCCGCTCGCGGGCCTTTGCCCCGCAGGGGTCCAGACCCGGCTTTTAGGCCGGGGATCGCATCGTGGAGGGCCCTTACGTCCTTTTCCTTTCCCTCTCCCCGGGCCGCTGAAGCGGCCCGGGGAGAGGGAAAGGGGAAACAGAGGGGGGCGCCATTCCTGGCACCGGGGGTAAAACCCCCGGCCTACACCCCTGCAGGGCAAAGCCCGCCGAGGCGGG
>JAUVZF010000066.1 GCA_030602705.1 Planctomycetota bacterium
CGTGTCATTCCGAGCGAGCGAAGCGAGTCGAGGAATCTCGCCGTTATGCGTGTCCGGACGACGAGATTTCTCCGCTCGCCCTCGCCTTTGGCGAGGGCTCGGTCGAAATGACATCGCTTCGAGAGCACGCTAAACAGGTACGGCCGGCAGGTGTGCGCCGCAAGCCGACCACATGCGACACAAAAGCCTTGCGTCCGTGCGGGGGGCGACTACACTACTGCCCGCTCGGCAAGATAAGCGTTTTTCTGCCCCGTTTGATCGCAAAAGTGGGCCTGACCTGCTGTTTTCTCGGATAGGCCGGGGCCACGCTGACCTCGAGTTAGCGTTGTAGTACTAACCGAAAACCTATGACCCCACACGCGCTAGAACCTGATCCGGCCGGGCCGCCTTCGGCCGAGCCTTCGAGGGGGCTGCGGCTCCTGATTGCGATGCCGGCTCTTAACGAGGAAGAGGTCATCGCCGACGTCATCCACGGCGTGCCCGAATCCATTCCCGGCGTGAGTTCCTTCAAGATCGTTGTGGTTGACGATGGAAGCACCGACCAGACGGCGGCCAGGGCGATGGAGGCCGGTGCGGTGGTGCTGAAGCACCTGAAAACGCTAGGGGTGGGAGGGGCGTTTCATACGGCCCTGGCCTATGCGATCGAGCGTGGCTTTGACCTGATCGTGAGCATCGATTCGGACGGTCAGTTCGATCCCGGCTACATTCCGGCGTTAATCGCCCCTATCGTCGCCGGGGAGACCGATTTCGCCACTGCCTCGCGGTTCAAGGATCCGGCACTGCTGCCGCAGATGCCCTGGATCAAACGCTGGGGAAACAGGTTGATGAGCCGGCTGATCTCAAGGATTTCCGGTCAGACGTTCTACGACGTCTCCTGCGGCATGCGGGCCTACAACCGCCGCGCCATGCTGCACCTGAACCTGTTGGGGGCCTTTACCTATACCCAGGAGGTGTTCTTGAACCTGGCGTTCAAAGGGCTCCGGATTGCGGAAGTGCCTGTCCCCGTTCAGGGCCGGCGCGAGCACGGCACGAGCCGGGTGGCCTCGAGCCTGTGGCAATACGGTTTCAGGACGCTGCGGATCATCTTCCGCTGCTATCGCGACTATCGTCCGATGCGGTTTTTCGGGCGCATTGCCCTCGTCCTGGCTGTCCCGGCCGTTCTGTTGGAAGGCTTTCTGCTGATGCACTATCTGCAGACGGGGCAGTTCTCACCGCACAAGTGGGCGGGCTTCACGGGGCTGGGGCTCATCGTGCTGTCGCTGGCGGCCATGCACATGGGGATGATCGGCGACATGCTCAACCGCCATCGGATCTATCTCGAAGAACTCTTGTACCAGGCGCGCCGCAGGGACGGCCGCGACAGGGAGGCCGCTCGGAATCGTGGCAAGGCCGACACGCCGGACACTTAGCCGGACTTTCGGCAGATTGCCAAGAGGTCGAGGCAGTTGTCCGTGTCGTCTTTTGTAACGGCGTAATCGTCGATGCTGTATCGTGAGGCCCAATCCTCCTCCGTTGCGTCCCTGTGTTTCCTCGGCACGATCCGCCGCACGATGCTCGTGACAAGCGGCTTGAGGCGAGCCGGAATCAGCCGCCTGAGACCCAGGGGATCCAGGGAAACGATCTTCAGCGATTGCCGGATACGGGCCATCTCGATCTCGTGTACCTCCGGACTTGCAGTGATGCCCGACACCTCGACCCGGTCGAACCCCTCCGCGAGGAGTTCCGCCAACTGTGCCGCCCGATACTCCCGGACATGATATTGATTCCACGGCTTGCCGCCCGGCTTCAGCCGGTTGGCGGCGTTCGGGGTGGTCAGGATAAAGCACCCTGCCGGCCTCAAGACCCGTGCCACCTCCGAAACGTACAAGCGGTCTTGCGGAACGTGTTCGATTACCTGGAACGACACCACCGCATCCAGCGTCTCGTCTTCAAACGGGAGGCGCTCGCCGTCGTAGCAGCGGAAGCGGCAGTTGGCCGTCTCGTACTGCTCATTCGCATGAGCAATCGTCTGCTCGTCCACGTCCAGCCCGACGATCCGGCCACCGCCGGCCGACAGTCGATGGGTGCCGTACCCCTCGCCGCATCCCAGGTCAAGCACCGATTCGCAACCGGTCAGCGTCCGTTTCGCAAACTCGTACGCGAACAGATGGCGCAGGACCATCAGGTGATCGTTCCTGGAATGCGCCTGTTGAGGAACGAGGCGTTCGCTCGTTTTCGGTAGCAGCCGTGCCATGGGGACCCTCTATCAACGGCCTTGCGCCCGGCTTGCCGCTGATTGTGACGAGGGGGCTGGCGGGTGGCAAGAGCAAACAACCGCGGGGCCGGTCGTACGGGGTGGCGAAAAGCCTAGACGCACCCGTTCGTGGCGGGCTATGATGCTCGCCGAATCCATGCAAGAGGGTCGTTTTGGGTCCATCCAGGTGGCTCCTGTCAAACCCATCGTCGTTGTTTTCGGCACGTTTGACCTCGACGGCGGCCGCGCGCGCACCGTGTGCGACGCGATGCGGTGCCTGGGCTGGCGTCTGGAAACCTGCCACAGGAGATTCTGGAGCGGCACGGCCGCCAAACTCGGCGTTTTTCGCGCCGCCGCCATGCTCCGCACCGTCGGGCGGGCCGCCGTGATGTATCCGTTTCTGGTCTTCAGGGCACTGCTTCACGTCCCGTTCGACTTCATGCTGATCTGCCCAGGCGGCTTTCTGGACATCTGCTTCGGCTGGATCGTGGCTCGGCTGACGGGGGCGACGATTATCTTCGACCCGCTCTACGGCCTTTGGGAAACCATCGTCGAGGATCGCCAACTTCTCTCGGCGCGTAGTGCGCCGGCAAAGGCCGTCGGGCTGTTTGAGCGTCTGTGTTTTCGGTTGGCGGACGTGGTTCTCGTCGATACCGAGGACCACGTTGCGTATTTCCTCCGACAGGCCGGCCTTTCGCGCCGGCGGATCATCGTGGTCCCCGTCGGGGCGGAGGACGGCCTGTTCTACCCCCGGGAGAGCGACTTCCACCGTCGCGATTCCGACGGCACGAACGTTCTGTTCTATGGCTCGATGATTCGGTTACACGGGGCCGACACGATTATCCGTGCGGCTCACAAGATCGGTGACCCACAGATCCGGTTCACGCTGGTGGGCCGCGGGCAGATGAGCGAGGAGGTGGAGTCGCTCGCAAAGGAACTCGCCTGTCGGAACGTCACCTTCGTCCCCCGGGTGCCCTACGAGACGGTTCCCGATCTTATCCGCAACGCGGACATCTGCCTGGGAATCTTCGGAACGACGCAAAAGGCCCAGGACGTCGTCCCGACCAAGGTGTATCAGTGCCTCGCCATGGGCAAACCCGTCGTCACCGGCGACACCCCGGCCACGCGGCGGCTCTTTGAATCCGGCAAGCACCTGCTGACGGTGCCGTGCGGCGACGCGGCCGCGCTGGCCGAAGCCATCGTCCGACTGAAGAATGATTCGTCGCTTCGCGAATCGCTCGGGCGCGCGGCTAAGGACCTATACAGGGAACGTTTTTCCGCCGCCGCTCTCGCGCAGCGGTTGAAACCTCTGGAGGCCCGAATCCGATGAGCAGCGTCTGGGTTCCGGCCCCGCGGTATGTCTTGCGAAAACACTGCGTCCTTCGGCTTCTGAGCGGCCTCGCGCCGGGGCATTTGTTGGAGGTCGGCTGCGCCCAGGGCGATATGCTTCGAACGCTCACCGACCGAGGCTTTACCGGTTTCGGCGTGGACCTTTCCGAAGACGCGATTCGTGAGGCGCGGACCGCGACGCTTGCGGGCCTTGAGACTCGGATGCGGGTCGGCCTGGCGGGCGAGGAACGAGGCACCGGACCTTACGATTACGTCGTGGGCCTCGAAGTGCTGGAACACATCGAAGATGACCGTGGCAGACTCAGCGAATGGCGAGGCTATCTCAATACCGGGGGACGATTGCTTCTTTCGGTGCCCGCCCACCCCGAAAGGTGGGGCGCCAGCGACGAGGCGGTCGGCCATTATCGCCGGTACACACGGGCCGGGCTCCGCAGCCTCCTGGAGCAGACGGGGTTCCGTCTCGAACACCTGTGGTGCTACGGGTTCCCGATGGGGAATCTTTCGCACCTGTTCACAGAACGTCTTTATCGGCGGCGTGCCGCACGTGGCCGGGACGACGACCGGCAGACGCGCAGCGCCCGCAGCGGGCTTGATCGTTCGGTGCTGAAACCCGTTGCATGGATCTGGCAAAACCCGCTCTTTCGGGTATTCTGCCTGGCCCAGATGCTGTTCGTTCATACGGATTGGGGCAACGGCTATGTCCTTCGGGCCCAGGCCGTCTAGAAGAGGAAGGCGTGAATGACCCGTATGTCGCGGACCCTCGGAGGACATCTTGATAAGGTCGTCATTGCCGTATCAACCGGCCGAACGGGAACGAAGGCCATTGCGCACTATTTCGACACGTGCTATCGGCAGGTGCGGGGTTTGCACGAGCCGCGCCCGTCGTGGCGGCTTCGGATCGCGTCGAGTCGATACGTGTCGGGCGGCCTGTCGAAGGATGATCTCAAGCGTCTGCTCCTGAAGTGCCGCCGCAGTTTGATCGAATCGCTCACCGAGCCGGTGTACCTCGAGTCGAATCCGTCCCTGTTCGGTTTTCTCGAGGTTGTGGACGAGGTCATTGCCGAGCCTCGGATCGTGCATATCGTTCGAGATCCGCGTACCTACATCCGGTCGGTGATCAACTTCGGCTCGCTTCGGGGGCTGAAAGGGCTGGCGGTGAAGTTCTGTCCGCACTGGGTGCCCAAACCCGAGCATTTCGCTAAACGGCCCGCCGCGCGCTGGGGCCGAATGAGCCCGCCCGTTCGTCTCGCCTGGCTGTGGACAACGATCAACAGCATCCTGGACCACGGCAGGGAACTGTTCGGTGGCCGGTATGTCCGCTTGCGGTTCGAGGACCTTTTCGCCGCCCATGGGCCCGGCCTTCGGCAGTTGGCGCAGTGGGTTGGTCTGCCCGAGAACTCCGAACTCGTGACCCAGGCGCGCGAGCACCCCCTGAACGCCAGTTCGCGGCAGGTCCTCCCGGCGTGGCAGCAATGGGATCCGGAACTCCTCGAACGGGTTTACGCCCATTGCGGCGAGTTGATGGAGTCTTATGGGTACCAGCGCTGAAACTGAGTTCTGCGCCCTGTTTCCAGTGAGGATTTCGTGACAGGAAAACCGGATCCAGATCATGCCGACGGTCCCGGGACCGCGGCTTTCCCTTCGACCGTCAAGCGGTGGGGTTGGCTGCGGAAGTTGATCTATCTCATTCTGACGGGCCTCGTCCTGTTCTTCGTCGGACGGTATCTGATTGCGAGCGTGGGCGGAATCGCCTGGGACGAACTCCGGCTTGCCCCGGTCCCGCTCGCCGTCGGCGTCTTCTGCCTTCTGGCTCAGCACCTTGTCGCCGGGGTCGCCTACTCCATGGTCCTGGCGGCTTTCGGCAAGCCGATCGGCCTGGTCCGAAGCAGCGCGGTATATTGGACGGCCACGCTTGGCAAGTACCTGCCGGGCAAACTGGCGACCGTTGCCGGAGGCGCGGTGATGCTGGCGCGGCTGGGCATCCCCATGCCGGTGGCGGCCGGCACGCCACTTCTCATGATTATGCTGACCGTCGTCATCGGGCTCGTTGTCTCAGCCCCGTTGCTGCTGATGGAATCGGTCCGTGCGGTGCTCCCCGCCGGATGGGCTTGGGCCGTCCTCGTCATTCTCATCGGCCTGACTTGTTTGCATCCCCGGGTTTTCGTCCGCTTGGTAAACGTTGCGATGGTCCGATTGAAGCGAGAGACGATACGGGTAAAGCCGTCCAGCGGCCGGCTGATGGCGGCCGTCCTGTTGGGCTTCCTGCGGTACGGGCTCCTTGGGCTGGCCGTCTGGGCGGTGGCGCGGTCGATGACAGACGTGGCCCCCGGCCAATACCCTCTGTTCGTTGCCGTGTCGGCCTGCGCTTCGGTCACCGGCCTGCTTGCCTTTTTCGCGCCGGCGGGGATCGGGGTTCGCGAAGGCATTTACCTGGCGGTTCTCGGACCCCTCGTCGGTCCCGGACCGGCGGCGCTGGTCGCCGCCGGCGTCCGCATCATCCAAACACTCGTCGAAGTTGGCGCGGGCGCCTGCGGCGTCTTCCTGCTGAAATCCAGGTTCACCGACCCCGGGCCGGCCAGGTAGATCACACATATGCCGAGTTCTTGTCCACACGACGGCGGGTGACGCCGCATGGCCGGCAACCGATGATTTCACTTGACGCACCTCTGCGGCCCCATGACCATGTGCACAGCGGGCTCCGGAATGACCGTGCCGGATGGAGTGCTGGATGGGCCGACGAACCGTCATCCTGATCGTCGCAACACTCCTGGCCCTTCACCTTGCCGCCCTGAACGACCGTTGGGCGGTCAAGCGGGACTCCGGCCTGTATTTGTCACTCGGCCGGAGCCTGGCTGAAGGCCGAGGCATGGCGCTGGCAGGCCGGCAGGTCTGGGGGCTTCCGCCCGCCGTCCCGTTGATGATCGCCGGGTGCCGCCTCCTGGTCGGGTCGCACTACTGGCTGATCAATCTCGTGATGAGCCTGTTCGGCTGCGGCGTCGTCCTCATGACCTGGCTGACCGTACGGCATCTGTCGTCCGACCTGCCGCAACGGATACGGGTCTGGCTGGCGCCGGCGGCCCTGCTCATCGTTGGGTTCTCGGCCCGCCTTTTCACCGAGTCGCACCGGATCCTGACGGATGTACCGTTTACGTTCTTCGTTCTCCTGGGCATTTACGGGTTTCTTCGCGGTCGCCGGGGACACGGGGTGTGGTACCTTGTCGGGGCACTTTCCCTGGCGGCGGCCACGTACACACGTCTGCCGGGGCTCGCCTTTTTCGTCGGGCTCATGGCAGCCACGGTGGTGGACTTTCGAGAAAAGGGATACGGTCGGCGCCTGGCGGCCGCCCTCATGGCGGCGGTGCCGTTCGTGGCGGCGTTTCTGATATGGCTGCTTCTGCTGCGACCGCTTTCGGACCCCGGGACCGTCGATCATCTCAAGACGCTGAACCCCGGCAAATGGACGCAATGGGTGTTCTTGGTCGACATCGGCCGGAGCCTCGCGCGCTTCCCGTCGGCGGTGTGCGGCAGCATGGTTGGCCAGAAACTCCACGGGTTCGACCTGGCGTTGACCGCAATCATTTTGGTCGGGCTTTACACGGCGTGGCGCCACCGGCAGCACGTGGTTCTATTGCCCCTTGTTCTGTACGTGGGAGTTCTCATAGCGCGGCATCCCAGTTCGATCGCCCCACGGTACTTCCTGCCGATCATGCCTATCCTGGCTTACAGCCTCCTGCTCGGTGTTGGCACGCTAACGGCGTGGCTGAGACCGCCGCCGGAACCGCCGGACGGCGCCGGCGAAACGAAGGTTCCGCCGGCCAAATGGCCCGTCACGGTCGTTGTTGTGATCTGCGTGGCCATCAGCGCCCCGAGAATCGCCCGCGAAGTCTACTGGATGCGTCATCCGGACTTCTACGCGGTGTTTGAGGGCGGCAAGTGGAAACCGTCTCTCGACGTCGGCGAGTATCTTGCAGGGCAGGGCGCGCCCGAAACCGGCGAGGTCCTTACGCCCAATTCGTCGATCATCCACTACCTGTCCCGTCTGCCGGCCCGGACGCGGTTGCAGTGGAAAGGTACGACCTGCATGCACCTGCACGATCTGGCGCCCGAGGAGTTCGCAAAGGCCGCCGCCGCCGGACCCTACCGCTTCGTTGTCGTACCGAGCGACCGCGAGGATTGGAGCGGACCGGCAAGGCGGTGCCTGGAGGCAACGGGGCTGTTCCGAGAGGTATCCAAACGCTTTGGGCCGCTCGTGCTTTACGAGCGCGCAGGCGAAGGCCAAAACCGGCGCCGTTCAGGAAGGAGCGCCGCCGGCGGTCTAGGCGGCCCTTGGATTCACCCAAAGGGAAGCAAGGCTTGAAGGAAAAACAGTTTCCATACGAATCGTACGACGAGGCTTATTACGAGCATATCGCCTCGCAGGAAGAACACAACTGGTTGAGCCACCGATGGCGGATGCGATGGCTCGACGAGATGCTCGCCGTTCAGCCCGCCGAGCGCGTCCTCGACATGGGTTCCGGAGCGGGAGTCGTCAGCAAACATCTGGCTGAATGCGGCGCATCCGTCGAGGGGGTGGACCTGGCCCAAGCCGCCGTGGCCGTCGCACGCCGCCGTTGCCGGGGCCTCACCGTACGCTTCACGGCCTGCGATGCGGCCCACTGCGAGCACCTGGAATCCAACGGTTTCGACAAAGTCGCCTGCTGCGACCTCATCGAGCACGTGCACGACGAGACGATGCTCGGCCTGCTGCGGGAAGCGTGGCGGCTGCTGAAACCGGGGGGACTCCTTTTCGTGTACTCGCCCAACCGCAAGCATTGGATCGAACGGATGAAACACCGCAACTTCATCCTCAAGAATCCGGTCGGTCATATCCGCGTCCGCACGGTTGAGGAGGTCGTGGACGCGTTGAAGACGTGCGGGTTTCAGATTGTGCGTGTCGCGCGGCCTACCAGCATGCTGCCCGTCGTGCGGTACCTTGAATGGCTGTGGATCCGGCTGCCCATCTATCCGCCGTTGGCCGTTTACCGCGTCTGCTTACTTGCCCGCAAGGCGTGTCCGTAGCGTCTGTCAACTGCGGACCTGCCGGCTTCTTGTAGTCCGGCTGGAATGCGACTTCTTCCACCTTCTGCATACCTGGACCACAGTGTGAACCGGCGCCTCGGGCCGTCTTGCCGTGATTCTGATGCTTGGGGCGCGGCCAGGAGGTGTTTTTTCGCCGAAAAATCCCGCCTCCGTTTGACTTTTCCGATTCTTGAGGTATACTTGCGGGACTCGGGGGAGGTACTCGGTAGTACTAAGGTTGTATTGCTGCACCCGGGGCGTTCCTGCGCCGGGAGAGCAGACACCTTGGTGCGTGAAGCGCCTCTCTGAATCCCGGTTTTTGGGGCCGGGAAGGCACGTTGCTAAGCGTGTTCGAGGGTGCGCAACAAGTTGGGGTTTTGCCCTAGAAGGGAGTGTAAGATGGGAGCCAGGGCACTGGTGGTGCTGACGCTGTTTGGGGGAATTCTCGTACTCGGGGGACCCGTTTCCGGGGCCATGATCTATGTGACCGAGGCCACGGACGAAGCCCCTGCCGTCGCGACGGTAGCGGCTCTCTTTGAATCCGTGGGCGCCACAGTCACGGTTGGCGTAAAGCCCAAGGATTTCGACGGAACGGTGGATCTGACCGGCTACGACGTCGTCGTTCTGAACGTCGGCTGCCGTTTGCTCCCGCCCGTTCTTCCGCTGACTGGGGAGAACAATCTCAAGACTTTTGTGGAGGGCGGCGGCGGGCTGGTCACGGCTGAGTGGCTCATCTGGAACGCAGCGGCAGCAAACAGCACGTTGTACACGGTTCTGCCGGCCACGAAGGGGGCCGCGGCAAGCAAGGCCCAGACGTATGTGCCGGTGACGCCCGATCCGATCATCAACGCCGGGCTGCTTGACGGCGGGATCCCGCGCGACGTCGTCTTTACTGCGACGTCCAAGCTGGCGCACAGGCATGCCGGGACCATGCTGGGCGCGAAAGGCGGGGAAACCGTCTTCTACGACGGTTCGGCCTCGGGCGGCGGCCTGGTCGGCTGGGAGGCCGGTGACGGCAGAGTCGCTTCCTTCAACTGCCTGATCGGCAATACGACCGTGGAAAGCGAGGACTTCAAGACGCTGCTCGTGAACGCCACCAACTGGGTGTTGCCGGAGGGAGTGGCCATACCAGAACCTGGCACGCTTTCCCTGCTTGCCCTGGCCGGCGTGGGCGTGCTGCTCAGACGCAAACGCAAACGTTAACTTCGAACGGTTCGTGCCCGCAGGGCTGAACCGCACAATCTAAGCCGTACGAAAGAGCCCCTGGCTGCCCCCAGGGGCTTCTTCTTCGCCAGGCCGGTGGCAGAGCCACAGGTCGTGCCCGCCCGGCCAAATCCGGTGTGACATCTTTCCTTTGGCGTTAAGGTGTGCCATAATTGCTGCGGCGTGGCACGAAGATGTTCGACGGCATCGCCTGGGGCGCGACGCGCCTGTGAGTGTGCCGCCGCGGCTGAACCGAGCCCGCCGCGCCCGGTACGAGCCCGCCGCGGCTGAACCGAGCCCGCCGCGGGAGCGGCGGGACACCTTGCCAGTGAGGAGATCAACCAAGTGCAGCGAACCCTCGTTATGCTCAAGCCCGATGCCGTTCATCGCGGCCTGGCCGGCCGCATCCTCGCACGCTTCGAGGCCAAGGGCCTGAAGATCGTTGCCCTGAAGATGGCGATGATGGACCGCGAGACGGCCCGGCGCCACTACGCCCGGCACAAGGGCAAGGATTTCTACGAGCCGCTCATCCGATTCGTCACGAGCGCCCCCGTGGTCTTTGTCGTGCTTGAGGGCAAGGGCGCCGTCGCCCTCGTCCGCAAGATGATGGGCGCGACGTTCGGCCCCGAAGCCGAACCGGGGACGATACGAGGCGACTTCGGCGTCTCGAACCGGTTCAACCTGGTCCACGGCAGCGACTCGCCCGAAGCCGCCGAAAAGGAGATCAACCTGTTCTTCAGGCCCGACGAACTCCTCGACTGGCAGCCCGTCGCCTTGCCCTGGACCTACGACTTCTCCACCGGCGACGTGGTTTGATCTTGCCGTTTGAGCCCGCCGTTCGAGCCCGACGCGGAAGCGGCGGGGCACGTTCCCTCGGGCGAGCCGTTCGTTTGCCGCATAGTCGATCAGGTGAGAAATCGGTTCGATGCCACGCCCCACCAAACGCGACGTCGTCATCGAGGCCCTCCGGTTCCGCCCGCCACCGTACGTCCCGTGGGCGTGGGACATGACCCAGGGATGCACCGAGCGCATGAAGGAACACCTCGGCGCCGACGACCTCGCACCGTTCATCGACACGCACTTCCTTGACCTTGGCGCCCAAATCGGCCGCTTCGAATCCGTTGGCAACGACCTCTACCGCGACGTCTACGGCGTGGTCTGGGATCGCAGTGTGGATAAGGACATCGGCACGCCCATCGAGTGGCCGATCCGCCAACCGTCGGACCTGCCCGCCTACGAGTGGCCCGACGCATCCGACGATTCCTGGTACGCCGACATCCCGCCGCAACTGGCCGCTCGCCCGGACCTCTTCAGCCGGTACATGCTCGGTTTCTCGCTGTACGAGCGGGCGTGGACGATGCGCGGCCTGATGGAACTTCTGACCGACATGGCCGAGCGGCCCCGCTTCGTCGAGGACCTCCTGGACCGGATCGTCGAGCACAACCTCGTCCAGATTCGCAAGGCCCTCGCGTTTCCTATCGACGCGGTCTACTTCGGCGACGATTACGGGATGCAGACGGGCCTCATCATGGGTCTGGACTACTGGCGGCGCTTCTTCAAGCCGCGCTTGAAACGCATGTTCGCCCCCGTCCGCGAGGCGGGCAAGTACGTCTTCCTGCACTCGTGCGGGTGCGTCGTCGAACTGTTCGACGACCTAATCGAGATCGGCCTCAGCGCCTTCAACCCGTTTCAGCCGGAGGTCATGGACATCTTCGCCATCAAGCGGCAGTATCACGGCCGCCTGGCGTTCCACGGGGGCATGAGCATCCAGAAGATCCTGCCGTTCGGCACGCCCGATGAGGTCCGCGCCGCCGCTGCCGCCCTCATCGAAGCGGGTCGCGTCGGCGGCTACATCTTCTCGCCCTCCCACAGCGTTCCGCCCGACGTCCCGCCCGAGAATCTGGTCGCCATGATGGACGTCGTGCGCGGCCAGCCGGGCTATGCTTCCGCATAGCGGTTTTCGTTTAGCCGTCGCCGGCCCGGCGGCGCGGCACGGCGTGTGTTTCCATTTGAACCTGCCGCTGCGTCGCCTATAATCTCGCTTCGGGAGCCTCTCCCGACGGAGCATAACCATGATTCGGCGGATCGATGCCAGAACGCCCGAAGGCCGCGAGATGCTCGAGGCCCTGCGCGCCCGCCTCAGCGCCCAGCAGGGCATGGTCTCGGGCACGGGCGCCGCCACGGTCGAGGACGATGTCCGCCGCATCCTCGACGACGTCCGCGAGCGCGGCGATGAGGCCGTTTGCGAATGGACCAACCGCTTCGACGGGTCGAACCTCACGCCGGCCGACCTTCGCGTGCCGGAGAATGAGATCGAGGCGGCCTACGCGGCCCAGGCCGATGAATTCATCGACACCGTGACGCGTATCCGCGATCGGGTCCGGGAGTTCCAGAGGCAGATCCTGCATCGCGACCCGCCGCCGCTCGCGCGCGGCGGACGTGTCCTGCGGCAGGTGTATCGTCCGCTTGCGCGGGTCGGCGTCCGCGCGCCGGGATGGAAGGCGTTCTACCCGTCGTCGTTGCTGATGACGGCGGTGCCGGCGTTGGCGGCGGGCGTGCCGGAGGTGGCCGTCGCCTCGCCGCCGACCGCCGACGGCGACATCCATCCGGCGGTCCTTGCCGTCTGCCGCGTCTGTGGCATCCACGAGGTGTACCGGATGGGCGGCACGCCGTCTATCGCGGCGTTCGCCTGCGGCACCCGGACGGTCCGCCCCGTCGAGATGATCGTCGGCCCCGGCAACCAGTACGTCACGGTGGCCAAGCGCATGGTGTACGGGCGGGTGAAGATCGACAGTCTGGCCGGTCCGAGCGAGGTGGTCGTCCTGGCCGATTCGTCGGCCGACCCGCGCCTCGTGGCCGCCGACATGCTGAGTCAGGCCGAACACGATCCCGGGTCGGCCATCCTGGTGACGCCCGACGAGCCGCTGGCCGAGGCGGTCGTGGCGGAAATCGAAAAGCAGTTGCCGGACCTCGACCGGGCCGACGCCACCCGCGAGGCGCTGAAAAAGTACTCCGCCGCCGTCGTCGTGGCCGATATGGACGAGGCTGCGCGCGTGACCAACCATCTGGCGCCCGAGCACCTGGAGATTCAGACCGAGCGGCCGGAGACGGTGCTTCGCAGCATCCGCTGCGCCGGGGCGGTCTTTCTCGGCCGCCATACACCCGTCGCGGTGGGCGATTACGTGGCCGGCCCGAGTCACACGCTGCCGACCGGCGGGACGGCTCGCTGGGCAAGCGGCCTGACAGCCAACGATTTCCGCCGGTCGATGAGCGTCATCGCCTACGACCGCGACGCCCTGGAGACCGACGCCGAGGACGTGTACCGCATGGCCGAGACGGAAGGCCTGACGGCCCACGCCGAAAGCGTCCGCAAACGCCTCGAACCGGGCAAGTGATGACAAGCCGGGTGGCACGGCAGCGGCGCAGCCGCGGCCGTGGGCGCGAAGTGTAAACTACGGCCACGCCGTGTGCCACACGCTGTTTTGGTAATCGAACCATGAGTTACTTCCGCAAGAACATCGACGAGATGACCGGCTACGTCCCCGGCGAGCAGCCGGGGGCCGACCAGCGGGTCATCAAACTCAACACCAACGAGAACCCGTATCCGCCCTCGCCGCGCGTCCTCCAGGTGCTGCGCGAGACCGACTGGACCGTCCTGCGCAAGTACCCCGACCCGATGGCGAACAAGGTCCGCGACATCGCCGCGCGGCTGTTCGACGTTGGCCGCCGGAACGTCGTGTGCGGCAACGGCAGCGATGAACTGCTGACGCTCGTGCTCCGCGCGTTCGTCGGAGAAGGCGAGCGGATCGCCTGGCCGACGCCGACGTACTCGTTGTACCCGGTCCTGGCGGAGATCCAGGCGGCCGAGGCGGTCGAGATTCCGACGCGAGACGATTTCACGCTACCCCTTGACGAACTCGCCCACGTCGATGCCAAGGTCGTCGTCGTCTGCAACCCGAACGCGCCGACGGGCGTCTTCACGCCGGTTGAGGCGATCGCCGACCTCGCCGATTGTTTCGGCGGCGTCGTCGTGGTGGACGAGGCGTACGCCGATTTCGGCCCCGGCTCGGCAATCCCGGCCGTCAGCGACAAGCCGAACGTCCTGGTGCTGCGGACGCTGTCGAAGTCGTACAGTCTGGCGGGGCTTCGGTTCGGCTTTGCGGTCGGCCCGCCCGACCTTATCGCAGGCCTCGTGAAGGCCAAGGATTCGTATAACACCGATGCCGTGTCGATCGAGGTCGCCGCCGCCGCCCTCCAGGACCAGGAGTGGATGCGGGCGAACGTCGAGAAAATCCGCTCCGAGCGGGCACGCCTGACGCAGCGGCTCACGCAACTCGGGTTCGACGTGACGCCGTCGGAGTCGAACTTCCTTCTCGCCCGCGTCCCGGACTCAGGCGCCGAGGCGTGTTACGAGGACCTGAAGGCCCGCGGCATCCTGGTTCGCTACTGGAACCTGCCGCGACTTGCCGATAAGGTGCGCATCACCGTGGGGACGCCCGGCCAGAACGATGCCCTGCTGGCGGCCCTCGAAACGCGACGTGAGGAGAAACGCGCATGACCGCCGAGAGCCAGAACCGAGAGCGGCGCGCCGAGGTCTCGCGCCAAACCAAAGAGACGCAGATCGAACTCGCCCTGAACCTTGATGGGGCAGGGCGGGCCGAGATCGACTCGCCCGCAGGGTTCCTCAACCACATGCTCACTCTGCTCGCGCGGCACGCGGCGGTGGACCTGGTGGTCAAGGCCGTCGGCGACACCGACGTCGACCTGCACCACACGGTCGAGGACACCGGCATCTGTCTCGGTCAGGCGCTCGAGGAGGCCCTCGGCGAGAAGGCGGGCATCGCGCGGTTCGCGTCGGTTGCCGTGCCGATGGATGAGGCCCTGGCCGAGGTCAGCCTCGACCTCTCGGGCCGGCCGTTCCTGGTGTACAACGTGACGTTCCCCGGCGAGCGGGTCGGCGAGTTCGAGACGGAACTCGTCGAAGAGTTCCTCCAGGCATTTGTCAACCACGCCCGCGCGACGCTGCACGTTAGCGTCCCCTACGGCACGAACGACCACCACATTGCCGAGGCGATCTTCAAGGGCGTCGCCCGTGCGCTGAAGGCTGCCGTCGCCCGCGACCCGCGCGGCGGCGGCATCCCGAGCACGAAGGGCGTGCTGTAGGAGCGCGGCTAGAGGGGTTGAGTGTATGGAAGGTGGTGCTCTGAGGGGAATCGTTGTCACGGCCGTTGCGGTGGTCCTGCTGCCGCTTGCCGTGCGCGCGGCCGATCCGGAAGCCGCCTTCGAACACCAGTTCGGCGCCGAGGCCAGCGGCGTCCGGGCCAGCAGGGACCGTGGGGACGATGCCGCCTTCGCCGCCAAACTCGTGCAGGCGGCCGATGACCTCCAGGACGATCCCCGGATGAAGGTCTTTCTGTACGAGAAGGCCTACTGGTTCGGCATCAAGGGACCCAGGGGCCGCAAGACGGCCATCCAGGCGGCGCGACGGCTTATGGAACTCGTGCCCGGGAAGAAGGACTTCTGGGAAGAGAAGGTCCTCATGGCCGACTTCCTGGTCGTGGCCGAGAAGAAGGACTCGGGGGACCGCAACAGCCTGATCCGCAAAATGGTGACCCGTTTCGTCGCGCTGGCCGACGCCCGCGCCGCCGAAGGCAAGTACGCCCGTGCTGCAGACCTGTACCGCGAGGCCATCCGAGGCGCCTCGTACTTCGATCCGAAGCGCAAGGCGGCCATCGTCGACAAACTCAAGGCTATCAGCGCCCGGGCCGAGGTCGATCAACGTGTCCGGAGGTTGAAGCAGCGCCTCAAGGCCGAGCCGGCGAACAAGGCCGCCGCGGCCGCGCTGCTTCGCCTGCTACTCGTGGAGATGGATGATCCGAAGGCGGCGGCCGAACAGGCGGTCCTCTGCGCCAAGGACGAGACCGAGAAGCGCCTCCTTCTCGTGGCCGGAATGAAACTGAAACACCTGCCCGAGAAGGCGCTCCTGGCGCTCGGCAACTGGTACACGGACCTGGCGACCGGCGCCGGTCCTGCCCGCGGCGCCATGCTCCGCCGCGCCAAGACCTATTACGAACGGTACCTTGCGGTTCACGCCGACGAGGACGAGTCGCGGCTGCTCGTCAAGGCGAAACTCGGACAGGTGACCAAAGACCTGGAACCGTGACCCGCCGCGTGTAGAAACGCGGCCCGTACGGGCCGCGCACCAACTTCAAGAGATTCATCTCGGACCGCTCAGTCCAGCCAGCCCGTCGCCGGCAGGCCGCCCACGAGCGGCAGGCAGTAGTCGCGGAAGGCGGGGCGGATGTCGTTTCCGCTCGGGCTGATGTACTTCTTCGGCACCACGCGGTTTTTGCCGGCTACCCGTTTCAGGGCGATCAGGGCCGCCTGCGCCTTGTACGGCTTGCCGGCCTTGCGCTTGATGGCGACCGAACCGCTGCGGCCCTGGCAGGCCCACTTCACGGCCGCGCGGCCGACCATCCGCGCCTCTCTCTGATCCACGGGGCTCGCGAACCCCGGGAACGACCGCTGGAGGTACCCGAACGTATCGCCCCTGACGCGCGAGACGCCCAGGCTTTTCAGGCCGGCCTTGATCCGGATGGTCAGGTAATCGGCCAGCGCGCCGGTGCCGGAGAGTTGGAAGTGCCCGAACGAATCGCTCTTGACGTCGGCTTCCGACTCGGTGGCGATCCGCTTGGCCCACAGTTTGCCACTGGCGTCGCGCACGCCTTCGCTGACGCAGACGACCGCTCGTCCGTGCTTCTTGACCGTGCGGCGGACGTCCTTCAGGAACTTGGTGATGGAGAACGGGACCTCCGGCAGGTAGATCAGGTGCGGTCCGTCGCCGGGTTTGCGGCGGGCGAGCATGGTGGCGGCGGTCAGCCAGCCGGCGTCGCGGCCCATGATGACGTCGACCTTGATGCCGGGGATGCTCTGGTTGTCGAGGTCGTCGCCCCGCACCGCGTTGGCCACAAAGCGGGCCGCGCTGCCGAACCCCGGCGTGTGGTCGCTCCCCACCAGGTTGTTGTCGATCGTCTTCGGGATGTGCACCAGGCGCATCCGGTATCCGGCCGCCCGGGCCATGCCGGCGATGATGTTGGTGGACTTGGCCGAGTCGTCGCCGCCGATGTAGAAGTAGTACCGCACGTTGTGGGCGCGGAGGACGTCGAGGATTCTGGCGCAGTCGGCTTCGTCGGGGTTGTGGCGGCAGGAACCGATGGCGGCCCCGGGCGTCGCGGCGATCGCCTCCAGCCGCCGCGCCCCCACCCGCGAGAGGTCGATGAACTCCTCGGCCATCATGCCGAGCGTTCCGTGACGGGCGCCGAGGAGTTTGGTGATGCGGCGGTGCTTTCTGGCCTGCTCGATCACCCCCACGAGGCTCTGGTTGATGACCACGCTCGGACCGCCCGACTGTCCGACCAAGGCGTTTCCAACGAGTGTCCCGGCCACGGCCGCCTCCTTTGCAGATTCTTACCCCACCGCCCGTTCGCGGGCGTATCCTTCCCGACGGCGCCGCGGTTGTCAAGGCCTTTTGCGGGGCTCCTTTTTGTGGGCGAGGCCGGCCCCCGGCCGGGTGCGGACCGCCCCGCCGGGTTTCTCAGAGTCGTGCGCACTTGCAGGCTTTGCGCCAAGGCTGTAGCATGGGCCCGCTGCCTTGGCGCGGCTTCCGGCAGACGGTGCCGTTTACACGCAAGGACACGCAGGCGAGACCAGAGGACACGACCATGACCGAGGCGAAACCCGCCGCTTCCGAACCGTCATCCGAGATCGCCCCCACGAAGCGCGCCGTCGGATTCGACAACGAGAAGTACCTGCGCGACCAGACCGAGGCCATTCTGGAGCGCGTCGAGAAGTTCGAGAACAAATTGTACCTGGAGTTCGGCGGAAAACTCCTCTTCGATTACCACGCCTCACGCGTCCTGCCGGGCTTCGATCCGAACGTCAAGATGCGGCTGCTCCAGAAACTCAAGGACAAGGCCGACATGATTCTGTGCATCTACGCCGGCGACATCGAACGCAAGAAACTGCGGGCCGATTTCGGCATCACCTACGACGTCGACGCCATGAAACTCATCGACGACCTCCGGGACTGGGACCTGGAGGTTTGCGGCGTTGTCATCACGCGTTTTGACGACCAGCCCGCCGCCGTCACGTTCAAGAGCAAACTCGAGCGATTCGGCATCCGCGTCTACACCCATCGCGCCACGCCCGGCTACCCGACCGACGTCGACAAGATCATCAGCGACGCCGGCTACGGCGACAACCCCGCCATAGAGACGCAAAAACCACTGGTCGTCGTCACGGGCCCCGGACCGGGCAGCGGCAAACTAGCCACCTGCCTGTCGCAACTCTACCACGACCACAAGCGGGGCGTCCGGTCGGGGTACGCCAAGTTCGAGACGTTCCCCATCTGGAACCTGCCGCTGAAGCACCCGATCAACGTTGCTTATGAGGCGGCCACCGCCGACCTCGGCGACTTCAACCTCATCGATCCCTTCCACCTGGAGGCCTACGGCGAGGCGGCCATCAACTACAATCGCGACGTCGACGCCTTCCCGGTCCTGAAACGCATCTTCCTGCGCATCATGGGCGATGCCCGCCTGTATGAGTCGCCCACCGACATGGGCGTGAACCGGGCAGGGTTTGCCATCATCGACGATGCCCTCTGCCGCAAGGCCGCCAGGCAGGAGATCATCCGCCGCTACTTCCGCTACGCCTGCGAGGAGGTCATGGGCTATGCGGGGGCCGAAACCGTCCAGCGCACACAACTGCTGATGGAGGAGATGGGGCTCGACCCCCTCCAGCGCCGCGTCGTGGCCCCCGCACGCGAAGCCGCCGAGGACGCACGCCGTCGCGGCAAGGGCAACAAGGGCATGTTCTGCGGCGCAGCCGTCGAACTGCACGACGCACGCATCGTCACGGGCACCAACTCGCCGCTTATGCACGCCGCCTCCAGCCTCGTCCTCAATGCCGTCAAGACCCTCGCGGGGATACCCGACAAAATCCACCTCCTGGCGCCCAACATCCTGGAATCCATCGCCAGGATGAAACGCGACGTCCTGTCGTCCAAGGCGCTCAGCCTCGACCTGGAGGAGGTTCTGATCGCCCTCTCCATCAGCGCTGCCACCAACCCGACGGCCCAGTTGGCGATGGAACGCCTGAAAGAGGTTCGCGGCTGCGATATGCACCTGACACACATCCCCAGGCCGGGCGACGAGACGGGCCTGAGACGACTCGGTGTCAACCTGACGAGCGACCCCAGTTTCTTCATGCGCGACCTGTGTCAGACCTGACGGATGGCCCGTGGGCCGCCCACACATGCCGCGCGCCATCTGTCACCCTGAGCGAGCGCAGCGAGTCGAATGGGTCTCGCCGTTCGCTTACATGCGTCCTGCTCTATAACACTTACGTCAATTTTCACCTTGCCGAAATGGGCAAATGCGCGCTTTTTTTGGCTCGGAGCCCCGTTTCTGGGCCGTGAGGGCCGATTTGGCCTCAAATGTTAAGATAGGTAAGGCAAAACGCGCTGGTTTTTGATCCGTTTTTGCGATTTATGTGTCCGTTTTTGTCCGTTTTTGTTCCGTTTTGTTCCGTTTTTGAGGGGTTTTTGAGGGGGCAAAATTGATGTAAGTCAC
>JAUVZF010000008.1 GCA_030602705.1 Planctomycetota bacterium
GCCATCGTCATCCGCCACCCGCAGCGCGGGGCGCCGCAGGTGACGCCGGTGCGGGCGCCGCCGGAGCGGCCGGCGCCGTCTCGGCACCCACCGCCTCCGCCGCCGGCGCCAGGAAGAACGCCGCAGCCAAGAGCATCATCAAGCGTCGCATGCCACTCATCGTATCGTCCTCTCCGCAGGTCGGCAACCAGATTACCCAAAACGCCCGGTCTTTGCCAGTGGGGATAGGGTGCGGCGTACGCTGGCCTACAACAACGCGCCGGACAAGTCCGGCGGCTAACGCGCTGGCACCTCGCACAGATCGGCGGCTAACGCGCTGGTACCTCGCACAGATGCGACTCCTCCGTTTTTCATTGCCGCCGCACGCCTGCGGGCCTATAGTTTCCCGCCGGAGCGAGGCGCCACAGACCTCTCTTGGGCGGGGGCACGTCATGGCGAAACTGGCAACCGACAGGTGGACGCGCAAGCACCTCCTGGGCCTCGAGGACACCACGGCCGACGAGATCCTGGCCGTCCTCGATACGGCCAACGAGTTTTTCCCGTGCTGCACCGGCCGCCGGCCCGCGCCGCGCCTGCTCGAAGGCCGGACCATCCTGAACCTCTTCTGCGAAGATTCCACGCGGACGCGGACCTCCTTCACGTTCGCCGGCGAACGCCTCGGCGCCCGCGTCTACCAGTTCCACGCCGCCACCAGCAGCCTGAAGAAGAACGAATCGCTGGCCGACACGGTCCGCAACATCGATGCGATGGGCCTGGACGCCATCGTCATCCGCCACCCGCAGCGCGGGGCGCCGCAGCGGGTGGCCGAATACGTCGGTTGCTCGGTCCTCAGCGCCGGCGACGACGCCTACGAGCACCCCACCCAGGCGCTGCTCGACATGCTCGCCGTCCGCCGCAAGACCGGAAGGTTCGAGGGCCTGACCCTTGCCCTCGTCGGCGACGTGCAGCACAGCCGCGTCGCACGGTCGAACCTGTTCGGCTGGTCGAAGTTCGGAAACCGCGTCGTCTTCGTCGGGCCGCAGGTCTTCACCCACGACCTGGACGTGGAGGTGGAGGTGACGGAGGATTTCGACGCCGTCCTGCCCGAGTGCGACGTCATCATGATGCTCCGCGTCCAGTTCGAGCGGCACGAGCACCTGGCGTTCGACATCGACGACTACATCCGCGACTACCAGTTGACGCCCGCGCGGCTGGCGAAGGCCAAACCGGGGGCGCTGGTCCTGCATCCGGGGCCCATCAACCGCGGCATCGAACTCGTCAACGAGGTCGCCGACGGGCCGCAGAGCCTCATCCTGTACCAGGCGACGTGCGGCGTGGCCGTGCGGATGGCGGCACTGAGCCTGTGCATCGCCGCACTCGACGCCGAACGCCAGTCTGGTTAGCCGCCGCGCTTGCGCGGCGCGTGCCGTTTACAGCAGGCAACACCCAATGACCCGCATACTCCTGACCGGCGGCCGCATCATCGACCCCGCCTGCGGACGCGACTCGCCGGGCGACCTGCTCATCGAAGACGACCGCATCGCCGCCGTCGGCGACGTGGGCGTTGGCGCCGAGGCCGGCACGGTTCTGGACTGCGCGGGCCTGCTCGTCGTCCCCGGGCTGATCGACCTGCACGTCCATCTGCGGGAGGCCCCGTTTTCTGAAAACCCGGACGATTTCGCCGAGACCGTGGCCGACGGGGCGGCGGCGGCGGTGGCGGGCGGGTTCACGACCGTCTGCGCCATGCCCAACACCACACCGCCCCTCGACTCGGCCGACGCCGTCGCTTGGTACGTCGCCCGCGCCCGCGAAGCCAACCTCGCCCGCGTGCTGCCTGTCGGGTGCATGACGTGCGGCCGCCGCGGCCGCATCGTGGCCAACTTTGTTGCCATGCGCGACGCCGGCGCGTGTGCTTTCAGCGACGACGGCTCCGACGTGGCCGACGACGAGGTGTTCGAGGAGGCCCTTCGCGAGGCCGCGCGGATCGAGATGCCCGTCTTCTGCCACTGCGAAAACGCAGCGCTGGCGGCGGGCGGCGTCATTCACGATTCACCCCTCGCGACGGCCCTCGGGCTGCCCGGCCTCTCGCGCGACGCCGAGGACGTGGCCGTCGCGCGGGCCTGCGAGGCCGCAAGCCGCACAGGCTGCCGCGTCCACATCCAGCACGTCTCGACCGAGGGGGCGGTCCAGGCCGTCCGACGGGCCAAGGCCGACGGGGCGCCCGTCACGGCCGAGGCCACGCCGCACCATCTGACGCTTACGGTGGACGCCCTCGCCGGCCGCAACACCGTTTTCAAGGTCAACCCGCCGCTTCGCAGCGCCCACGACACCGGCGCCGTGTTGGCCGCCGTCCGCGACGGCACCATCGATTGCCTGGCGACCGACCACGCTCCCCACACGGCCGAGGCGAAGGCCCGGCGTCTGGGGGACGCCGCATTCGGCATGATCGGCCTGGAGTCGGCCCTGGGGGTTTGCGCGACCGCACTCGTCGAAACGCCGCTGATGACGTGGCCGGAACTCATCCAGCGCATGACGGCGGCCCCGGCGCACGTCCTCGGGCTCGACGCCGGCACGCTGGCCCCCGGCGCGCGCGCCGACGTAACGGTCATCGATCCGGCAGCGCGGTGGACGATCGACCCCGGGCGGTTCGCATCGAAGGCGCGGAACTGCCCGTTCGCCGGCCGCGAGGTCAAAGGGCGGGTGGTGCGGACGCTTGTCGGCGGCGGGATTGTTTACGAGGCGGCGGAGTAGCACCGGCAGGCTAAGCAGGGTCAGGTAAGTCTTTTGCCGTCGGGTGCCATGCCCACGCTTGCGTGTGCATGCCGTGGCGAGACCTGATTGGGCTCGTAGCCCAGGGGCTTGCGCCGCTTACTTACGTGCGCGGCTAGTTTTCTCACGGGGCTGGTCGGGCGCGAGTGTAAAATAGCCGCGAGCGTAAGCGAGCGGGTGCCGCTCTCGCCACAGCAAAAGACTTACGTAAGACCGCTTAGAACAGATCCAGCGCCAGTTCCTTCGCGAACTTCAGGGCCACGCCTGTGCCCATCTGCCCCGGCGCGGGACGGTCGCAGCGGATGACCTGGGCGTGGGCGGCGAACTGTTCCAGGAAGAACGTGTTGGCCGTGTCGCGCGGGACGGTCAACTGAACGTATACTTCGCGTCCGAGTTCCAGCCCCCTGTCCACGACAAAGTACACACCCCCATCGCAGACGTTGACCGTCCGGGCCCGCACGTCACCCCCACCGGGCGACTCGATGCGCAGCCGACAGGGAAGATCGAAACGGCGATGTTTGCGGCGTTCGGATGAGGTGGCCATGCGAACGCTCCTTGTGCGCCCAGCCGCACGATATGCAGCCGACGGGGAATACCCTCCATCGGCCGGACTTCCGACTCCTTCAGGGTACACTAACGTCCCAGGCTTTTCAAGCATAATCTTCTTCCGACGAGTGCCCATTATCACCAACACGGGCCGACCCGCGCCTGCTGCCGCTCGCGGCGATGGACAGCAGCCGCGGGGAACGGGCAAAAAGGTTCCAGGAACCTTTTCTGCGTAGCACCCTCCGGGCCCTTCAGGGAAAAGGTTCCTGGAACCTTTTCCCGAAAAAGACCGATACACGGCCAGAAACGCCGAAACCGCGAAAAAGGTTCCTGGAACCTTTTTGCCCTTACGCTCGTGATGCCAGCCGTATTCGCGCCTATGCCCGCCGGCACGGATGCCCGCGTGCCCCCGACGGGCCGTCCCAAGCGAAAGCATGGCGCCCGGCTAAGACTGGTGGGACGAGGCCGCTGCGGCCGCGTCACTGCCCTTCCGTGCAGCGGCGCGAGCCGGTACAATACCGCCATGAGCGGCGAGAAGGTGGTGGTGGCGATGTCGGGCGGTGTGGATTCGTCGGTGGCGGCGCATCTGCTGAAGGAACATGGATACGAGGTGCTGGGCGTCTTCATGTGCGCGGGGCTGGGTCTGGAAGCGTCGGCCGGCGGTCCGCCGCGATGTTGCTCTCCCGAGGACAGCGCGGGCGCTCGGGCGGTGGCGGGGCAGTTGGGCTTTCCCTTCGCGGTGCTCGACTTCGCCCCGGACTTCGACCGTCTCATCGACCACTTCTGCACCGAGTACGGTCGCGGCCGCACGCCCAACCCGTGCATCCTGTGCAACCGCGACCTGAAGTTCGGCCGCCTGTTCGAGTACGCCGACGCCATGGGGGCGCGGTGCGTGGCGACGGGCCACTACGCCCGGGTCGAGTGGGAAGCGGGCCAATGGCACCTGAAGCGAGCCCTGGACCGTACGAAGGACCAGTCGTACTTCCTCTTTCCGATTCCGCCGCAGCGCCTGGAACGGGTGCGGCTGCCGCTCGGCGAGATGACCAAGGATGCGACCCGCCGCCTGGCACGCGACCTGGGCCTGCCGGTCCACGACCGGCCGGAGAGCCAGGACATCTGTTTCGTGGAGCGCGGCGTCGGCGACCTCATACGAGCGCGTCGACCGGACCTGGTGCGGCCGGGGCCCATCCTCGACCTCGATGGCAACGAACTCGGGCGGCACGAGGGCATCGTGCATTTCACGATCGGCCAGCGCCGCGGGCTCGGCATCGCGGTGGGCCGGCCGCGGTACGTCGTGGCGATACGGGCCGAGGACGCGGCGGTGGTCGTGGGACCGGCCGAGGCGCTGCGGTCGCGTGGCCTGGCGGCCGAGGAGGTGGTCTGGCACGAGACGGTGCCGGCCGAGCCGATTCGCGCAGACGTGCAGATACGCTATCGGCATCCGGCGGCGCCGGCGTGGATCGCGCGGCCGGATGGGGAGACCGACGGGGGCGGCCGGGCCGAGGTCACGTTCGACGAGCCGCAGGCCGCCGTCACGCCCGGCCAGGCCGCCGTGTTCTATCGCGACGATCGCGTGCTCGGCGGGGGATGGATAGCCGAGGCGCGGGGGTGAGGGCGCCATGGCGATGGGAGGGGGCGGCGCGTGAGGGCGTGACCGGGAGCTTCCGCTCCCGGCTCGAACGACAAGACGGCCAAAACGCACGGCCGGGCAAGACCGGCCGTGGCACATCTCGTTAGCGAACAGGCATGAAGCACATCGTCATCATCCACGCGGGGGCCGTCGGCGACCTGGTGCAGGCGCTGCCGGCGATGGCGGCCGTGCGGGCGGCGTGGCCGGAGGCGACGGTCACGCTGGTCGGCCGGCCCGAGCGTGCGGCGCTCGCGGTCCTGGCGGGGGCGGCCGAAAGGATCGTGGACCTGGAGACGTGCGGCCTGTGGCGGCTGATGGGTGAGGCCGCAGACGCCACTGCCCTGCACGTCCTGGACGGTGCGGACCTGGTGGTCGATCTGCTGACGAAGGGAGCGCTGGCGGCAGGGTTCAAGAAAAGCACGGCCGGGCAAGCCTGCCCTGAGCCCGCCGAACGGGGCCGGCCGTGGCACACCTACACCTGTCACCCCGAGCGAAGCCGAGGGGTCTCGCCTTTCGACACCGCCAGAAGCACAGACAACGGCGAGATTCCTCCACTCGTCCCGACTGCGCCGGGACTCGGTCGGAATGACAGGCTGGTGGTCTCGGTCGATCCTTTGCCGCCGGAGGGATGGCACCGGAGCGCGGCGGCGTGGATCACGGGCCAGGTGTGTGAGGCCCTGAGTCTGGATGCACCATGCGAGACGCCGTGTATCCGCCTTCCACAAACGGCCGAAGACGCGGCGCGCACGCTGCTGGCGTCGCGCGGCGTGGGGGAGCGTTTCGTCGCCGTCCATCCCGGAAGCGGCTCGACGACGAAGAACTGGCCGCTGGATCGCTTCGAGGCAGTTGCGCGCCGTGTGCGGCAAGAGACGTCGCGCGGCGTGGTGTGGCTCATCGGCCCGGCCGAACAGGAACGTGGGACGCTGCCGCACGGGGCGAGCGGCGACACGGTCATGGCAAACCTGGCGCTCGTGGACGTCGCGGGCCTCCTGGCACTGGCCGACGCGTATCTCGGAAACGATTCGGGTATCACGCAAATTGCGGCGGCCGTGCGGCGGCGCGACGGCCGTACCACGCCGACGGTGGCGCTGTTCGGTCCGACGGACCCGCGTGTGTGGGCTCCGTGCGGCGAGCACGTGCGGGTCGTCGCGGCGGCGGCGGACGGGAAGATGGAGAGTATCGGCGTCGAAGAAGTCGGCGAGGCGGTGGCGGCGATGCTGATACGATAACCAGACGACGACAACAACACCCCCGATTACCATCGGGGGTTAGTCATGCTGCTTCTTCATGGACCACTGCGTCCGCCCGGCGGCTCACCCCGGGGCACGGCGGGCGGCTGCCACGTTTGCGGTTGGGTCCCCTCGCGCGCCGGGGCGCCCATAATGCCAGGCGGCGACATCAGCCCCCCGGCCATGGCCGCATGGAACCCATAGAACATCACACGGGCAAGGCCGTGCCGGATAACCGGGATGGTCCGCGTCAGTTCGGAGGCCGGCACGTCGAAATCGAGACGGACGGTTCGGTCATCGACCCGGACGGCCACGAGCATCGGCTCGCCGATGGCCGGAACGTCGAGGCGCGGCAGGAGCGCCTCCTCGTAGCCCCGCTTCGCATAGGGCGGAAGCATCATGGGAAACACGCGCTCGAGCATCGTATCGACGAGGTATCCATAGGCGGGGAGCGAGACGAGCACAACGGCGCCGCTGCCGCTTGGGACGCGTGCCAGGGCGGCGCGAACCGCCTCCTGGTTCGCCAGGTCCGCATCCCCGGCTTGGAGGTTCTTGATGGCCCGAGCCATGACGTCGGCGCCACCCATGGTCACGACGGCCCGGTCTCCGCAGACGGCGACGCGCATAACCAGCCCCTCCGGACCATAGATCCCGTCGATCATGCCCTTGAAGCCGGCACGGACCTGGGGCGGCGCGTCCGCGGGCGGCGTCATGTCGAACTTGAAGCGGATCACGTCCACGGAGAGGCCCTCGATGGTCTCGGCGGCCTCGTGGTACTCGACCCCCATGTCCATCTTGGGTGCGTCGGGCGTCTTGGGAATCATCCCGAGCATGGCCTTGTAGAACCCGTCGATGGTCTCCATGCTCTTTTTCATCAAGGCGCGATAGGCCGCGCCGTCCTTCAGGGCAACGATCTGGGTCATGCGGTAAACACCCTGATCGGCCTCGGGAATCTCCATGAGGACGGCAGTCTGGTCGCCGAGCACGTTGCCCTGCTCGTCGATCATGGCCCACATCTGTTTGACGGCTTTGTCCAGCGGCTGCATGACGGCGGGCGGCTGGGCGGCGTCCTGGCCGGCCGCCTGCTTTGCCATGGCCTTTTCCATCATCTCGAACACGGCGTCCATGACGGGCTCGAGGAAGGCCTTGAGCCGGGTTCCCGCCTCGGCCTGGTCGATGCGGCTCCAGGAGGCCAGGAGGAACCGATCGGTGGGCGGCAGCGCCGCCTCATAGGTTTCGATGGGCTTCAGGGTCTTGGCAATCGCCAGGAGCGATGCGTCCTGCCGCAGCGTCAGGCCGACGCGCAGCGCCCCGTGGCCGCCGTCCGCATCCAGAGCGATTTCGAGATCCTCGATCTGCTGGACCAGGTCTTCGAGCCACTCGAACAACTTGACCTGTTTCGACGGGGTCTCGGCGGTGTGCCTTTTCTGTAACCGCTCCTTCGCCCTCCGGATCTCGGGCAGGACCCTGTCGGCCAGCGGCTTGGCGTTGACGCGCACCCAGGCGAGGTTGGCGGCGATCCGGTCGGCCATCTGTTCGTCGGGGGCAAAGCGCGGCCCGGCCGCCTGGAACGCCTTCAGGGCCGCCGGCCCGCCGGAGAAGGCGACCCAGTTGTCCATCCGCATCGCAAAGATCGTGGGTGCGCTCCCCACGGCGGGCTTGATTTTGAGAATGCCGCCCTCAACCGTCTCGCCCTTCAGCCGCTCGCGATCTTTCAGATGCATCAGGAAGACGACGCCGGGGCCGTCCGGGCCTATCAGGACCGTCCATCCGACCGGTTGTTCCGGGTCGCCGACCCCGGGGGGCAGGAGGCTGAACGGAACGGCAACCAAGGTGGCGAGTTCGGGACCCGCAAAGGCGTTCAGATTGTCCACGAGCGCCCGCGGGCTCCGGAACGTGCCGACCAGGACGGCATCGGCCGGCGCCTGCGCTACCATTTCAAGGAGCGCCTTGCGAAGCGCCGGCGAGACGGCAGGGGCGGGCGGCGGCGGGGCGGGTTCCGATTCGCAACCTGCCACCAGCAGGGCCACGCCCAATACGGCGAACAGTCCCATTCGTGCCATCTTCATGACGACCCCCATTCTAGCGTCTGCGCGGGTGCATAGTTCCAGGCATCCTGTCGCGCCCAAGCGGCGCGAACCGACAAGACGCCCGTGTGACCATTATCCCACCACCGGCAAGCCGGAACAAGGGCGACGTTCGCTTGGGCGCGGCGGGTCGGGAGACCCACCGCGCCAAAGTCGGCGATTCGTTATCCGATGACGACGGCCGTGCCGTAGGCCAGCAGTTCGGCCGCGCCGCCCATGATCACCGACGTCGTGAACCGCATGCTGACGATCGCGTTGGCGCCCAAGCCCTCGGCCGCGGCTACCATGCGGTCGATGGCCTGTTCGCGCGATTCGGCCATCAGTTTGGTGTATTCGACGACCTCGCCGCCTATCAGGTTCCGATACGCCGCCTTGATGTCGTGGCCGATGTGGCGGGCCCGAATCGTGTTGCCGCGCACCAGGCCCAGCGTCTCCTTGATCGTCTTGCCGGGCACCGTGGGTGTGGTGACGAGGATCATCGTTCGACCTCCCTGGAGTACCGGTCCACCTTGCGGACGACGAGCCGCTCCCTGAGGAGCGAGACGAACAGGACGACCAGGCCGGCGATGAGGGCACAGACGCCGACCTTCAGGATGACCGAGATGGCCGGGTCGCGGATCATCTCTTCGACGATCTTGAACGCACCGTAGCAGAGCGTGAGGATGGCGCCGGCCGAGAGCAGTATCCACCCGATGCCGCGCTCCAGGCGGTTGTACACTCCGGCCCAGTACCGCTGGAGTTCTTCATCGCCGGGTTCTTTGAACCGCATCATGTTCAGGTCCTCCGTCAGGCGTTTCAGTTCGGCCAGTTCCGTTCGGCAGGCGTCGCACGAGGCGAGGTGCTCCTCGAAACGTCGCCGCTCCTCCTCCGGCAGTTCGCCGTCGAGATAGGCGCCGGCCATCCGATTGAACTCGTTACAACTCATGAAGATTCTCCTGCCAACGTCTCGCGCAGGGCCCGGCGCGCGCTGTGCAGCCGCGACATAACCGTGCCGATGGGTATACCGAGCGCGGCGGCGATACCCTTGTATGACATCTCATGGAAATGCTTCATAAGGATGATCTCGCGGAAGGGGTCCGAGAGTTTCATGACGCCGCGCCACAGGGCGTCGCGACGCTCGTTTCGCTCGGCCAGGAGGACGGGGTCGCTGTCGCTGGAGGAGTCGCCGTGGCCGTCGGTCAGGGCGACCGTCCGGCGGCGTGCGCGGCGGCGGAGGCGGCTCCTGCACACGTTCCGCAGAATGGCCGAGTACCACGGATAGAACGGCGAGGAGGTGTTGAACCGCTTGATGTTCCGCCACGCGCGGACGAAGGCTTCCTGGGAAGCGTCGAGCGCCTCGTGGGGGCAACCGAGCAGCAGGCATGCAGCGCCGGAGGCGCGGCCGGCGTACTTCTTGACGACGAAACCGAAGGCGTCTCTGTCGCCCGCCCGACACCGCTCCAGCAGCGCCGTTTCGTTTTCGCTCATAGGTCTGCCTGCCGCCCGCTCGCCGCCACACTATACCGACTCGGCGCGGCGCTTATTCGGAAAATTCGGGGGGGGCGGGCATTCCGGCGCTGCCACGCTTTTGCTTGACCTCCGTTTCGGGGCAACCTATACTGCGGCCGCGAGAGGTGGGGTAACCATGAAGATCGGCGCGATTGCCGACACGCACGATAACCTGGCGGCCATCTCGGCTGCGATGAAGTATTTCGAGGAGCAAGGCGTCGAGGCCATCCTCCACGCGGGCGACTACTGCGCCCCCTTCGCCCTGAAACGGCTGCTCCAGACGCGCATTCCGTTCGAGGGCGTCTACGGCAACTGCGACGGCGAGCGGGAGGGCCTGGCAAAACTGCTGCCGTCGCTGGCAGCCGGCCCCCGGCACCTTGAACTGGGCGGCAAGAAGATCTGCCTGACACACGACCGCAGCCGCCTCCAGCACGATGCTCTCGAGGCCTCCGACATCCTCCTGTTCGCCCACACGCACGACCCGTTGGTCGAGCGTCAGGAGGGCCGGTTGGTCATCAATCCGGGCGAATGCGGCGGCTGGATGACCGGCCGGTGCACCGTAGCCGTCATCGACACCGGCACCCTGGCGGCCGACATCAAAGAAGTCTACCAGCAGGCAAGGTCCTGACCGGCGATGAAACGTGCAATCCTTATGACGGGGCTCCTGGCAACCGCGGCGCTGGGCGGCTGTTACGGACAGGTCCAGCGCACCATCACCATCGACTCCGAACCCAGCGGCGCACTGTGCTGGCTCAACGACAATGAAATCGGCCGCACACCCGTCACGGTACCCTTCACGTGGTACGGCACGTATGCCGTGCGGCTGGAGCATCCGGGGTACGAGGCGCTGGTGACCGAAGCGAAGGTGCGGGCGCCCGTCAGCCAGTGGATACCGCTCGACCTGGCCTTCGAGACGGTGGTGCCGGGCGTGCACTACGACACGCACGAGTTCCACTTCGCAATGCAAGAAGCCAAGCCGATCGATCCCGAGGCCCTGCGCCGCCGGGCCGAGAGCCTGCGCCGCGACGCCACAGTGGGCGGGCCGTAGGGGAACGACAGTTCAAAGTCCAAAGTTCAAAGTCCAAAGTCCAAAGTCATGCACGCCTTCGAGCCGGGACCGGAAGGTCCCGGTCGCCTGACACTGCAGGGCGTTCCGAGACCGGCAGGAGTCTGCCTTTGCGCACCACCGCGCTTCTTGTAGCGCTCGCGATGTTCCTGGCCGGATGCGCCGGCCGCCGGCAACGTTCCGCCGCCGCAGCCGCCGGAGGAGTTCACGCTCGACAGCGGCCTGACGGTCATGCTGCGGCCGATGCAGGGCACCGAGAAGGTCGCCCTGGTGGTCCTGTACGCCGTGGGCGGGCTGCACGATCCGAAGGGGCAAAGCGGCCTGGCACACCTCGTCGAGCACTGCTACGTGACGGCTGCGGCCGGCGCGACGCCCCAGCGTAAAAAAAGGTTCCAGGAACCTTTTTCCGAAAAAGGCCCATACGCGGCCAGAAACGCCGAACTGCGAAAAAGGTTCCTGGAACCTTTTTTACGATTGAACTTTGAACTGTGTGACCATGCCTCGCTTCGGCGCGCATCTCTCGATACAAGGCGGCGTGGACAAGGCGGTGGAGCGTGCGCTCGCTATCCGGGCCGAGTGCCTCCAGATCTTCCTGAAATCGCCGGCGCAGTGGCGGTTCGGGCCGCTCTCCGATGAGACGGTCGGCCGGTTCCGCGCCGCGGCGCGCGAGGCAGACCTCACGCCGCTCGTCGGCCACGCGTCGTACCTCGTGAACCTGGCGAGCCCCGACCGGGCGCTGTATGAACGGTCGCGCCGGTGTATCCTCGAAGAATGGGACCGGTCCGAGCGGCTCGGACTCGACGGCCTCGTCCTGCATCCCGGAGCCCACACGGGCAGCGGCGAGGCGGCCGGCCTCGCGCGCATCGCGCGGGCCCTCGACTGGCTCCATCGTCGGCGGCCGGACCACGCCTGCCGCATCCTGCTCGAAACCACCGCCGGCGCCGGAACAACCCTGTGCGGGCGGTTCGAGCATCTACAGTATCTCGTCGAAACCTGCGACTCTGAGTGTGCCACGGCCGGGCGGCATGGGCACGCGCCGCGGCGTGGCCATGTTCCGCCTGCGAGAGACGCGCGCAGCGGACAGGACTGTCCACCGCGCGGCGGCGCGAGAGAACGCCTGGGCATCTGCATCGACACGTGTCACCTGTGGGCCGCCGGATATGACGTGCGGACGCGCGGGGGCTTGGACGAAACGCTCGGGCGGCTGGATGAGACGGTCGGCCTGGCGCGCGTGGCCGTCGTCCACGCCAACGACGCAAAGGGCGAACGCGGGTCGCACCTCGACCGTCACGAACACATCGGCCGCGGGCGGATAGGGCGGGAGGGATTCCGGCGACTGGTCAATCATCCGGCGCTTCGCGACCTGCCGTTCATCCTCGAAACGCCCAAAGAAGGCCCCCGCGGCCGCAAGATGGACCCCGTGAACCTCCGCACCCTCCGTCGCCTTGCCGCCAACGCGTAAAAAAGGTTCCAGGAACCTTTTTCGCAGTTCGGCGTTTCTGGCCGCGTATCGGCCTTTTTCAGGAAAAGGTTCCTGGAACCTTTTTTACAATCGCGGTCGGCCACGGGGACGGAGGGTGTTCTCAAGGCCGAGGCGTGCTGCGGCGTGCAAGACCCAGTCAGCCGAACCATAGGGCCGTCCGCGTCTTGCGCACAACCTGAGGGCCGCCAGTTCGTCCTGGTTCAAAGGCTGATTGACGAAATCCAACCAACCATCAGGCCGCGGCACGGGCCATTCACTGAGCAGGGCTGTTGCCTCCACCGTGCCGCGTTCGCGACACCAGAGACTACCCCATCGCCAGTGCTCTGCTCTGGTCACCAGGCCGGCTCGCAGGGGGTTACGTTCGACGTAGCGACACACCGTCAGGAAATACCGGTCGCTCTGAACCGGGAAAGACTTGAATCTGCCCTGATACAGATGGCCGCAACCGCGCATCCCTTGAAAGACATGCCAGCGAAGCGAATGCGTTCGCGTAAGCCAAGCGAGGTGCCGCGAAAGGTGCCCGTCCCCCTCGGGATGAAGCACCATGTGCCAGTGGTTTGGCATCAGGCAATAAGCAAGGACGCGCATCGGAACACGATCCTGGGCTTCCGCTATTACCTTCTCGAAGGCAGCGTAATCTCCGGGCCGTTTGAAAATCTGCGCACGCCCATTGGCCCGGTTCAGGACATGATACACGACTCCACCGACGGCAATACGCGGGGCTCTTGGCATATCCAGCTAATAGCGTCAGAAACCCACCGCGTCAAGAAAAAAGGTTCCAGGAACCTTTTTCGCGATTCGGCGTTTCTGGCCGCGTATCGGCCTTTTTCAGGAAAAGGTTCCTGGAACCTTTTATTTACGTCCTGCCCTTGTCGGCGGGAGGGTACTTCGAGCCGGGAACGCCCTTGGCGCGGACGGGCTTGGCGGGAACCGTGAACTCGACCTTGACGGGCTCTTTAAGGTCCTCGGAGATGACAAGCCCGCCGAGGCGCGGCTCAAACTGCCAGCCCCACGTCTGCCACTCGGCCTTCGAGACGCGGAACCGGTACAGGCACCGCGTCTTGAACGCCGTCCACGCGTCGTACTTCTTCTCATAGGTCCACTGTTCGATTCGCCAGGTGATCTCGTCGCCCTTGCGGCTGTGGAACGCCTTGTCCATCATCAGTTCCACCAGCGCGACCGCCATGTCGGTCGAGCCCGAGATAAGCACGTCGGTGATCTTGTTCTCGTACCGCTTGACCTCGTGGATGATGCGGCGGATGGCCGCCCGGTCCTTCTCGGTGAACTCGCCCTCCGGCCGCAGCCCCATGTCCGGCGTCCGGTACTGGGGCGGGATCAGGATGTCGTACGGCGAGACCTTCGGCTCCATGTCGATGCCTTCGAGCCTGCCCCACGGCGTCCGGATGATAAAGTCGTACGTGCCGAACCGCAGGCCCTTGACCTCGAAGGCGCCCGTGCTCTTATCCACCCGCACGGGGATCTTCAGATCCATCGACCGCTCGATGAGGTGCGCTTCGAGCACCCGCTCCGGCGGCGTGAAGCGTCCGCGGATGGCCCGGACCTCCGGCGGCTGCTCCTTCTTCCCGGCAGCCGGCGCCGCTTGCTCACCGGCCGCCGATGCCTCCGATTTCGGTTTCGACGGCGCAAACGGGTTCCCCTGGGCCATGACCGAACCCTGCACCAGCCCGATAACCAAAAGGGCGACACAAGCAGCCACAAGGACGCCAAGCGGCAACCGTCTCATCAAGACAACCTCCATTCCCGTCCATCGCCCATTTGACAGTGCCGAGGGACCTCTGGCAAGTCGAAACGCCGCTTGCGGGGGTATCTCCTTGACACCCGACCCATAAACCTTTATCGTGATTCCATTGCCCGGCCGCACGCCGACGTCCGGGGAGATGCAAATGGCCAAACGCAAAGCACAACGGGCGTTGTTCGAACTCCTGGCCAAGGAGCGCGGCCAGGCCAAGGCCAAACTGGATGCCGGCAGGGCAACGCGGCCGGTCGGCGGCGGCAAGATGCAGGCGCCGCCCCAACCGGCGGCCGAGGTGCCTCGACGCGAGGAGCCCATGCCGATCACGCGGCGGCCCAAGCCCACCATCGTGACGCGAAAGGCCGCCATCATCGTCGGCGGCGTCAGGCTCACGTGGCCGTACCTGGCGGTCGCAGGCGTCGTCCTGCTTTGCCTCTGCTACCTGTTCTACGCGTTGGGCGCCCGGTCCCGCGGCGACGGCCTCCCGGTGACCGAGAAGCACCCGACGATGAACGAGATTCAGGCCACCGGGCCGGCGCTGGGTCTCGTGGAGCCCGGCGCCAAGCCGCCCAAACTCGGCGCGAAGGTCCCGCCGAAACCCGCCCCGCCAAAACCGAAGCCCGGCGCCGAGGGCACGCAGCCGCCCACGCCGCCCGCCCCCGCCGGCCCGCAGTACCGGGTCCGCATCGCCCGGCTCAACGTCTCGAAGCCCGACGCCGTGGACGACCTGAGAGCGTTTCTCGCCAAGAGCGGCATCCAGACCGACCTGGTTACGCGCAGCGGCTTCCACATCCTGTACAGCCGCCGGCACTTTACGGACAAGACGGCGTCGGACACGCTGGCGCTCCAGATCAACAAGAGTTTAGGGGCGTTCGAGAAGGAGACCCGCCGGCCGACGTCGAAAGACGCCTATACAGTTCAGATGAAGAAGGAGTAAGCGGATGTCGTTGGACAAGAGTCTGAAATCCGGCGGCGCCTTGACCAGGCATCGCAACGTGCTGTCGCGGGCCGAGCGCGTCGAGCAGTTGGCCGACGAGGAGAAGTGGCAGGACGGTGACAGCGTGTTCGGCCTTCCGAAAGTGGTCCATCGCAAGGTCCAGGCCCGGAAGGCGAAACCGGCTGCGGCGACGGCTGAGACCGAGGCGCTCGCCGAAGGCGCCGAAGCGCCCGCCGAAGGCGCCGAGGCTGCCCCTGCGGCCCAAGCCGCCACCGCCGAAGACACGCCGCAGACCAAACAATCGAAACCATAGGCCCGATCCCAAGCGGTCCGACACGAGTTCTGTGCGGTCCGTACCCGGTACGGGTCCGTATGGACGGATCGCGCATCAAGGGCATGTCCGCGGCGGGTTCGGACTTCGGACGGGGCGTGTCTTTGACCCATCCCGCCGCTCGTGCGACCCCCGTGCAGGCTGGCTCAGACGCCGATGAAAGGAGCGAGGCGTGGCCGAGTCCCCTCCACCACTGGCCGAACGCATGCAGCGCATCGACGCTTCCGGCATCCGCAAGGTGTTCGACCTGGCGGCCAAACTCGCCGACCCGATCAACCTGAGCATCGGCCAGCCGGACTTCGACGTGCCGCAGGTCTGCAAAGAGCGGGCAATCGAGGCCATCCGCGCCGGCGCCAACCGCTATACCGTGACGCAGGGCGACGCCGCACTGCGCGAGGCCGTTGCCGAGAGTCTGCGGCAGGAGTTCGGCTCGCTCGACTCGCCGGTCCTCATCACGAGCGGCGTCTCGGGCGGCCTGCTTCTGGCCTTCCTGGCCACCATCAACCCGGGCGACGAGGTCATCATCCCGGACCCCTACTTCGTCATGTACAAGCACCTGGTAAACCTGATCGGCGGCGTGCCCGTGTTCGTGGACACGTACCCGGACTTCCGCCTCCGGGCCGAGGCGCTGGAGGCGGCCGTCACCCGGCGAAGCCGCATGCTCATCCTCAACAGTCCGGCCAACCCGACCGGCGTCGTGTACACGGCCGACGAACTCCGAGGCGCGAGCGACGTGGCCCGCCGCCACAACCTGCTCGTCGTCTCCGATGAGATCTACAACGCCTTCGCCTACGACGGTCCCGCGCCCAGCGCCTGGCCGCTCTACGACCGGGTGCTGCTGCTTCGCGGCTTCTCAAAAACCTACGGCATGACGGGGTGGCGGCTGGGGTACTGCATCGGGCCGGAGCACCTCATCGGCGCCATGACGACGCTCCAGCAGTACACGTTCGTGTGCGCGCCGGCGCCGTTTCAGGCGGCTGCCATCACGGCCTTGGAGACCGACGCCTCCGAGCACATCGACCTGTTCCGCCGGCGGCGCGACCTGATCTACGATGGCCTGCGCGGGCGGTTCAACATCGCGAAGCCCGGCGGTGCGTTCTACATGTTCCCCGAGGCGCCCGGCGGGTCGGGCACCGAGTTCGTCTCCAGGGCCGTCGAGGCGGGCGTCCTGGTGATTCCGGGCGGCGTCTTCAGCGAGAGCGACTCGCATTTCCGCATCGCCTACGCCGCCGACCGCGAGACGATCGAGCGCGGCATCGAGGTGCTGAACCGCCTGGCAGACGGATGAGGCGGAGCAAGAAAAGGTTCCAGGAACCTTTTTTGCCTCGCCGGGTGGCACGGCAGCCCGAAGGGCGGCCGTGTTGGACACTGGGGCGCACACGGCCGCCCTTCGGGCTGCCGTGCCACCCTCGCGTAACTGAGGCGTTACACGGCCCGTGTTTTTGGCTTGCATGGGACGACAGGCTCTGCTAGATTTCGCTCCCTTCCGGCGGCCGGCGAACCCCGTCTCGTGTGTCTGTCGGCCACGGTACACGTGTCGGAAGTCCGGCCCCGTAGAGGCCGGCCGCAACGGGGTGGAAAGGCGGCCCCCGCAGCAAGGTGAGGCGCCGGCACAGGGCCGGCGCAAAAAGGTTTTGCAACCGCCGGACGGCCGGCGATACAATGCCGCACTGCAAAGAACCATGAGATTCTTTCTGGTCGATCGCATCCTGGAATTGGAACCGCCCAAGCGGATCGTTGGGGTCAAGAACCTCAGCCTGGCGGAGGAGTATCTGGCGGACCACTTTCCGGCATACCCGGTGCTGCCCGGTGTCCTGATGCTCGAGGCGCTGGTGCAGACGGCCGCCTGGCTGGTCCGCGTGAGCACGGACTTCGCCAAGAGCCTGATCCTGCTGCGCGAGGCCCGCAACGTGCGTTACGGCAGTTTTGTCCGTCCGGGCGGGCAGCTCCGGATGGATGTCTCGGCGCTGGAGATCGCCGAGACCCGGAGCCGCTTCAAGGCCGTCGGCCGGTGCGAAGGCGAGGTGGCGGTGCAGGCCAGGCTCGTACTCGAACATCTGAACGTGGCCGACGAAGACGCCGACCTCGCGGAGATCGACACGGCCCTTCGGCCGTTCTGGCGCCAGCGGTTTCAACTTGTCGGGGGGCCTCAGGCGCTGGAGGCGGCCGGGAACGCATGACTGCCGAGAACCCCTCATTTCAGGGAGGTCAGACGAGATGGCTTTGAGTCGCGACGAGATCACAGAGAAGGTCCGTGAGGCCATGGTCGATGCCCTGGGCGTTGACGAGGACGAAGTGACGCCGGAAGCCCGGATCGGGGGCGACCTGGGCGCCGAGAGCATCGACTTCCTCGACATCGTCTTCCGACTCGAGAAGGCGTTCAACATCAAGATCCCCAGGGGCGACCTCTTCCCCGACAACATCCTGACGAGCGACGAGTACGTCCAGGACGGCAAACTCACCGCCAAGGGGATCGAAGAACTCAAGGCCCGCATGCCGTATGCCGACCTCCAGGAGTTTGAGAAAAACCCGACGGTCCAGGACATCGTCGACCTGTTCACGGTCGATATGATCGTCGGCTACGTTGAGGCGAAACTGGGCGGCGAGGGCGACTGACCCTTCAGCCCTATGATCCGCGGAGCCCCGCTCGTCCGAAAGCCCTGGCCATACGGACCCGTACCGGGGCCGTAAAGACCGACGGGCTGGCTGGATCCGTAACGGGCTTCGCTTTCCCAAACACACAAAGCGGTGACGCGATGCGCTGGATCTGGATCGACAAGTTCGTCGCATTCGAGAGCGGCCGGCGCGCCGTTGCCGTCAAGAACGTGACGCTCGCCGAGGAACACCTCCACGACCACGTGCCGGGGTACCCCGTTCACCCGCCGACGCTCATGATCGAGGGGTTCGCCCAGACGGCCGGCGTCCTGGTGGGCGAGGTCTTCGACTTCAAGGAGAAAGTCATCCTGGCCAAGGTTACGCGGGCCACGTTCCACCGTCACGTGGTGCCGGGCGATCAAATCCGCTTCGAGGCCAACGTCCTGGGCGAGGTCCGTCCCGAGGGCGCCTCCATCGAGGGGCGCATCACCTGCGGCGGCGACCTCGTGGCGGAGATCGAACTCATGTTCGCCCACCTCGACCAGGCGCGCACGCCGGCGGAAATCGGCGAAGACAACTTCGTCTTCAGCGAAGACTTCATCCGCCTGCTCCGCATGCGCCACCTGGGCGGCCTGACGGAAAACGCGGCACCCGACGACGCCTGACGCGCGGAGGAGGCTTTGGACCGTCGCATTGTCATCACGGGGATGGGCCTGCTCAGCCCGGCGGGTGACGGCCCCGAAGCGCTGGCCGAAGCGGTGCGCAATGGCCGCTCGGCCGTCGGCCCCATCACACGGTTCGACCCGGCGGGGTTCCCAAGCCGCATCGCGGGCGAGGTGCCGGAGTTCGACCCCGTCGAGGGGCTCCGCAAAGACCAGGGCCGCTACGTCAAGAAGAACGCCAAGGTGATGGCCCGCGACATCCAGTTGGCCATCGCCGCCGCCGCCCGGGCCATCCTCGACACCGGCCTGCCGCTCGGCGACGCGAAGGCCGGGGAGCCGGTCCTTCCGACGATAGACCACGCCCGGTTCGGCATGATCTTCGGCACGAGTTTCCTCCCGACGGAACTCGACGATCTGGCCGTCCCCGTCCAGGCCGCCCGTGCCGGCGGGGAGTTCTCGCTCGCCGGATGGGGCGAGCACGGTATCCCCCAAATGTTCCCCCTGTGGCTGCTGAAGTACCTGCCGAACATGCACGCCTGCCACGCGGGCATCCTCTGGGACGCCCAGGGGCCCAGCAACTCGCTGACGTGCAGCGACGCGGGCGGTCTGATCGCCCTGGACGAAGCCTGCCGCATCCTCGCCCGCGGCGACGCCGACACCATGCTCGCCTGCGGCGGCGAATGCCGCGTCAGCCCCGTCGTCGTCTTGCGGTGCTGCCTGCTGGACCGGGTGACCACGAGCAACGACGAGGCGGCGTCGGCGTGCCGGCCCTTCGACGAGGCCCGGCAAGGCTGGGTGGTTGCCGAAGGCGCCGCCGCCCTCATGCTCGAACCGCTGGATGCCGCCCAGGCACGCGGCGCGACCGTTTACGGTGAAGTCCTCGGCACGGGCGTCGGCACGACCACCGCCGGCGTCAACACCTGCGACGAAGACGGCCGCAGCGTGGCCGCCGCCGTCGGCCGTGCACTCCAGGCCGCCGGCGTGGACCCGTCGGACCTCGGCGCTGTTCTCGCCCACGGGCCCGCCCTCGACGTGCAGGACCGCAGCGAGACGGCCGGCCTGGCCTCGGCTCTCGGCCCGGCCGCACGCCAGGTCCCGGTCACGGCCACGAAGGGCGTTACCGGCAACATGGGTGCGGCCAGCGGCCTGGCGGACCTGGCGGCCATGTTGGTTCTGGCCGAAGACGGCCAAGTGCCGCCCATCCTCAACTGCGACCGGCCGGACACCGAAGCGGGCGTCAACCTCGTGACGGGCGGTCCGCAGCCGCTTGCGAGCGACCACATCCTCGCGACCACAAACGCCATCGGCGGCCAGACCGCCGCCGCCGTGATTCGAGTAAATCGGCAACGGTGACGCGGCGCGAGGGGTAAAATGTCGTATCGAGCCCGCTGCGGAAGCAGCGGGGCATCACCGAATAACAGCGCGACCTCAACACCGCGCACGAGCGCAAAGCGATGAAACGGCCATGACACGACGCATCGTGATAACCGGAATGGGGTCCGTGAACCCGCTCGGCCCGACGGTGGAGGAGTCGTGGCAGAACCTGCTGGCCGGCAAGAGCGGCATCCGGCCGATCTTTATCTTCGAGGCTTCAACGTTCCCGACGACCTTCGCGGCCCAGGTTCCCGATTTCGACCTGTCGCCGTACGTCCGCGACGCTGCGGCATTTGAGCAGGCCGGGCGGAACGTGCGGTTCGCCATGGCCGCCGCACGAATGGCGATTGAAGACGCCGGTTTTGCCGCCCATACGGGTCCATACGGAGGCGTACTGCCCCGTATGGCCGGCGGCTTTGACCCCGCGCGATTCGGCATCTATCTGGGCAGCGGCGAGGGCATCGTTGACTTCATCACCCTCGTCACCGCCATCGCCAACGGCACACGCGCGGACAACACCGTCAGCACCGTCGGCTTTGCCGAAACGGCCCTCCGGCAATGCAACGCGATGCGCGAACTCGAGCAGGAACCCAACATGCCGGCCAACCACCTGGCCTGCGAATACGGGCTCGAGGGGCCCGCCTATTCCTGCCTGACCGCCTGCGCCGCCAGCACGCAGGCCATCGGAGAGGCTGCGGATCTGATCCGCCTCGGCCGGGCCGACCTGATGTTGGCCGGCGGCACGCATTCGATGATTCATCCGCTCGGCGTCACGGGATTCAACCTGCTGACGGCCATCTCGACCGAACCGAAGGCCGAGCCGTGGCGGGCCAGCCGCCCCTTCGACCGCGGCCGCGCCGGGTTCGTCCTGGGCGAGGGCTCAACGATGCTCGTCCTGGAAGAACTCGAGCACGCTCGCGCACGCGGCGCGAAGATCTGGGGCGAGATCGCCGGCTACGGCTCCAGCGCCGACGCGTACCGCATGACCGACATCCATCCGGAAGGCCGCGGGCCGGCCGCCTCGATGCAGATGGCGCTCGAGAAGGCCGGCCTCCGGCCCGAAGAGATCGACTACATCAGCGCACACGGAACCGGCACCACCGAGAACGACAAGGTCGAGACGCTCGCCGTCAAACTCGTCTTTGGCGAGTACGCCTGCAAGGTCCCCATCTCGAGCGTCAAGAGCCAACTGGGCCATCTGATAGCCGCTGCCGGCGCCACCGAACTGATGACCTGCATCCTGGCGATCCGCGACCAGATCGTGCCGGCCACGATGAACCTCGACGACCCCGACCCCCTGTGCGACCTCGACTATGTACCGAACACACCGCGCAAGACACCGGTCGAGGTCTGCATGTCAAACTCGTTCGGATTCGGCGGTCAGAACGATTCTCTGGTAGTTCGCCGATTCGTCCCGTAGAATGACTGCTCCACGGAAGATGGCGTCTTTGGCGCGGAGGGACGTGTTTAGCGTGTCATTCCGAGCGAGCGAAGCGAGTCGAGGAATCTCGCCGTTATCCGTGTCCGGACGACGAGATTTCTCCGCTCGGTCGCCAAGGCGCCCTCGGTCGAAATGACAGGCCCGCCCAGCCCTGGGCACAACGGCCCTGCCTGAAATCGTTGCCACAACCGCTTCCCGGTTTTGCGACCATTAGGACTTGCCGGGGACTCGCAGATTGGTATAATGCCGCGCATGTCTGTGTTATGCGGCACGGATTAGTACTACAAGGCAAGTTGTCTGTTTGTGCCCTCCTGGCGGCCTTCCCGGGCCGCCAGGAGGGTATGGCAGCAGAGTTTGACGGCGGCCTCGGAAGGCCGCCGCGCGGGAAGTTGGATAGTAGGATTACTCAAGTTTGTCCAATCGGGTGTTTTTTGCTTGTATTGATGGCGCTTACGATTTATTATCGTCGTCTCTCTCGGGGGGCAAGAAAAGGAAAGGGCAGGACCTATGGCTAAGAAGATTAGTGCAGCAGCGAAAGCAGAGTTGTCGGAGTGGGCGCGCGGTTTTGCATTGCTCTCAGACCCCACCAGGCTGGGCGTTCTGAAGTTGCTGGCCGCCGGGCCGAGGAACGTGACCGCACTGTGCACCGCGCTGGGGCTGAAGCAGCCGACCATCAGCCACCACCTCGGACTGTTGCGGATGGGGCGTCTGGTCATTGGGACGCGCCAGGGCAAGTCGGTGGTCTACACGACCAACAAGAAGAACCTGAAAGAACTGACCTCCGCGATTGCCAAACTCACGCCCTCCAAGTAGGGCGTTGTAGGCGAGAAGATGTGCCTCGACGCGGCAGCGTTTGGTCGGGAAGGCGGGCGAGATATGCGCCGCCAGTGGGGGTGCAGGTTCTGGCTGCGCGCCGGGTGCCATGCCCGGTCGGCGGAACCGTCCGCGCCGAAGCGTTTGGATCACGGCGGGCCTAGGGGCGGGCGCAGCGCGTCAAGCGACACCGTAACATGAGGGGACGGGGAAACCCGTCCTCTCGTCTTTCGTTACGGTTCGAAACGGGTGGAGGGCGACCGGCATGGGAGGAGGTGGCAGATGAAAGTTCGCGTCGATGCCGATCTGTGCACGGGTTGCGGCCTCTGTGCGGACATCTGTCCGGAGGTGTTGGAGATTCAGGACGACATCTCAGTCGTCCTGGTGGACGAGGTGCCGGAGGAACAGGCGGATGCGGTCCGCGAGGCCGCCGAGGTTTGTCCCGTGGAAGCCATCATCGTTGAGGACGATTGAGACCGCCGGCGGCCCGGAAGGATGGGCTTGGCGCACGGACCATTGCCCGAAACATCCGCGTGGAGGGCGCAGCCCATGTTCCATCTTCGTGAGCATCGCACGACCGTCGGGTCGGAGGTGCGCGGCGGTCTCGTGACGTTCCTGACGCTTTCGTATATTATCTTCGTTCAGCCGGCGGTTCTCGCGGCGACGGGCATGCCGCCGGCCGACGTCTTCTTTGCCACTTGCGTGTGCTCGGCGCTGGCGTGTTTCCTGATGGGGCTGCTGGCGAACTACCCGTTTGCGCTGGCGCCGGCGATGGGCCACAACTTTTTCTTTGCCTATACCGTGTGCCTGGGGATGGGGTTCGCGTGGCAGGAGGCGTTGCTGGCCAACCTGATCGCCGGGGGGGTGTTTCTGGCCCTGAGTTTCCTCGGCCTGCGTGAGGCGGTGATGCACGCGGTGCCGGAGGGGCTGAAGTATGCGATTGCCGTGGGCATCGGTCTGCTGATCGCGTTTTCGGGCCTTCAGTGGGGCGGTCTCGTCCAGAACAGCGATGCGACGCTGGTGCAGTTGGGCCCGCTGACCAGCCCGGTGGTACTGGTGTCGCTGGCGGGGGTGGCGTTGACGGCGGTACTGCTGGCGCTGCGGCTGCGGGCGGCGATTCTGGTCGGGATTGTGTGCACGGCGATTCTCGCCCTCGTCGTCACCGGTGATGGGCTTCGCTATCAGCCGGCGAACGGTCTGGAAGTTATCCCGGCCGCTCGCGTCGGCGAGCGGGCCGATGCGCTCGTCCTGGGCCGGGCCGACCCGGTTGAGCCGGTTCCGCTGGAGAAGGTGAAGATGACCCTTGCCAAGTGGCCGGGGACGTGGCACCTGCCGAAGTGGCCCGGCGAAACCTTCGGCGCCGCCGTGACCAGCGGATGGGACCTCTTCCGCAACCGGGATTGGACCAGCATTCTGCTCGTGATCTTTATCTTCTTCTTTCTCGACATGTTTGACACCGTCGGAACGCTTATCGGCGTGGGTGAACGGGCGGGCTTTCTGGACGCACAGGGGCGCCTGCCGCGGGCCCGGTGGGCGCTGTTCTCCGACGCCGCCGGCACCGTCGCGGGGTCGCTCGTCGGGACGAGCACCGTGACGACGTACATCGAAAGCGCAGCGGGCGTCGAGTCCGGCGCCAGAACGGGCTTGGCGGCTATCGTGACGGGAATCTGCCTGCTGCTGGCCCTGTTCCTCTCGCCGCTCGTTCACGTGGTGGGAGCGGGGGTGGAGTTCGTCCGCGCCGAGACGGCCGAGCCGCTCGTCCAGGTGGCCGCCGGGACGGTTACGGTGGTTCCTCTGCGGCCGGTCATCGCGCCGGTGCTCGTCCTCATCGGCGTAATGATGGTGGGCAGCGTGGCCAAGATCAGGTGGAGTGACTACAGCGAGGCGATTCCGGCGTTCCTGGCGATTATCGTCATGCAGTTCAGTTTCTCGATTACCGACGGTATCGCGTGGGGATTCATATCGTACGCCCTTTTGAAGACCGTGACGGGGCGCGCTAGGGAACTGCACTGGCTGGTCGCGCTGTTTGCCGTGCTGTTTATCGGACAGTACGTGGCCCGGGCGGTGCTCATCGGATCCTGATCCTACAACGCTGCGTGAACCTGTGCGCGGTGGGTCGGAGCCTGCCCTGAGCCTGTCGAACGGGGACTCACCGCGCTGCTGTTAAAGCGCCGTTCTCGGCGCGGCGGGTCCGCCGGCCCACGGCGGCGCGCTCCGGACGCCCCGTCCGAATGCGCCCCTACAGTGGGCGCGGGAGGCGATTTTGCCTGGCCGAAAACTGAAATCGTTACACCGATAGACCCTGCAACTGTCTCTGGCTACCCAAGGCCGGTTCAAGGCCGGCGATTCGATATTAGAATGAATAAACCGCGCCCTCAGAAGGCAGGCGCGGCCTGCCGGGGCAACCCACAAAGGTCCGCGGCCGAAAAACCGTTTGACTTTCGCGATTCTTGTGGTATATTGCCACTGAGTAAGGGAACGAGCGCACCCGGTGTCAGATCGGGTTTCTCTTTCGCCATGGCTAACGCGTCGTGGAGGACCAGGACTACCTGGCGCGGGAAGTGCACCGCGCTGCGGGTCATCTTCCTGTCGCGTGAGAAGGGCGTGGCTTGGCGTTTGCCGCGGCGGAGTTCGGCTTCCAGCGCCTTGATGCGTTGCTTGGCGGCGTCGAGTTCGCTCTTCGCGATGGCGAGTTCGCTCTTCGCGGTGGTGAGGTCGCGTCGGAGCGTTCGGATCTCGCCGAGGAGTCTTCTGCAGTTGCGACATTCGGTGTGGCTACCCATATACAGGGTGTCGCTGCAAGCCCACGGCGCTCCAGACAAAATGGAAAAAAGACGGGGGGAAAACGGGAGGGGCCAATGAGAAAGCAGTGTATTCACCCAGGGTTGGTCGCAATAATACTACTAGATGCGATTGTAATGTCCTTAATAACGCTTCTGCCGGCTGTTCAGCTCCGCGGCGAAGAACTTGAGGTTTGGGCAAGCTCATTACATGGTAGCGTGTATGAACTATGGGGCGGTCTCGGGCCCTGCCCGACAATGCAGAGGCCCTGGGGCCCAGTACCAGGATACTATAGGGCGCCCGAATACGGGTACGTTCAGCTGGACACGGCTACTGGGCACAAGGTTTTTGACATCACGGAATCCTATCCGTACTACGTCATCGGGACGCGGCGCGAGATGGCACTCGATGCTGTGCGTCTACCCAACGGGGAGTACCTAACGGGAGAGTCGCACGACCCATTAGCCGAGTGGGGCAATTCCCACCTCCCATTCGTTTTCGATGACGACGGACAGCTCGTGGGGAACCCGTTGGACTATGCCAGCGATACGTACCTGTGGGGTCCGCCAGATGGGATGACGAACAACCTTGGGCATCCCCCCTGCATGGGGACGACAAATGAGATATTTGAGGGCTTCCTCACCTTCGAATGCCGCCCCAACCTGTATGGATTGTTCGTCGGGTCGGACGACCCGTCCATCGGCATGAAGGGACAAACGGACGCCAAGAAGTCGTATCAGAAGTTTGCCGCGTTTGACATGTGGCAGGGTGGCGCGCGCCTTGATTTCATGTTCAACGCGTCGACGCCAACAGCAAAAAAAGACATTTTCAACAAATTAAAGACCGGAGAGCAGGACTTGCTTGCCGGTGACGTCGTTGTGTTCTTTTATTCTGGCCACGGTGTAGGCTGCCTGGGGCCTGAGAAGATGGCTTATACGTCAAACAGCAACGAGTGGCTAACGGACGATTCGCTAGCGGCATGGTTTGAGGGAACGGCCGGCGTTGACGGGCAACGACTTGATCCCCAGATTTGGAATGCCGTCAATAAACTCTTTGTTTTTGACTGTTGCAGCGCCGATGGTTTCTGGGGACCGGGAGATGACGGCGATGACATCGCACGGTTGCCCAAAGCCGCCTTGCTGGCCGCCTGCTGCGAATGTTGTGGCACGGGTTTTGACGCAAACGGAGAGGGGTTCCTAGCGAAAGCGGTGCAGGCGGGCACCACCTTAGTCCCCTATGGGGATGGCAAGTTCGCCGCAGCTGATCTGGACCATGACGGGCTTTCTTTCCCTGAGTTGGAAGCGTTCGTGCAACAGTACGGACAACAGTTTTATTCCCATCTCGAGGGGCTCGAAATGTACCTTAAGGATGCTGAAACCGCTCCATTCCATTGGGATTGCGTGGGCCAGGCATCTGGCGACTTTAACCTCGGAGTGATGGGCGAGCCGATGACCATGCCGGAGCCCGCCACGCTCGCGCTGCTGGCCCTTGGTGGCCTGAGCCTGTTCGCGCGCCGGAAGAAAGGGGCCTGACGCGCGAGGCAACTGCACTGGCTGGTCGCGCTGTTTGCCGTGCTGTTTATCGGACAGTACGTGGCCCGGGCGGTGCTCATCGGGCGGTAGGGCCGGGCGGCCGTTCCGCCGCAGGCGCGACGTGGTGCGCGCAGCGGCCAGACACGTCGCCGCACTCCAGGCGGCGAGCCCCACCGATCATTTCAACCGGCCGGCGATCTCGTCGGCGAACTTGTCGACCTTTGCCTTGACCTCGTCGGCGCCGTCGCTTACCAGAACGATCGTGCTGGGCCCCGGCGTGCCGTTACAGGCCTTGACAATGCCCGCCACGGCCTCGACGGATTTCGCGCACTTCGGTTCGGACTTGCCCATGATGAGGGCGGCAAAAGGTTTCTTTGCGAGCCGCTCGCCCCCCGCGACGAAGATCTCGAAAAACCGCTCGTCGAACATCTTGTGCATCTTCCAACTGACATCGCCGAAATAGGACGGGCTGGCGAGCACGACCAGGCGCGCGCTGAGAATCTCGTCGCGGCTCTTGACCTCGCCGGCCGCTACGGCTCCGGCGCTGAGGCCTTTGCCGCGAAGGGCCGCGGCCGTCTGCTCGGCCAGGGTCTTACAGTTGACGGCCGCCGGGGTCGGGCACGAGACGGCATCCACGTTTGCCGGCGTGACCTTCTCGGTCACGGGGGTGCCGCCGGCGTGGATAATGAGGACGTCGGGCGGCTTCTCCTGAGCCGGCGCCAGGGGCGAACGCGTCGCACAGCCGGCAATCAGTGCCGCCACAAGCAATCCGGGAATCATCGGTCGTTTCATCGTTTTTGTCCTTTCGTGTTGGGTGGTCCGCAATTCTCAGAGCCCCAGGACGTCGGCCATGCTGTAGAGGCCCGGCCCGCGGTCGGCGACCCAGCGGAGGGCCCGCAGGGCGCCGCGGCCGAACGTCTCGCGGCTGTGGGCGACGTGCTTCAGTTCCAGCCGCTCGCCCAGCGCGGTGTAGTAGATGATGTGCTCGCCGACGATGTCGCCGCCGCGGATGGCGTGCAGTCCGATCTCGCCGGGCCGGCGCGGTTGATGGCCCGGCCCGCGACCGTGAACGGCCGCCTCGGCGAGGTTGCGGCCCGTGGCCTTGGCGATCTCCTCGGCGATCTTGATGGCGGTGCCCGAAGGGGCGTCTTTCTTGAACCGGTGGTGGGCCTCGACGATCTCGATGTCGTAATCATCGCCAAGCGCGCGGGCCAGTTCGGCCGCCGTGTGGAACAGAATGTTGACGCCCACGCTCATGTTCGGGGCGAGGACGACGGCGGTCTCCTTGGCGGCCGCCTCGATACGCTCATGCTGCTCCTGCGAGAAGCCCGTCGTCCCGACGACGCACGGCACGCAGGCCGCAGCGCACGTCTCGATGCGCTGGATCGATCCGTCGGGAAGCGAGAAGTCGACCAGCACGTCCGGTGCTTCCGAGAGGTCCTCGGTTACCTTCAGGTCCAGGTCCGCGGCGCCGCCGAGCACGCCGGCGCTCGTGCCAAGATACGGATGGCCGGGCGCCTCGAGGGCGGCCACGAGTTGAAGGTCCTCGGCTTCGGCGATGAGGCGGATGAGTGTGCGGCCCATGCGGCCGGCGGCGCCGGAGACGGCAACGTGAATCATGGCTCACTCCTTGCGCGGCTGAGCGGTATCAGGTAAGTCTTGTCCACCTCCCGCGCGGCGGGTGTCCTCACCCACCGCGCAAAACTGGAGCCCGCCGGCATGATGTGTGCCGGCGGCCTGCCCGCGCGATGTGGCACGGGGCCGGTCACGCCTGGATGGCCGCAATGATCTCATCGAGGTTGTCCTCAACCAGGATGGGGCGGTTTCCGAACGTGGCGCCGCGCACGCCGTATCCGGCGTACGTGTCGGCCAGTTCTTCGTCGGTCCGGGTGTGATAGGCGACGGTGATGTTCGGGTCCTTGAGCGGGTGGCCGGTCAGGACACAGACGACTCGCTCGTCGGGGCCGATGGTGCCGGCCTGGCGGAGTTTCCGCACGCCGGCGACGCTGGCGGCCGATGCGGGCTCGCATCCGAACCCGCCCCGGCTGACCTGCGCCTTGGCGTCGAGGATCTCCTGGTCGCCCACCTTCTCGACGATGCCGTCGGTCCAGGCGAGGGCCCGGAGGCATTTCTTGAGGTTCACCGGCCGGTTGATCTCGATGGCCGAGGCCACCGTCCGGGCCCGCCGGTGCTCGGACTCCATCTGCCGGTAGAAGGCGGCGATGCGGGCGTCGTCCACGCGGCCGTCGTTCCAGGTTATCTTCTCCTGGTTGACGATCCGGTAGAGCGTGTCGGCACCGGCGGCGTTGATGACGGCCATCCGCGGGATTCGCGAAATGAGGCCGAGACTTTTGAGTTCGCGAAACGCCTTGCCGAAGGCCGACGAGTTGCCCAGGTTGCCGCCCGGCACGACGACCCAGTCGGGCACGTCCCACAGCAGCCCCTCGATGATGCGGTACATGATGGTTTTCTGGCCTTCGAGGCGGAACGGGTTCAGGCTGTTCATCAGGTAGAGCCGGAGTTCCTTCGCCACTTCCTTGACCCGTTTCATGCAGGTATCGAAATCGCCCTGTACCTGGACGACCCGCACGCCGTAGTCAAGGGCCTGGGCCAGTTTGCCGTAGGCGATCTTGCCGCTGCCCACCAGCACCACCGCCGGAATCTGCCCGTCCACGGCGGAGTACATGGCCACCGACGCGCTGGTGTTGCCGGTCGAGGCGCAGATGGCTCGCGTGGCGCCCACGAGGTGGGCGTGCGTGAAGGCCGCCGTCATGCCGTTGTCTTTGAAACTGCCCGACGGGTTCATGCCCTCGTACTGGAGGAACAGGCGGCCACGGTTCATCCGCGCGTAGGGCGCCACCCGGTCGGCCTGCTGAAAGACGGTCTTGCCTTCTCCGACCGTGATGATGTGGTCGGGGGCGGCAAACGGCAGGAGTTCGTGGTACTGCCATACCCCGGAGAAGGCCAGCGGGTCGCCCACCACCGACCATTTCTCCTCGAACCCTTCAAGCCGCTCGGGCAGCACGGCCCGCGACCAGTCGTAGCCGACGTCGAGCAGGTCGCCGCACGTCGGGCACTCAAAGAGCGGTTCGTCCACGCCGAAGCGTGCGCGGCAATCGGCGTTGATGCACTCCTGGTACGCGATGTCGGTCCGGATGGCGATGGCTCGAATCCTTCCCTATTCCCTGTTCCCCATTCCCTGTTCCCTGCCTCTCACAGCGCCCACGGCGCCCACGGTTTGCCGGCACGGGTCATCGGCGGGGGTGCCTTCTTGACCCGCTCTGCGATAGCCTTTTCCTCGGCGTTGTCGAACCCGAAGAGCCAGGCGGCCCCCAGGTTGCCGAGCAGGACGGCGGCGCCACGCCGCGCGACGGGCCGCCGCTCGTATGCCGCGACGAACTCGTCGCGGTCCGCGGGCGTGTCCCAGAGGGTGAACCAGACGCCGCGGAGGTCCTTGAGCGTCTTGTCGGCCGCCACTCTCGACAGGCGAGTCGCCTCGGCGCTCGGACCGGAGGCGAGCAGATAGAACCGGTCGCCGCCCCAGCCGGTCGCCGCCGGGTTCGTCCAGGCATCGGCCATCTGCATCGTCATAAGGCTGCGCTGCCTTCCCGGCGGCGTGGTCAGGATCGCGCAGAGCATCTCGCCGACCGTGTTGGTGTGGACCACCCATCGTCCCGGCCGATGGAGTATCTTGCGGGCGGCCGCGTCGTGCACCTCCACCGGCTCGTCTCGGGCTGCGGGGTTCCAGTACTTTTCCGGGTGGAGGATCTGTTCGGTGGACCGTGGCGGGTCTTTGGCGGCGGCCAGAAGGTTGCGGCCGATGGCCCGGTTATCGCCCAGCATGGCCGCCAGCAGGTTGCCCTTGGCCAGGAACTGCATCCCGCAGATGTAGGTTGCCAGGATGGTTGAGAAGTACCGCGGTGCGCTGGTGAAGACTTTGCTCCGCTCGATTTCGCCGGCGGCGTAGCCCTGGAGTTCGGCCAGGTTGAAACGGCCCGACAGTTGCGCCCGGGTCATGTACTGCATCATCAGCGACGTGGCCGACCCTTCGGCGACCGACGCGGCTACCAGGTCCAGGTCCTCGCTCTTGCCGATGAGCGATTTGAGGAACTTATCGAGCCCGATGTGCTGGTCGTCCAGGGCGTGGGTCAGTTCGTGGGCGAGCATGATCCGCACGACGAGTTCCGGCAGTTTCTCGTCCCGCGCAACGAGGTACAGCGCCTTGGTATCGGCGTCGTAGTAACCGCCCACTTGCTCTTCGAGAAGGCCGAGGAGCGTCTTCTTGAGGTCGCAGTCCGGCGGCAGCAGGCCGATGGTCCGAAGGAACGCCTGAATCTTGCGGATGCGCTCGGGCGGCACCTGCTCCTGGATCTGTTTCTTGACGTACGCCATGGCGTCCTGCGGCGTGCAGAACCGTTTCTCGACCACCTGCTTGAACGTCCACCCGCGAAGGGCCTCCACCTCCTTGGCGACCTCGTCGGCCACGCCCGCCAGTTCGTCGGACGCCGTCGCCGCAGCCGCCGTCGCGCCGGCGGCCGTTGGCACGCTCGCATAGAGCACCAGGGGGATGATGAGCAGATGCGGCAGGCGGAAACGCTTCATGGGTCTTGCGGTCCTTTCGCCACCAGGTCCGAAACGTCCGACCGCACGATTCTAAGGCCGTGCGGCGCCAGGTTTCCAGCGTATTCCGCCTCACGCCACGAGTGGTTCGGGAAGGCCAGGATGTGGCAAGCGGATGACGATGTGGGAAGAACCGATTGGGCAGGATGACCGCGCCGAGGAGGCGACTCCTCGGGCATCGGCCCGTGAGGGTTGCGCCCTGGTGCCCGTATAGCCACCGGGGTAGAAGGAATGTGAGCCTTCTCCGTTGCCGCCCTTTCCCCCGCCTCTTATAATGCTCCCATGACGTGGAAACGGCCACTGCTCGTCTACCCGTACTCGCCCGACAAGAAGAGCGAGCAACTGTACGGTGGACTGGCGATCATCAATCCGATCGGCCTCGAGATCGTCGCGACGGCCTTGAAGCCTGCTGTCGAGGACCTCAGGCTCGTTGACATGCGGTTGGAGAAGCGGCCGCTCGAGGACCTGGTCCGCGAGTTCCGGCCCGACATGATCGCCGTGTCGCTCATGTGGGGCCGCGACGACTACTCCGACGCGCTGATTCACAACCTGCCGCGCGACACAACGCTCGTGGTCGGCGGCCTGTACGCCACACGCCACGCCGACGAGATGGTCGAGGCGCTGCCCGAGATGGACATCCTCGCCATCGGCTACGGCGACGAGACGCTGCCTCGCCTCATCGAGCACGGCTCGCCGGAAGGCGTCGCAGGATTCTGGTATCGCGACCGCGCCACGGCGTACCCGCCCGACCGGCGCAAGCCGCGCGCATCCAAGGCACGGCCGGACGAGACCGGCCGTGGCACGCGCCTATCCGAAACCGCCGCACACCTCATCAAGAACCCACTCTACCCCGGCCGCACCATCGACCACCTGCACATCGACCGCTCGATACGCCGGTACGATTACCCGTGGCTGACGCTCAAGGGCGACAACGTCATCACGAGCGTGGGCTGCCCCATGGTCTGCGCCTTCTGCAAGTGGCGTGAGAACATCTTCGGCGAGGCCCAGCCCTGGATCGGACGCGAGGCCGAGGACGTCGTCGCCGAACTCGAAGAGACCGACGCAGACATCGTCCACATCGTCGATGCCAACTTCGCCGCCGATGCCGAACGTGTCGAGAGAATCTGCGACCTTCTGATCCAGCGCGACGTGCGGCACCTGTACGCCTGTGAGATCCGCGTCAACCCGCTCTACAAGAACGCCCGTCTCGTCCGCAAGATGGAGCAGGCGGGGTTCTTCATGTTTATGGTGGGCCTGGAATCCTACCAGCCGCACCTGCTTAAGGCCATGCGCAAGGGCTACACCGTCAAGATGGCACGAAAGGCCTTCGAGCACCTGCGCGAGACCAAGATCCTGACGCTCGGCAACTTCCTCATCGGCAACCCCGGCGAGACCGAGGACCAGATGCTCGGCATCGCCGACTACGCCGCCGAACTGGGCGTCGATTTCATCAGCCCCAACAAGATCTACGCCTACGAGGACACCGACTTCGAGCGGTGGGTCCTCTCTCAACCCGGCATGAAAGTGGCCGGCCGCCGCCGATACGTCGTCAGCGACTCGTGCAGCCTCGAGGACCTCCGGCGCATCCAGGCCGGGATCATGCTGCGGTTCCTTCGCAAACACCCGCCGACTATCCCGTACCGAAAGGCCCTGGCCCATCCGATGGTGCGGAAGATCGGCCGCGAGAAGGTCCGACGGGCAATGCTCCGCAGCCTCTGGAACCACGTGTCCGACGTGACCTTCCGCCGGCGGGCCGTCAAGAAACTGGTGAAATACTTCCGTCGCCCTTCCCGCGCGGCCGCCGTGTAAAGCCGCCCGAGGGGCGCCGTGCCTCGGCCCGACCCGGGACTCGCCCCGGACACGAAGTGGCGGTTATGGCTTTTTGCTTGACTGTGCCGGCCGGCCTGCCTCTAATAATCGGTGTGGGTCATTGCAATCACGGAGTCTCGATAGACTAGGACCGCTCATCTGACGGAGGGCTCGCCCATGTATCGGCTCGTGCTTATTCTAACCACCGCGGCCGCTTGCGCCGTCTGGGTCGGCGCCGACGCCTTCGCCCAGACAAACGAGTTCCAGTTGCCGCCGGTCAAACTCAAACCCGACCGGCCGACGAAGGTGAAACCGATTCCGCCGACGCCCGACGACCGAGAAACGCCCAAGGAAACCCCGCCGGCCGAAAAGCCGCTCAAGGCGCCGAAGAAAGCCCCACCGGTCCTCGCCAAACCGGCCAAGACGCCCAGAAAGGTGCCGCCGACCGGCGCCCCCGCCGAGCCCCCGGCCAAACTGCCCGGCCCCGCCAAGAGCCCCCCCAAAACGCCGCCAAAGAGCCGCGCACAGGCCGTCAAGGAAGCCGAGGAGTTCTTCGGCATCTCCAAGGAGAAACCGGTCACCCCGCCCAAGGACTCTACCGTGACGCCGGCCGATCTGCCGATGCCCAAGCTGGCAGTCGAACCGAAACCTAAACAGCCCGCCGTCCTGGCCGTCCCCGGCAAACCCAAACAGCCGACCCTGCCGGCCCCGCCCGGCGAGGCCAAACAGCCGCCGCGCCCCACCGATCTCCAGGCCGAGACGATCGAGGCCCAGATCGGACCCACCGTCAAGATGGACGTCGCGGGGCTCGGCGAAGTTGGTCTCGTCGAGGAAGTCGCCCGTATACGCAAAACGTACGGCCGGGCCCTCAAGGCGCTGAGGGACTTCTACACGGAACGCGGCACGGTCCACAAACTCGAGTGGATCACGTCGGAGGTGACCGCCTTCGAGAAAGTGCCGAAGATCCAGTACCTGATCGTGCCGGAACTGGCCGGGCCGGACCTCAGGCCCACCCGCAGCATCGAGGCCGCCGACCAACTCTACGCCGAAGGCGTGCACTACAAGGACTATCCGGCCTTCCCGCCGGGCAAGAAGGGCTATCTGAAGATCGCCCTCGAGAAGTTCCGGACGGTCATCGAGAAGTACCCCGAGAGCGAAAAGATCGACGACGCCGCATTCCGCATGGGCGAGATCTACGGCGGATGGTACTTCCAGGACTTCGGGCGGGCCGTCCAGTCGTACGAGCGGTGTTGGCAGTGGAACCCCAAGAGCGAGCACCCCGCCCTCTTCAACGCCGCCAAGATCTATGATGAGAAACTCAAGAACCGCGTCAAGGCGGTCGAACTCTACAACCGCGTCATCGCCGAAACCGCCGACGAGGGCAGGATCAACGAGGCCCAGAACCGTCTCAGGGCGCTGACGGGCAGATAAACGTCACGCGGTGCTGCTTGCATCGAAAGGCACGGGCTGTGTCGGACGTCCTGGGGGCGGTCGGCGCAGCCCTTTCTGTTTGCTCGCACCGGGCTTTAGACATTGAAAACGCCGCACGCCGCGGATAAACTTCGCTTGAACTAAACCGAATGATCCGAGCCCGCTGCGGAAGCAGCGGGACACCGGGTGCCGCGCATGAACGTTGCCGGGGGGCCGTTCGCTGAAATCCGGGGGCTGGGTTGACTCCACCCATTCGCGTCGGAATCGGCTTCGACGTTCACCGCCTCGTCGAGGGGCGCCGCCTGGTCCTGGCGGGCGTGGAGGTGCCTTCCGACGTCGGCCCGGCGGCACACAGCGACGGCGACGCCGTCCTGCACGCCGTGGCCGACGCGATTCTCGGCGCCGCAGGCCTGGGTGACCTGGGCGAGCATTTTCCGGATACCGACCCGGCCTTCAAGGATGCAGCGAGCAGCGATATCCTCGGCCGCGTCGTCGAGATGGCCCGCGACGCCGGATGGGCCGTCGCCGGCGCCGACGTGAACGTTCTGTTGGAGCGGCCGAATCTCGCGCCGCACAAAGACGCCATGCGTCAGCGGCTGACCGAACTGCTGGCCCTTGAGCCGGGCGCCGTAGGCCTCAAGGCCCGAACGCTCGAAGGGCTCGGCCCCATCGGCGCCGGCGAGGCCGTCGCCGCCCAGGCCGTCGTCGTTCTCAGCAGGATTTAGCCCGCCGCCCATACGGGCCGTGTGGCCAGCACACGGCGGGTCGCGCGCCGCAAAAGGTTACATTATGACGCTTCGCAAAAACAACCTGCACGTGACCAACACGCTCACGCGCAAGCGCGAGCCGTTCGAGCCGCTCAGGTCCCCGCACGTCGGCATGTACGTCTGCGGGCCCACCGTCTACGGCGACGCCCACATCGGACACGCCAAGAGTTACGTCGCCTTCGACGTCATCCTCCGCTACCTCCGGTACCTGGGCTACCAGGTCACCTACGTCCAGAACATCACCGACGTGGGCCACCTCACGGACGATGCCGACGAGGGCGAAGACAAGGTGGAGAAGGCGGCCAAGGCGAAGAAGATCCACCCGATGGCCGTCGCCGAGACTTTCGCACGCCGCTACTTCGAGGACATGGACGCCTTGAACGTCGTGCGGCCGGACATCTCGCCGCGTGCAAGCGGACACATCGTCGAACAGATCGAGCACGTCAAACGACTTCTCGAAACCGGTCACGCCTACGAAGTGGGCGGCAACGTCTACTTCGACGTATCGAGTTTCTCGAACTACGGGCGCCTCTCCGGCCGCAACGTCGAGGACATGCAGGCGGGTGCACGCGTGGAGGCAAAGAGCGAGAAACGCTCGCCCGCCGACTTCGCACTCTGGAAACGGGCCGAGCCGGGCCACATCATGCAGTGGCCCAGCCCGTGGGGCATGGGGTACCCCGGGTGGCACCTCGAATGCACCGTCATGAGCACCAAATACCTCGGCGAGACGCTCGACATCCACGGCGGCGGCATTGAGAACCAGTTCCCCCACCACGAGAACGAGATCGCCCAGGCCGAGGCCGCGAGCGGGGTGCCCTTTGTCAAATACTGGCTCCACAACAACATGGTCACCGTCGGCGGTCAGAAGATGGGCAAGAGCCTCGGCAACTTCATCACGCTGCGCGACGCCTTCGAGAAATGGGACCCCATGGTCCTCCGCCTCTTTCTCCTCCAGAGCCATTACCGCAGCCAGACGGACATCTCCGACGAGGCGCTTGACGGGGCCAAGGAAGGGTATGAAAAACTTCGCAAGGCACTATCGAGCATCGAACGCGGCATGGTTCTTCCGGTTGCAGGCCAGGCCGATCTCCCATTGCGGTACGCGGCCCGAGAGGCGCGGCAACGGTTCGCCGAAGCGATGGACGACGATTTCAACACGCCTGCGGCGATTGGCGTGCTTTTCGACTTGGCACGTGAAACCAACCGGCTAATTGCCGAAGGACAGGCTTCGCACATTGGCTTAGGCATGGTTTGGTCTACCGTTATGGACCTTGCCGGCAGCGTCCTTGGGCTTGGTGATTTCGAACCCATGACCTTTGAGCGCTACCTCGAAATCCAGAAGGAATTCGAGTCAGAGGGATGGACAGGCGACACGGTGATCAGACCTGGCGACCATCCCCAGTTCAAAGACGCCCTGAACGCCATCGCTGAGGTCGTGGGTGCGAATCCGGAAGATGGATTCACGCAGAGGTCGCTATCCGTCGGCCAGCGTGTCATACTTGGTCTCTTCCTGAAGGACCAAAAGGCCCCCGAACTTGCGCGGGCAGCACTGGCGGAACTGCAAGACGGCTCTCCTTCGGCAACTCGCGGCCGAAAGGGGATAACAAGCGACCTTATCTATATTCTGGCCGACTTACGCAATGAGGCACGCAAGGCGAAGAACTTCGCCCAAGCCGATGGCATTCGCAAACGCTTGGCCCAAATGGGCATCGTCCTCGAAGATTCGCCCGACGGCACGACCTGGCGGTTCAAGTAGCCCACGTCGTTGGCCGTTGGCCGTAAGCCCCGCAGGGGCCACTGATCTGTAGCCCCGGGCGCGAGCCCGGGGTACGATGACGCCAACACGAACCGTGGAGCCCCGGCAGGGGCGACTGCATCGTCAACCGAAACGCGTCAATCGCCCCGATGGGGCTCAATGCAACGGCGTGGCCCCTCTTACCACGGGCTCGCGCCCGTGGCTAGAGGCCAACCGTGCCTCCGGCACGTGACGAGGCGCTAATGCGAATCCTAGGTAAGCCCCGCAGGGGCAACTGATCTGTAGCCCCGGGCGCGAGTCCGGGGTAGGATGCAACAAACGAGAATACCAAGAGCCCCGGAGGGGCGAATGAAGCGCCCTTCTCAATCGCCCCTCCAGGGCTCAACATAGCCGGGGTGGTCCCGTTCTGCACCGGCACCAATGTAGAGGAACTTCGAGAAAGGGGGACGCGATGCGATACCTGCTTGCCATTCTATTGCCGCCGTTGGCCGTACTCCTTTGCGGGCGCCCGCTCACGGCGCTGCTTAACCTACTGCTAACACTGCTGCTCTGGATCCCAGGAGTGATCCACGCAATGGTGATTGTCGCCGACTATAATGCGAATAAGCGCACCGACAAGGTTGTTGCGGCAGTGCGGCAACAGCAACAACGCTAGCGCACAGACGCAGGCGGGTGTTCCGTACCTACGCGGTTGCTAGGCGATTCAGTAGTCCGCCCCATCGGCCGAAGGCCGTAAGCCCCGCAGGGGCCACTGATCTGTAGCCCCGGGCGCGAGTCCGGGGTAGGATGCGACAAACGAGAATACCAAGAGCCCCGAAGGGGCGGCCGGTCTGTCACAACGGGTGTCAGCATGGGTTGTGAGGCAAGCGGCCATGACCGATGAGATCAGGCAAGTCGTTGAGCAGGCGGCCGCGGCTCTTAAGGAGGCCGGGGCACGCGAAGTGTATATCTTCGGATCGGCTGCGACAGGACCGCTTCGCGAAGGCTCGGATATCGACCTGGCCGTCGAAGGCCTTCCGCCCGAGCGGTTCTGGGACGCCATGAGCCGCGCTGCGGATGTCCTCCGCCGGCCGCTTGACTTGATCGATCTCGACGAAGACACGCCCTTCACCCGGTACCTGAAAGAGGCAGGGGAATTGGTCCGTGTGGGATAGACTCAACGCACAGATCGCGGTCGAGCGAGAACAACTTGGCCGGTTGCTCCAACACCATTCTTCCCTGCTGCAGAAATGCACCCAGCAAGCGCCTGACGCCATCGAGCGATCGGCTCTGGCGGCCATGCTCCACTCGTTCTACACCGGAGTTGAGAACATCTTCAAACGCGTCGCGATTGAGTGCGACGGCGAGGCGCCCGCCGGTGATACCTGGCATCGCGACCTTCTCGACGCCATGACCCTGCCGACGCCGCAACGGCCTGCGGTCATCTCGGAAGACCTCCGCAATGCATTGCGGAAATACCTCAACTTCCGGCACGTGTTCCGCCAGGCGTACTCGTTTGAACTGCAGTGGGAGAAGATGTCTCCCCTCGTCCTCGAGTGCGAACCAACCTGGCAGCGCCTCGACGCCGAACTTCAGGCCTTCACAAAGCGCCTGCAAGAGGGAGGATGAATGAGAATCCTCGGCATCGATCCCGGCCTTCAGCGAACCGGCTACGGCGTCATCGAACTGGCGTCGCCGGGGGGAGACACCGCCCCCGGAATCGCCGTCGGCGCACCGCGGCTCCTGGAGGCCGGCGTCATAAGCACCAACCGCGCCGACGACCTCGCGGACCGGCTCGTCGAGATCCGCTCCGGCCTTGTAGCCGTCCTGGACGAGTTCAAGCCCGACGTGGTCGCCGTCGAGACGCTGTACTCGCACTACAAGCATCCGCGGACGGCCATCCTGATGGGCCACGCGCGAGGCATCGTGCTGGCGGCGGCGGCGGAGGCCGGCGCCGGCGTCGTCAGTTACGCGGCCACGAAGATCAAGAAGGCGCTCGTGGGCAGCGGTCACGCATCGAAGCAGCAGATGCAGCGGGCGATTCAGAGCGCCTTTCGCCTCCAGGAAACGCCTCACCCGCCGGACGTGGCCGACGCACTGGCCGTAGCCCTCTGCCACGCTCACCACGCCCCGCGGGCGGCACACATACGATGATCGCACGGATTTCCGGACAACTCGAATCGCTCGCCGACGACCGGGTGACCGTCGCCGCAGGGCCGGTCGCCTATGAGGTTCTGGTCGCGCCCGTCACGGCCGACGAACTGCGGCCGCTCCTCGGCCGGCAGGTCACGCTCCACACGCTCGAGTACTTCGACGGCAACCCGGCGTACGGTCAGATGGTGCCGCGGCTGATCGGTTTCCTCTCGGAAACCGAGCGCCGGTTCTTCGTCCGGTACGTCAGCGTCCAGGGGATCGGCATCGCCAAGGGCCTGCGGAGTTTGGTGATGCCTGTCGGCCGCATCGCCGAGTACATTGAATCGCGCGATGCGGCAGCACTGTCGCAACTGCCCGGCATCGGCCGCCGCACCGCCGACAAGATCATCGCGGAACTGTGCGGCAAACTCGACGAGTTCGCCGTGGCGGTGGGCGGAGGGCGGGCCCTGCGCGAAGAACCCGAATCGAAACGCGAGGCCATCGCCGTGCTGATGAGTCTGGGTCTTGCGCGGCCGGAGGCCGTCGAACGCATCGATGCCGCCTATGAGCGCCTCGGCGAGGATGCAGGAGTCGAGCAACTCGTGCGCGAAGCGTTTCACCAGGGCCCGACCAGCGCCGAAGGATAATCCAAGCAATACTTAGCCCCGGTGAACACACCGGGGGCAGTGAGAAAGTACGAACGCATCGCCGGCGCCGACTCCGGAAATCGAAGCACACGCGGGGGAGAAGGAGGCTGTTACCATGCGAAGCGACCTGATGCGCCGTATGGGCATGTCCGTGGGCCTTGGAGTGCTGGCCGCCTCCATCGCCATGGCGATTAGCCAGAGCAACGAGACGATCGGGTTTTTCGCCTTCGTGGGCGCCGCCCTGTTGGGCATCTCGATTCCCCCGATCGTCGAGCCGGGCAGAAAGGAGATGCGAGACCCCGATGCCGCGTGAACGCATCGTCAGCCCGGAATCCGCCGGCCCGGACGAAGAGGGATTCAGCCTGAGCCTGCGCCCCCGCCGCCTGGCAGAGGTCATCGGCCAGCGCGACCTCAAGGAGAAACTCTCCATCGCGATTCAGGCGGCCAAGGCGCGCGGCGAGCCGCTGGAGCACATCCTCTTTCACGGGCCGCCAGGCCTCGGCAAGACCACCCTCGCCCACGTCGTTGCGGCCGAGATGGGCGCGGGTATCAAGACCACGAGCGGCCCGGCCCTGACGCGGCCGGCCGACCTGGTGGGCATCCTGACGAATCTTCAGGAGGGCGACGTCCTGTTCATCGACGAGGCCCACCGCCTGGGCCCCGTGGTCGAGGAGTTCCTCTACCCGGCGATGGAGGAGTTCCGCATCGACATCACGGTTGACCGCGGCTCGTTCGCGCGGACGATCAACGTGCCGCTTCAGCGGTTCACGCTCATCGGCGCAACGACGCGCGCCGGATTCTTGAGCGCGCCGCTGCGGGAACGCTTCGGCATCTTCCACCACTTCGAGTTCTACCCCGAGCAGGACCTGCTCGAGATTGCCGCGCGCAGCGCCCACCTCCTCGCCGTTGAGGCCGACGCCGAATCGCTCGCCGAGATCGCCCGCCGCAGCCGCGGCACCCCGCGCATCTGTATCCGTCTCGTGCGCCGTGTCCGCGACTACGCCCAGGTCAGGGGCGACGGCCGCATCACCTCCCCCATCGCCGCCGAGGCCCTCAAGATGGAGACCGTCGATACCAGCGGCCTCGACGAACTCGACCGCAAGTTCCTCCGAGTCATCCTGGAGACGTACGGCGGCGGGCCCGCCGGCATCGAGACCATCGCCGCTACACTCAACGAGGAAGTCGATACGCTGGTCGATATGGTGGAGCCGTACCTCTTGAAGATCGGCTACGTCGCCCGCACCCGCCAGGGCCGCACGGTTACGCCTGCGGCGTACGAACACCTGGGCGTTAGCGGCCCCCCGACGTCCCGAGGCAAATCGAAGAAGAAGCAGGCGACGGAAGCCGACCTGTTCGGCGAGGCCTGACCGTTAGCCGGCGACCTTGGTCGCCGCGCACCAAGCGGCGCGCCGGGCCCATACGGGCCCATACGGGTCCGTACTGGGACGAGCCCGGCGGCTAACGCTGCCGCCGGCCGAACGGCCGATACAGCGGGTCGCCGACGAAGCACATCTGCCACGAGACCTGGGCCTGCGACATGTAGGTCGCCTCGCCCCACGAGTACCCGCGAAGGAGCCGGTCGATGAGGATATCGACCCGCGGCGTACCGGTCAGGAACGGCTCGTACACCGCCCCGGCCGTCACGCAGGCGCCGGCCACCAGCAGCGGGCCCACCCAGTGGGCCTTCGGGTCGCGGATGTTGGCCCCGCTGAAACTCTGGAGGTGGTACGCCACGGCGCCGCGGTTGAACCGGAAGTCGCGCTTCGTCATCGGCCCGACCGCCCTGTCGGTATACCAGCCGAGATAGACCGCCGGGTCGGGCATCGGATGGTTCAGGGGAAAGACCTCCGGCCGCTTATCGACTTCGGCCGGAAACCCGGCGCGATCGAGCAGTCGGGCCGCATGGCGCAGGGCCTTGTCGCCGGAGGCGTAATTCCCCTTCGTCAGACCCCTGGTGTCGATGTAGGCGCGGCCTTTGAGACCGTTGGCCTCGGCCCAGACGGCATCGTCAACGAGGCGCCGGGCGATGGCCGGTGTCGGCCCGTCCAGGCGCGAGACCAGGATCATCTGCGTGTCGAACGGCGGGCCGAACGGCACGGCGGCGCCGAAATACGGGTTCGGCAGGCTGCCCACCAGTTTGTGCTTGCGCCCGGGCAACAGCGCCAGTTCCGAGTCTACCGCCGCCGCACGAGACATGTACATCGTCTTCACGTCCTCGTAACCGGTCACCTTGACGGGAACGCCGTAGACGGGCACGAGGTACTTGGGCCGGCGCCGGTCGAGTTCCAGTTGCACCGTGCCGTCGGGCAGGGCCACCTCCAGCCGCCCTCCCCAGTGGGCCAGGAACTCCAGCAGCGGCCGCCACAGCGTCGCGTCGAACTGCTCGCGTGTGATCGCCTCGGCGGCCGGCGCCTTGACCACGCACAGGTTCTGCCGCGGGATGCCGCGCGCCGCCATGTAATGACGCGCCACGTCCAGACCCTCGGGAACCGTCTCGGACGCCACGACGACCGTCCGGGCCGCATCGGGATGAGCCGCCCGAAGAACCTGTGCCGTCCCGAGCAGCAAGGCTGCCAGGGCGATCAAGGCGGCTCTAGGCATAGGTGCTCCCACGAGACACTGCCGGCCAATCGGGGCAAGAACGCGGCCCGTACGGGCCGTGGCACATGCACGTCTCGACGGCACGCCTTCAGACGGTAAAGCCGAAGCCGGCCGTGCCCGGTCCGGCCACCTGGTCCAGCACGTGGTCCTCGACGAAGATGGGCGTGTCGTTCGCCACCGCCAGTGCAATGGCGTCGGACGGCCGCGAATCGATCAGGATCTCGTCGCCGTTGCGCTCGACGACCAGGCTGGCGTAGAACGTGTGGTCCTTCAGGTCGGTCACGATGATCCTGGCCAGGCGCCCGCCCATCTGCTCGATGACCGACGCCAGCAGGTCGTGCGTCATCGGCCGGGGCAGCATGTGGCCCTTGATGCGCCGGTCGATGGCGGCGGCCTCGAAGAAGCCGATGACGATCGGGAACACCCGCTCGCCGTCCGTCTCCTTGAGGACAATGACCTGGCCGTCCTCGGTTTCGCTGATCATAATCCGAATCAGTTGGCAGCGAATCTGCATCGGACGTTCCTTGCCATGATACTCCAACCATTCTACCGCGCCGCGGCGGCAGGGCAAGTCGCGAAAACGCGGGTACGTGCCGCGCGCCCAAGCGCTCAGGCCGGGAGAAGATGTCCCCGACCTCCCGGTCGGGGCTCGGCAACTAGCCCAACTCGGCGGCGCGCTTCTGGAGCGCGTCGATGGCGGCGCGGGTCTCCTCGGCCAGGGCGCGCTGGTGCTCGACCACCTCGGCCGGCGCCCGCTCGGTGAACTTCGTGTTCGCGAGTTTCTTCTCGGCGCCGGCGAGCAGACGTTTCTTGTCCGCGATCTCCCTGGCAACGCGCTGCCGTTCCTGCTCGACCTTTTCCTGGGGCATCGGCACGTACACGCTGCCTCCGAGCGACGCCACGTAATGCGACGCGCACACCTGCCCGTCGGCCGGCGCCTCGCCGATGTGCACCTCGGTCACGCCCGCCAGTTGGCCGTAATCGGCAAATGTGGCGGCGATCAACTCTTCCTGGCCGCCGGGCTCGGGGAAATACGCCGGCGCCGCCGAGGCCGACTGGCCGCTTTCGGCCTTGGCCCGCCGCACGCCGTCGATGAGGTCACGCCGCAACTCGAACGCCTGCTCGGCCTCTTCATCGAGTAGCGCGTCGCAGGCGTCAGGCCACGCGGCGGCAATCAATCGCTCGGAGGGCGGCGCTTCGGCCAAGCGGGCCAGGCTCCGGTCCGCCACGGTCGCGTTCAGCCCTTCCCATGCGGCCTCGGTGATGAACGGCATGAACGGGTGCAACATCCGCAGCGCCCGGTCGAGTACGAACGCCAGGACCCGCTGCGCCGTGCCGCGCTGGTGCGCGTCGGCCATGCGCGGCTTGACGGCCTCGAGGTACCAGTCGCACAAATCGTGCCAGAAGTAATCGTACAGGGCCATGACCGACGCCTGAAAGTGGAACGCTTCGAGTTCCACCTGGACCTTGCGTCCGATGTACTCGGTCCGCGAGAGGATCCAGCGGTCTTCCAGGCGCATCGCCGCAGCGTCGAACTCGGCCTCGGCCGCGCCGTCCAGATTCATCAGGGCGAAGCGGACGGCGTTCCAGAGTTTGTTGCAGAAGTTGCGGCCCATGTCGAACTTCGGCGACGTGTTGCGGCCGGTCTCCGGGTCCATCTCGACGGGCATGCGCACGTCCTGCGTCTCGGTCGTCATGTATGCCAGCGTGAACCGCAGGGCATCGGCCCCGTGCGTTGCGATGACCTTGAGCGGGTCCACGCCGTTGCCGAGGCTCTTCTGCATCCGCCGGCCCTGCCCGTCCTGGATCATCGCATGGATGTAGACATCGCGGAACGGGACCTTCCGCTTGGGGTCGTCCGAATCGACCGGGTTGATGTACAGGCCCATCATCACCATCCTGGCGACCCACAGGGTGACGATCTCGCGGGCCGTTATGAGAACGTCGGTCGGGTAAAACACCTTCAGGTCGTCCGTCGGCTCCGGCCAGCCGAGGGTCGAGAACGGCCAGAGGGCGGAGGAGAACCAGGTGTCGAGCACGTCGGGGTCGCGCTCCAGCGTATGGCCGCGCACGGCGTCGGGCGCGAGGTCTGCCGGCGAGCAGATCAACCAGCCGCCCCGCGACTCGTCCTCGCGCCACGCCACGTCGTCGCGGTCGGCAAACGCCTCCTTCAAGTCCTGCTCGGAGCACGTCGCGCAACTCCAGATCGGAATCTGGTGGCCCCACCACAGTTGCCGGCTTATGCACCAGTCGCGTTTCTGGCTGAGCCAGTCGAGGTACGTCCGGGCGTACCGTTCGGGGTGGAAGCGCAGGTGGCCGTCGCGCACGGCCTCCATCGCCCGCTCCGCGAGGAGCGCCATCCGGACAAACCACTGCTCCGACAGGTACGGCTCGATGGGCGTCTTGGAGCGGTCGGAGTGGCCGATCTCGGTCTCGTACGGCTCGATGCTTTCCATGAGGCCCTGGGCCTCGAGGTCCTCGACGACTTTCACCCGGGCCTCGAACCGGTCGAGCCCCTCGTACGGTCCGCCGTTTTCATTGATGCGGCCGTCGGGCGTCAGGATGTTGATCATCTCCAGGTCGTGCCGCAGGCCTACCTCGTAGTCGTTCGGGTCGTGGGCGGGCGTGACCTTGACGCACCCCGAGCCGAACTCCGGGTCCACCAGTTGCCCGTCGGCGATGACCGGCAGTTGGCGGTCAAGCAGCGGCAGGATGACGGTCTTGCCGATGAGTCCCGAGTACCGCTCGTCGTTCGGATGGACGGCCACGGCGGTGTCGCCGAGCATCGTTTCGGGCCGCGTGGTCGCGACGGTGACGAACTCGCCCGGCTGATCCTTAATGGGGTACTTGATGTGCCACATGTGCCCCGCCACCGTCTCGTGGTACACCTCGTCGTCGGCGACGGCGGTCTGAAGGTGAGTGTCCCAGTTCACCAGGCGGAGGCCGCGATAGATGAGTCCGTCGCAGAACATCTTGTAGAAGGCCGTGCGGACGGCGCGGGCGCACGTCTCATCGAGTGTGAACCGGGTGCGTGTCCAGTCGCAGGAGCATCCGATTCGCCGCAGTTGATTCAGGATGATGTCGCCGCTGCGCTCGCGCCAGGCCCATATTCGCCGCACGAGTTCGTCGCGGCCGACGTCGCGGCGGGTCTTGCCTTCCTCCTCAAACATCCGCCGCTCGACCACCGCCTGCGTGGCGATGCCGGCGTGGTCGGTGCCGGGAAGCCAGAGCGTCTTGCGGCCCTGCATGCGGCGCCAGCGGATGAGGATGTCCTGGAGGGCGTTGTTCAGCGCGTGACCCAGGTGCAGCCGGTCCGTAACGTTCGGCGGCGGAATGACGATGGTGAAGGGTTCTTTCGGCGCCTTGGCGTCGGGCTCGAAGAACCCGCCCTCTTCCCACGCGCGGTAGATGCGGTCCTCGACCGACGCGGGGTCGTAGACTTTCGGCAGCGCGCCGGCGCCGGCCCTCTCGTCACTGGTCCCTGCTGACACGCTGTGCTCCCTCCGCGTTTTTGCATGACGCGCCGCGCAAGCGCGGCGGCTAACACGTCGGTAGTGATGCACTCATTACGCGCCGCGCAAGCGCGGCGGCTAACACGTCGGTGGTGATGCACTCATTACGCGCCGCGCAAGCGCGGCGGCTAACACGTCGGTGTTCCCTATTCCCGATCTTTCGTGAGTTTGTAAGCGATGCTGTCGACAAGCGCTTGCCAGGAGGCATCGATAATGTTCTCCGAGACGCCGACCGTGCCCCAGTGCTCGTCGCGGTCTCTGGACTCGATAACGACGCGCACGCTGGCGGCCGTGCCGGCGCCCGAGTTGATGACCCGGACCTTGTAGTCCGTGAGGTTCATCTCGGCAAGGTTCGGGAAGGCCGGATGCAGGGCCTTGCGCAGTGCGGCGTCGAGGGCGTTGACGGGGCCGTCGCCCTCTGCCACGGTGTGCTGCCACTCACCGGCCACCTTGAGTTTGACGGTCGCCTCGGTGACGGCCTCGCGGTGCTCGTCCTTCTTGATAACGACGTTGTAGTGGTCGAGTTCAAAGAACGGTTCGGCGAGCCCGGCCAGCCGCCGCACGAGCAGGGCAAAGGAGGCCTCGGCCGACTCGAACTGGTAGCCGGCGTTCTCGAGGCGCTGGACCTCGTCGAGGACCTTCTTCTGAAGTTCGGCGTCCTCTTCGAACCGCGTGCCGGCGACCTTTGCGAGGATCGTTCCGCGGCCCGAAAGTTCGCTCACAAGGATCCTCCGCGTGTTCCCCACCAGCGCCGGGTCCACGTGCTCGTAGGAGCCCCGCTGCCGCGCGACGGCCGCCACGTGCATCCCGCCCTTGTGCGCGAACGCTCCGGGGCCGACGTACGGCTGTCCGGGCACCATCAGCATGTTCGCCAAGTCGTAGACGAAGCGCGAGGCATCGGTCAGTTTCGCCAGGCCCGTGGGGCCGAGGCACTCGGCGCCCATCTTCAGTTCCAGGTCGGGCGCCACCGCACACAGGTCCGCGTTGCCGCAACGTTCGCCTAAACCGTTGATGGTGCCCTGGACCTGGGTGCACCCTGCGCGCACGGCCGCGAGCGTGTTGGCCACCGCCAGCCCGGAGTCGTTGTGGCAGTGGATGGCGAGCGACCCGCCGACCTCGCGGACGACCGCCGCCACGGTTGCCTCGATCTCCTCCGGCAGGCACCCGCCGTTCGTATCGCACAGGACGAGCCAGTCGGCCCCCGCTTCCAGTGCCGCACGCAGCACGCGCATGGCGTACTCGCCGTCGGCCTTGTATCCGTCGAAGAAATGCTCTGCGTCGAAGAAGACGGTGCGGCCGGTGGCTTTGAGAAACGCGACCGAATCGCGGACCATCGCCAGGTTCTCCGCGAGGTTGGTCCGCAGAACCTTCGTCACGTGGAAGTCCCACGCCTTGCCGACAACGGCCACCGCCTCGGTCTTGGTGGCAAGGAGGCCCTGAAGTGTGGCGTCTTCGCCCGGCTCGACGCCGACGCGCCGCGTCATGCCGAAGGCGACCGGCACGGCACGGGCGAGCGGTTCACTTGCCAGGGCGTCGAAGACCGCCTCGTCCTTGGGGTTCGAGACAGGGTACCCCGCTTCGATATAATCGACGCCGAGATCGTCGAGACGGCGGGCGATGTCGATCTTGTCGTGGAGGCTGAAACTGATGCCCTCGCCCTGTGTGCCGTCGCGCAACGTCGTGTCGTAAACGGTTATTGTTTTCATGGCTTGCGCCTCGTCTGCTGTGTGCATCCTCGGGCCGAGGACGCCAGATTGCCGTGTCCGACCCGTCTGACGCCACAAAAAAACCCGGAGCCGTCGGCCCCGGGTCCGTCACTGGCTTGGCCGCGTCTAGCCCCGGGGCCCTCCTGCCGCTACGACGACCACGACAATACCGGCGCGTGCGGCACCCGGAGCCCCGGCGAGGCGTGTTTCGCTGCCTCGATGTCCGTGTGCCGACACGCAACGTCCTCCTTGCGGCGGGTCGCCCGGCCGCACTGGCCGACCGGACGCAGATGACGCGTCAAAGTATACCATCGGCTCGGAGCAGGTCAAACGTTTATTGAATCCCCCCGCCGCCCGGCGGTCCGTCAGCGGTTCTTCGCGTACTTGACGCTGCAACCGTACGGCCTTGTCTCGGGCTGCGAGACGGGCTTGCCGGTCAGGATCTCTTCCAGCGCCTGGGCGGCGTAGTTGAGGGGCTCTTCCTTGTTGCCCCCGGGGTCGTTGTCGATGGCCCCCTGGTAGGCGAGCGTGCCGTCGGGCGCCTTGATGAAGATGTGCGGCGTGGTCTTGGCGCCGTAGATTCTGCCGACCTTCCCCTCATGGTCATCGAGGATCGGATACGGCACTTTGTACTTCTCGGCCGCCTGCTTGTTGCGTTCGACGGTCCAATAATTGGTGCTGTTGATGGCGAGCCAGACGACCTTCTGTTTCTTTCCGCGTTTCCTTCTGCTCGGCGGTTGCGGCTGTGTCTGAGCGGGTTTCGCGCCTGGGACACCGTACTTGTACTTCTTGCAGAGTTCCCTGAAGGTGCCCTTTTCGTAGTGCCGCCGCGAGAACGGGCAGTCGAAGTTCACCCACTCGAGCACGACGACCTGGCCGCGGAACTGCGACATCATCACCTTGTTCCCGTCCTGGTCGAGGAGTGTGAAGGCGAACGCCTTCTTGACCTCCTCCTTCTCGGTCGGTTTCTCCGCCGCCGGCGACCATCTGGCAACGATCGCCGCCACGCCAACAGCCGCAACGAGAACGATCAGCAGGGATTTCCGCATGGCTCATCTCCTTACCCGACGCCGAGGAACGGTGCGCCTCCATTATACGAAACCCGGCCGGTCAGCGGGGGTTCCGTTTTCGTCGGCAGAGGGTGCGCAGGCGGCGGTAAAGAATGGCTGCCCCCCAGGGATTCGAACCCCGACTAAGCGGTCCAGAGCCGCGCGTGCTACCATTACACCAGGGGGCAGCCCGAATGCAAAAGGGCCCCAACCCCGCCCTTGGCCTCCGGACCGACATGCCGTAGTATACGCACACACGCCCCGGAATCAAGGCATTAGTGAGGGCGCCATTGCCGGAACCGCTCATGCTGGTACAATACGCGAGAACCGCCCCCTGCGGTCGAAACCGGCCATGGCGCAGGCTGCCCTGAACGCGTCCACAGGAGGCAAGCAGGGAAGGGCAGGTGACGGGAATGAACAGAGCAGTCAATCGCCGGGATTTTCTCAAAGGGACGCTCGCGGCTGCGGGGGCGGGCGCCATGGCGCTGAGTCTGGAAGAGCAGGCGCTGTTGGCCGGGACTGCCTCCATGCCGTCCGGGCCGGCGTCGCAGAAATCGGCCGACCTGCTGCCCACGGGCAAGATCGGTAACCGGAAGGTCACGCGGTTGATCTGCGGCGGGAACCTCATCAGCGGTTTCGCCCACAGCAGGGACCTCATCTACGTCTCGTCCATGCTCCGGCACTACTTCACCGATGAGAAGATCTGGGAGACGCTTCACCTGTGCGAGGAGTTCGGCATCAACACCGCTCTGCTCCGGACCGACGACCACGTGATGAAGATTCTGGACACCTACTGGAACAAGCGAGGCGGCAAGATCCAGTGGTTGGCCCAGGTGTATCCGAAGGAAGGCGACACCCGCACCAACATCAAGAAGGCCGTCGACGCCGGGGCAATCGCCTGTTACATCCAAGGGAACATCGGCGACCGGTGGGTGAAGGACGGCCGCGTTGACCTCATCGAAAAGGCGCTCGGGACCATCAAGGACGCCGGCGTGCCGGCCGGGGTGGGCGGCCATTCGCTCAGCGTGCCGATGGCGATCGAAGCGGCGGGGCTGGAACCCGATTTCTACATGAAGACGCTCCACCGGTCGGACTACTGGTCGTATAGCAAAGAAGGCAAGCACGACAACAGTTGGTGCGAAGCGCCGCAGGAGACCATCAAGTTCATGGCCGAGGTGAAGCGGCCGTGGATCGCCTTCAAGGTTCTGGCCGCCGGCGCGATTCACCCGCGAGTCGGTTTCCGGTACGTCTTTGAGAACGGCGCGGATTTCGCCTGCGCGGGGATGTTCGATTTCCAAATCCGCGAAGACGCCGCCATCGCAAAAAAGATCCTGTCCGGCAACCTGAAACGGGAGCGGCCGTGGCAGGCGTAGCGGCCCGAAACGCCGGCGCCGATGAATCCGACGCCCAGCCGCTCGGCCGCGCCACGGCCGACGCGGCTGACGCTGAAGGCGGCTGCGGCTGCGGCGCCCTGGATGAACCGGCGACGCGTCGCGCGGAATGAACGCTGGTCACTCGACATGGCCTGAACTCCTTTCTGACCTTTCTGGACGAACCCGTCTCGTGGCGGCTACGGCTTCGCCGCCAGAGCGACCCACCGGCGGTAGATCTTCTCGATCTCCTCGGCGCTCGTCTTGCCGTCCCACAGGGCCACGCCGTAGGTCAGGCTGAGGGTCTGGCCGGCCCGGAGGGTCATCGGCTGGCGGTGGAGGTTCAACGTGGCCGACAGGTACGCGAACGGGGCGGTCATGGTGAACCACGTCGCCGGGTGCCGCGGGTTATCGGGATGGTCGAACATGGCCACCGTGACCTGCTTGCCGTCGATCGCCGCATGGTAGGCGCACCAGTCGGCGCGGACGAGTTTCTCGGTGCCGCGGACGGTCTCGCCACCCTTGCCGGTGGGGTTGACGAACGTGCCCTTGTCCATAGCCCGCACCGGCCGCAGACCCAGGCCGAAGTAATGCCGCGAGGGGGCAAGTTTCACCGCATCCTTACCTTCGGCAGGGCGAAGGCGGCTCGACCACGTCAGCAGCGTCGCCTGGACGCCCTTTGGGTCATCGAGGGCGATCCGGCGGCGTTCCTCGAGGACCGGCTTGCCGTCGGAGCCGGTCCAGTCGAGCACGTGCTCGATGGTCGCTCGCCGGCGGCCGCCGTCTTCGGTCACGCTCACGGCGGCATCGGAGCGCGGCACCTGCTTGCCCACTTTGTTCTTTGGCGCGTCGGCCCAGAAGTCCACGCCGTCGGCGGCGATGGCGTACATCAGGGCGTGATGGTGGATGTGGTCGTGCGGCGAATCGAGCAGCACCTGGAGGCCGCCCGGCGTGTAGAGTTCCTTCACGTACACCTTAAACGGTCCCGGCGTGCGGCGATAGACCAGCAGCGTCCGGTCGCCGACCTTGATGGAGATGGTGTCCTTGTCTTCGGCGCACCGCATCTCCTGGGCCGGAGCGACCGCCGACGTGGCCAACACGGCTACCGCGATCGCGCCAAGCGTTAAGGCACGGGGCTTGCTCTGCATGACGGTTCCTTTCTCTGCCGTTCACCACACTGGCCCGCGCGGGTGCTTGATTCTGCTCTCGGTCCGCGCCGCCGCGCTCAGATTCGCCGCCGCGACCTTTGCCGGCCGGCCCGCATGAGTATACCACCGAGAGCAGCGCCGGCAAGCCAACGTTGCAGGTGGGTGCGTTAGCGTTTTGGATGTCGGCGTCAAGGCGGCTTGCGCGGCCCGTACGGGCCGCGCGAAGTGGCGGCTGACCATGCCGGCCAACTTTACCACCAAAACGTTAATGCGGCGCTCTGGCCGGTTCTTGTTGCAAAACCTGCCTCGTGCGCGTAGGCTGTACCCCGACCGTGGAGACAGCATGACCCTCTTGCGGCGTCACCTCGTAGCCATCATCCTCTTCCCGCTGAGTATCATCCTGGTCTCGCTGCCGCTTCTGGTGGCGTTCGTCTTGTATGCGGAATCGCCGTCCATCCCGCCGGCCGCCGTCCTGGTGCTGCCGTTTGTGACGTCAGCAGCGCTGGCGCTGCTCCTGGGTCTGTGCCTGTACCGCCGCGACGCCCGCGCCTGGTCCGAGTGGTCGGCGCTGGCGCCGGTTCTCGGAGCGGCCTTCGTCCTGACGATGTACTGGAACTGTATCGTCGGCAACCTCTGCTGGGGACCGCGAGGGGTCCTTGCCTCGCCGGTCACGACGGGGCCCGCCGTCCTGGCGGGCGTCTGGGCGGTCACCATCGCGCTGGTGTGCGGAGCGGCGGCGTGCATCTGGATGAGCCGGGCCGAGAGCGGCGGCCGGGCCGCCGGCATCGGGCGCGAGGTGGCCACGGTGGCGCTGCTGACGGCCCTGTGCCCCTGGCCGCGCCTGCTCGGCGTGGAGGTCGCCGAGTCGATGGGCTGGGGCTTCGGCCCGACCTTCAAGGCCACTCTGGCCGACACGCATCTGCGCCTTGCGGCCGAGGGCGCCTTCGCCATCGGCGGGATCCTGGTCCCCTGCCTTCTCGTCCTGCTGCTGTTCTGGCACGGAACAGACCTGGGCGGCCGCGCGAGGGCCCTCGCTCTCGTGAGCGTGTGGATCCTCGTCAACGACTGGCTGGGCCATCTCTATCGTTACATGGTGGAGTTCGAGCGTTACAACTGGGTGCAGGCCCTCGTGTTCGGCACGATTGCGGGCATGGCCGCGCTTGGCTACGTGCGACTTGTGGTCGTGCCACTTTGGCGCCGCGCCCGCCGCGCAGCCCCGACGGAGGCGGCTACCGGGCCGTAACCGCGACCCAGTCCACGGGTTTGAAGGAGTGTCGCCACATCCGACAGACGGCGACAGGGAAAGGAGACTCTCATGCACAGGATCACCCTTACGCTGGCACTGGTAGCACTGATCGCAGCAGGCTGTACCGTGGGCACACACGGCCGGCAGGAGGTCCGGCGCCTGCCCGTCACCGAATACGTCAGCAAGATGAAGGCGGGCTGGATCGGCCAGATGGCCGGCGTCGGATGGGGCGCACCGACGGAGTTCAAGTTCAAGGGCAAGATCATCCCGGAAGACCGCATGCCGAAGTGGAAGCCCGGCACGATCAACCAGTTTCGCCAGGACGACATCTACGTTGAGATGACGTTCCTGCGGACGCTGGAGGTGTACGGTCTGGACTGCTCCATCCGCCAGGCGGGCATCGACTTCGCCAAGTCCGGCTACCGATTGTGGCACGCCAACAACGCCGGGCGAACCAACCTGCGAAAAGGCATCGCACCCCCCGACTCGGGCCACCCCCAGTTCAACAAGCACGCCGACGACATCGATTACCAGATCGAGGCCGATTACGCCGGCCTCATCGCGCCCGGCATGCCGAACCTCGTCATCCGGTTGGGCGAAAAGTTCGGCCGCCTCATGAACTACGGCGACGGCGTCTATGCCGGCCAGTTCGTCGGCGGCATGTACGCCGAGGCGTTCTTCGAGAACGACATGGTCAAGATCGTCGAGGCGGGCCTGAGGTGCATCCCCCCCCAAAGCCAGTACGCCGAGTGCATCCGCGACGTCCTGAAATGGTACCAGGCCAATCCCGATGACTGGCCCAAGACCTGGAACCTCATCGAGGAGAAGTACCACAAGAACCCGGCGTACACGCACGGCCTGTGCTCGAAGCCCGGCGGCGAGGGAGCCTTCAGCATCGACGCCAAACTCAACGGCGCCTACATCATCATGGGACTGCTCTACGGCAAGGGCGACCCCGACCAGACCATCATCATCTCGACCCGTTGCGGCCAGGACTCCGACTGCAACCCCTCCAACGCCGGCGGCGTTCTCTTCACCACGATGGGGTTCGAGAAGATACCCGACCGGTTCAAGTCGGCCCTGGACCCGGAGGGCAAGTTCAGCCACACGCCGTACAACTTCCCCGCGCTCATCGAGGTCTCGAAGAAACTCGTCCGCCAGGCCGTCGAGAAGGCCGGCGGCAAGATCGAGATCGACAACACGGGCCAAGAGGTCTTCGTCATCCCCGTCACCGAACCCAAGCCCACCAAACTGGAGCACGTCGGCAAGCCCGGCCCAATCGCCAACTCGAAGTTCACCGACGAGGAGATGGAGCGGATCAAGGCGCCTGCCCCTAGCGGCGGCAAGAGCGCGGCGAAGATCGACATCTCGAAGGCCGTGGCGACGGTCGCACCCGGATGGAAGGTCGCCAACTGCGGCGCCGACATGGACCCCGGCCTGCGGCGGGAATGGGGCGGCAGAAAGAACGTCCTCGTCACACACCCCCTCAGCCGGACCACCGGATGCACACTCTCAAAGAAGGTCGAGGTCCCCGCCGGCAAAAAGACGCACCTGCGTCTGGTCGTCGCCCACGACCCGCGCGGCGACTGGACACTCATCGTCAAGGCCGGCGGGGTGCAACTCGCCAGGCAGAAGATCAGCAAGAGCACCGCCAAGGACGGCTGGACCGACGTGACGGTAAACCTCTCGCCCATGGCCGGCAAGACCGTCAACCTCGAACTCCTGAACCAGGCCGACGGCTGGTTGTGGGAGGCCGGCTTCTGGGCCGAGATCCGGATCGCCAGCGAATAACGCTCCGAACACACCCAACCGGCAAGAGGATGGTGGTGATGCGACTCAGCCTGGCCGTGGTGCTCGCACTCCTTGCGGCCGCCGCTTCCGTGTCGTGGTGCGCGGAAGAAGCAGGCGGGGCCAAGTCAAAACCCCGGGGCGGCCCGCTTGACACGCGAGGCCCTCCGCTTGAATGTTCTGGAAAACATGCTTGCTACAACAGCAGCGAGGGCGGTATGTTGCACCCTAAAATTAAGTTTGGATGTTCCGCGCTGGGCACGCCCGCCCGGCTTGCAGAGCATCCGAGGCCCTAAAAGGGCCTGAACGGTTACCTTTTATGAAAGGACGATCCGGTGCGCCGAATCACAAAGATGCTTCTTGCGGTGACCTTCTTCGTGTTACTCCTGGGGTCCACGGCCGAGGCCGACCCAAAGGTCCGGCGCCTGCCCGTCACCGAATACGTCAGCAAGATGAAGGCGGGCTGGATCGGCCAGATGGCCGGCGTCGGATGGGGCGGCCCCACGGAGTGGAAGAAGCGCGGGGAGATCTTCCCCGAGAACCAGGTGCCCGTGTGGAAGCCCGGCTTGATCAACCAGTTCGAGCAGGACGACATCTACGTGGAGATGACGTTCCTGCGGACGCTTGAGGTTCACGGCCTGGACGTTTCGATCCGCCAGGCGGGAATCGACTTCGCCAATTCCGGGTACCGCCTCCACTGTGCGAACAACGCCGGCCGGATGAACCTCCGCCGCGGCATCGCGCCGCCCGATTCGAGCCACCCCCGGTTCAACAAGCACGCCGACGACATCGATTACCAGATCGAGGCCGACTATTCGGGTCTCATCGCGCCGGGCATGCCCAACCTCCCGATCGAACTGGGCGAGAAGTTCGGGCGGCTGATGAACTACGGCGACGCCATGTACGCCGGGCAGTTCGTCGGCGGCATGTACGCCGAGGCGTTCTTCACCGACGACATGGTGAAGATCGTCGAGGCGGGCCTGCGGTGCATCCCCAAAGAAAGCCAATACGCCGAGATGGTCCGCGACATGCTTCGCTGGCAGGAGAAGAACCCCGACGACTGGCAAAAGACCTGGCAGTGGATCGAGGAGAAGTATCACAAGAACCCGAAGTACCAGCACGGCCTGTGCCACCTTACGAAGCCCGGCGGCAAGGGCGGCCAAAAGAACATCGACGCCAAACTCAACGGGGCCTACATCCTCATGGGCCTCTTCTACGGCAAGGGCGACCCCGACCGGACCATCGTCATCTCGATCCGTTGCGGGCAGGACTCCGACTGCAACCCGTCCAACGCCGGCGGCATTCTATTCACCACCATGGGGTTCGAGAAGATACCCGACCGATTCAAGTCGGCCCTGGACCCGAAGGGCAAGTTCAGCCACTCGCCGTACGACTTTCCCACGTTGATCGAGGTCTCGAAGAAACTCGTCCGCCAGGCCGTTGAGAAGATGGGCGGCAAGGTCGAGACGGCGGGCGGCCGAGAGGTCTTCGTCATCCCGGTCAAGAAGCCGAAGCCAAGCGCCGTCATGAAGAGCTACGACCCCGGTCCGATCGCGAACTCGAAGTTCACTGACGAGGAGATGGAGCGGATCAAGGCACCTTGACCTTGTACCCATTGACTGAACAGTTGAAGCGGTGCGTTAAGGTGTAACCGTCTCCAACAGGCCCAGCGTTGCTGCTGCGGAGGGAGCCCGAAGGGCGACCGGAGCGGCAGCAACGCTCACGGCGCCGGACCACCGGATGCACCCTTTCCAGGAAGGCCGAGGTCCCCGCCGGCAAAAAGACGCACCTGCGTCTGGTCGTCGCCCACGACCCGCGCGGCGACTGGACACTCATCGTCAAGGCCGGCGGGGTGCAACTCGCCAGGCAGAAGATCAGCAAAAGCACCGCCAAGGACGGCTGGCTCAACGTGGACGTCGACCTCTCGTCCCTGGCCGGCAAGACGGTAAACCTCGAACTCATCAACCAGGCGGACGCTTGGTCGTGGGAGGCCGGCTACTGGGCTGAAATCGCCGTCGAGAGCAAGTAGCCGCCCGCTGGACAGCACACAAACGGCCTGTCACAAAGCGGAAAGGAGAACACCGTGCGATACGTATGCGTCCTGCTGGCTCTAAGCCTCGGAGCGGCAGCCGTCTGCTCAGCCGCCCTTGCCGGGGCATCCGCGCTCGCCGGCGAGGCCCCCGCCGAGGCGGGGTTCAAGGAAGGGCCGATCATGCTGGCCCCGTCCGACCCCGCCCGCCGGCCCGTCTGGCGCGGGTGGCTCGCCGAGTGGCGCGAGCGCACGCGCCACGGACTCGCCTATGACGATTCGCTTTACGAGAAGGAGGCCTTCCGCTGGGCCGCCTCCTGCTATACCTGCTGCTTCGCCATGATGGGCGACCTCGAGTTCTACGACCCGGAGGCCGGCCGGTACACGCCGGAGGAGTTCGTGGCGTCGGGCGAGCGCGGCTTCGGCGGCTACGACGCCCTCGTCCTCTGGCACGCCTACCCGCGCATCGGCTTCGACGACCGGAACCAGTTCGACTTCTACCGCGACATGCCGGGCGGCCTGGACGGGCTTCGCGACCTCGGCCGGCGCCTCCGGGAGCGCGGCGTCCGCGTCTTCATCGACTACAACCCGTGGGATACCGGCACCCGCCGCGAGGGCACGAGCGACGTCGACGCCCTGGCCGCCTTGGTCGCCGCCATCGAGGCCGACGGCATCTTCCTCGACACGCTGCACCACGGCAGCAAGGACCTGAGGCCGCGGCTCGACGCCGTCCGCCGGGGCGTGGTCCTGGAGTCGGAACTCGACATGCCCGTCCGCGAGATCGCACGCCATCACATGTCGTGGGCCCAGGGGTTCAAGGACAGCCCCGTCCCGGGCGTCCTGCGGAACAAGTGGTTCGAACGCCGCCACATGCAGCACCAGACTCGCCGATGGCAGCACGACCACACGGGCGAACTCCACTCGGCCTGGATGAACGGCAGCGGCATGATGGTGTGGGAGAACGTCTTCGGCACGTGGGTCGGCTGGAACGGGCGCGACCGCTCCATCCTCCGAACGATGGTGCCCATCCAGCGGCACTACGCCCGCGTCTTCGTCGGCGAGAAGTGGACGCCCCTCGTCCCCACCGAGGCTGAGGACGTCTACGCCAGCCGGTGGGAGCGCGAGGCCTTGAGGCTCTGGACCCTCGTCAACCGCGCCGGCGAGCCGCGCGACGGCACCCTGCTGGAGGTGAGGCACGAGCCGGGCACGCGCTACGCCGACCTGGTCCGCGGCGTGGAGATTGAGCCGGAGTCGCGGGACGGCCGCGCGAGGCTCGCGGGTACCATCGCTCCGCGCGGCATCGGCTGCTTCCTAGCCGCGCGGCCGGATGCGCTTGATGAGGACTTCGCCGGCTTCCTCCGCGAGCAGCGCCGGACCCACGCCCGCCGCCACTTCTCCACCACGTTCCCGAAGCGGCAGGAGAGGCTCCGGCCCGTCCGGCCCACCAAGCCCTACGCCCCTGCCGACCTGCCTGAGGGCATGATCGCCATCTCCGGCGGCGAGGTCCGCATCGAGGTCACGTTCCGCAAGCGCGAGTGCGGCACGTACGCGGCGCCGCTCAAGCGCACGGTCACCCTCTCGCCGTACGCCATCGACGCGGTGCCCGTCACGAACCGGCAGTTCGCCGCCTTCCTGGAGGCCGCCGGCTACGAGCCGCGGCACAAGAAGAACTTCCTGAAGCACTGGGTCGACGGCCGGCCGCCGCCCGGCCGGGAGGACCACCCCGTGGTTTACGTCGACTTGGCCGACGCCCGGGCCTACGCACGCTGGGCCGGCAAGCGGCTGCCCACTGAGGACGAGTGGCAGCACGCCGCCCAGGGGCCTGAGCGATGGAAGTATCCGTGGGGCGACGAACTCGACCCCCAGCGGTGCAACCACGGCCAGACGGACGGGACTACGCCGGTCCGGGCCTTCCCGAAGGGCCGCTCTCCATTCGGCTGCTGGGATATGTGCGGCAACACGTGGGAATGGACCGAGAGCGAACGCTCCGACGGCCGGACGCGGTTCTGCATTCTCAGGGGCGGCTCTTGGTACAAGGCGAAAGGCTCGCGCTGGTACGCCGACGGCGGCCCGCAGCCGACACACCGCGCGGCCAAGTTCCTGATGATGTGGCCGGGCCTGGACCGCTGCGCGACGATCGGCTTCCGCTGCACCTTGGATATGGCGGCGGCGCCGGATCACCGGATGCACCCTTTCCAGAAAGGCCGAGGTCCCCGCCGGCAAAAAGACGCACCTGCACCTGGTCGTCGCCCACGACCCGCGCGGCGACTGGACGCTCATCGTCAAGGCCGACGGGGTGCAGCTCGCAGTCAGTCAGTGGGCAGCGTGGGGCGATTCAAATCGCTATCAGTCTTACGAATTTCGCGACTCTCGCGGCAGGTCCTTGACAGTCTCTACGGCCTCACGGTAAGATCATGGGCAGCGTGGGGCGATTCAAATCGCTATCAGTTACCCCGGGCTTCGCAGTGGAACGCCTTCGGCGTAGCGCACGGCGTGGTAGGTCGAAAATGAGACTCCCCGAGGTGAACTCAGGCGCTTCCGCTCGATGGATAGGCCAGCCTGGCGCCTGTCCTTTCGTCCTATTCGCCATTCATCATTGCCCCCCCGAACTCCAGTCAATCCGGGAATTTCCGACTTGGGGGTTTGACACGGTTGTACCGAATGACTATGAATGAACGTGTGCTGCGGCACCTGGATTTGCGATGACGAGCAGAACCATGTCATGTTCTCCTGACCGTGCGAAGATGAGCCACCCAAGTCCGTCCCGCGTCGCATTGATCGCGGTGGTCCTCGTCGGCGGCGCGGCGGCAGCCCGCGCCGCGGAAATTCAGTCGCGTCCGGAAGGCGTCGAGGAAATCGTCTTCGCTGTCCGCGCCTTTGGGACCGACGGACACTACTACGCCAACTTCGGCTACTTCGACAACAATCCGCAGAGGTGGGCCTATGGGCCGGGAGGCGGACAGCTCTGCAAACTCGACCTTCGCACCGGCAAGGTCAGCGTCCTGCTCGACGACCCGCAAGGCGGCGTTCGCGACCCTTGCGTGCATTATGATGGCCGCAAGATTCTCTTCTCCTATCGAAAGGGCGGACAGAATCACTATCATCTTTACGAAATCGACGCCGACGGCACGAAACTGCGGCAACTGACCGACGGACCTTACGACGACATCGAGCCGATCTATCGGCCCGACGATCACATCGTTTTTTGCTCGTCGCGCTGCAACCGCTTTGTTGCTTGTTGGTACACTCAGGTGGCCATCCTCTATCGCTGCGACGGCGACGGACGAAACATCCGCCCGTTGTCGAGCAGCATCGTCCACGACAACACGCCCTGGATGCTGCCCGACGGCCGCATTCTCTACACGCGCTGGGAATACGTCGATCGCAGCCGCGTGCGCTACCATCACCTTTGGACCATCGGCCCCGACGGTACGGGCCAGATGGTCTATTTCGGAAACATGCATGGTGGCACCGTGATGATCGACGCCAAGCCGATTCCCGGCACGAACAAGGTCGCCTGCATCTTTTCTCCCGGCCACGGGCGCAAAGAGCATTCCGGCCGGATGACGATCGTCGATCCCAGCGAGGGCCCCGACAGCCAAGCCCGCGTGCAGCGACTTGGGACCGGCAGCGACTATCGTGACCCGTATCCGCTCAGCGAGGACTCGTTTCTGCTCGCCGAAGGCAACCGTATTCTCTGGATGAACGGCCGGGGCGAAACGCACGTTCTGCATGCGTTTGATGGCGGCAAGACGATGCGCGTCCACGAGCCGCGCCCCTTGCGCCCCCGCGATCGCGAGCCGTTACTTCCCTCGACCGTCGACCTTAGCCGAGCCATCGGCCAACTGGTCCTGGCCGACGTCCGCCATGGCCGCCGGATGCAAGGCGTGGCAGCGGGCGAAATCAAACGGCTCCTGGTGCTGGAGCAACTGCCCAAGCCGGTGAATCTCAACGGCACCATCAGTCACAACACGAGCATCGGCGGCACGTTCACCCTCAAGCGCATCCTCGGCACGGTGCCCGTGGAGGCCGACGGCTCGGCGAACTTCGAAGTGCCGGCGCTGCGGAACATTTTCTTCGTCGCCCTCGACGAGAACGACCTAGCCGTCAAGCGTATGCAGAGCTTTGTGACTGTGCAGCCGGGTGAGATGTTCTCGTGCGCCGGCTGCCACGAACATCGCACCGATGCGCCGCATTCGCGTGCCTCGCCGACGCTGGCCGCGCTCCGCCGGCCGCCCAGTCACATCGAGCCGATCGCCGACGTGCCAGACGTGATCGATTTTCCCCGCGACGTGCAGCCGATTCTCGATCGCCATTGCGTTTCCTGCCATGGCGGTGAACGGCTCGACGGCAAGATCGACCTGAGTTCCGCGCCCAGCGGCCACCGCGTCTTCTCGCGCAGCTACCACACCCTGATGACGGTCAAGGGGCTGGTTTCGCACGGGAACGACGCCGACGGCAATCGCCCGCCGCGAAGCATCGGCAGCGCCGCGAGCCGCCTCATGGCGACGCTTGTGCCCTCGCATTTCGACGTGAAGCTTTCCGAACGCGATCGCCGACTGGTGCGGCTGTGGATCGAGACCGGAGCGGCCTATCCGGGCACCTGCGCGGCGATGGAAGTCAAAGCCGCGGCCTATCATCTGACCGGCTTCCGCCCTAATGAGCATTACGTTCGCGAGATGAAGCGCTTCGGTATCCTGCCGGCCGAGTTCGATTCGACGCGGGATCCCATCGACGTGTACGCCACCGATCAGGCCTATTGGCAATCTTTTTGGCACTGGCCGAGAGAACAAAAGCCATGAATCCGTCGGCACATAACCACACAACACCCGAGGCCTGCAGCCGAGGCTGGGGTTCTGGTGTCCTGAGTTCAAGGCGTGGTGTAAGCGGAAAGGCATCCGTCCACGGGTCGGGGTATGTGTTTAGCAGGGTGGCACGGCCACGCGCAGCGTGACCGTGTGCTCCTCGGTGCGGCGTGACACACGGCCTCCGTACGGATGCCGTGCCACCCGCCTATCAGGGGCGAGGCGCAGTTGACAAAGTAGCGCTTGCCGGCCTCACCCCTTCGCCTTTTCGAGACGGGCCGACCACTTCTCGGCCTCGGCCGCCCGCCCGGCCGCCGTCAGGGCCGCCGCATACTTACTGACGACGTGTTTGTAGGTGGGGTTGGTCAGTTTGAACCGCTCGTTGAAGGCCGACTGAAACTCGGGCACCTTCTCGGCCACCATGTTCATGTACTTGAGCATGAGGTCGGTCTTGCCGTCTTCCTTCAGCAGTCGGATGGCCCGGTCGTAGAGGCGGACGAAACCGAAATGCTCGGTGGCGTACTGCTCGGAGGCCATGACGTAGAGTTTCACGGCCTGTTCCCTTCGTCCGTTGGCCTCGAGATACCGGCCCTGGAGGTATCGGAGGTTAACGGCCAGATCGGGCCGCTGTGACCGGGCGTACAGGCCGTGGGCGCCGTCCAGGATTCGCAGGTTGGCGGTGATCTCCCTTTCGGTCGGCTTCTTGTCCGGGCTGAAGCGTGGTTCCAGGATCATCGCCAGCACGCGGAACGTCAGGTCCGGGTACGCCGCGAAGGATTTCATCATCTTGGCGTACATGGCCTCGCCCCGCTTGGCGGGGATGACGCCCTTGGCGCAGTCGGCCGCCATCATGCGCCACGAGACACTGCAATACGGGTTCTGCCGGATGGCTCCGTCCAGCAGGCCCGTCGCCTTGGCCCGCTTCTGGTCGTCGAGCATGGCGTAGGTGCGGCAGGCGGCGATGGCGTTGAGGTACCCGGGATAGGACCGGAGCATGGCGGCCACGTCGAGTTGCACGTCGCGGTCCAGGACGTACTTGCGCGTCACCGGATCGAACACGGTACCCGTGTAGTACTTGTCGTAGTCGAAGCGTCCCGTGAACAGCAGGTCGGCCGTCTTCCCCTGTCGTCCGACCCAGGCCACCCAGGCGTGCCCGCCGCGCGCCCCGGAGCCGCAGTCGTACAGACTCGGCACGCCGAGCGACTTGAAGACACGACTGGCGTAGTAGCTTCGATGGGCACACACGCCGCCGCACGACAGAATGTTCGCAAGCGTTCGAGGCTTATCCCCCAGTTTCCCCTTCTTCTCCTTTCCGACGGCCGAATTGTCGTACGGCACGTCGTAGTACAGGCTGCCGTACGTCATAGGCGGCCTCGCGCCGTACCGGGCCACGGCCCACTTGCGTTCGGCGAGCGGCAGGTCGTTGTCGGCCACGAAGATGAGCACCGGCCAGGGCGTCGTCTTCAACGACATCTTCATCGTCTTCTCGTTCTTCAGATAGTACTCGAACGACTCCATCATGGAGGGGACCTCGCGGCCCTTCTCGACGTAGTTAAGCCGGCCCTCACGGATCGACTTCGTTCCCGCATAGCCGTACACGATGGCAAACGCCATGGCCAGGTGAGGATAGTTCCGGAGCCTGTCGCCGAACTTTTCGCGCAGCGCGCCCAGGCGGCCGAGCACGGCCAGGTCCCTCTCGTTCTCGGGGTGAAGGCCCACCAGGACGGCCTCACGGAGGTCCTGGTTCGCGAGGATCCAGTCCCACAGGTCCTTCGAGATGGCCTTCGGCACGTACCGCTCGCGGACGCGGGCGACGGCGTAATCGCGGAACAGTTTCAGCAGGGCGCCAGTCAGTTTGCCCTCGGCTGCGGCGGCCAGCAATTCGGCCTTCAGGTCTGCCGCCGCCTTCACGACGACCGGCGCCGCCGGCTCCGTTGCGCCCGCTCCGCTCTTCGGCGCCACGCGGCTGGGACCGAGAGCGACCGCCCCATCCAGGCTGCCGGCGAGCACCGCCGCAACGAGGATCATTCCAACGAACGTTCTAAAGAGATGGCTCATCATCGTCGGTTCCCCTGTTCCCGGCCTGTTATACGACCGTACTGTAAGAAACGCCGGCGCCGTCGGTGTTTCCCGTCCGGCCCTTCGCTCCAATCGTACCCCGGCCCCCGGCACCGGTCAATGGGCACCTGTCGTTCGGCCGGATTGACGACGCCCCGTTGTGCCGATATACTCTGGGAGCGCCCGCACAGCGAGGAGGAGTGTCGGGGAAGGAACCGGCTGGTTGGCGCCGGAGGGGATGGTGCGTGCCGTGCTTTCGCGTGTCCGGTCCCTGTTCCCTAATCCCTGTCGATTACCATGGCCCTTGAGGTTGTCGTCGAACTCATCAGCAGGGTGGCCCGCGCGGTCTTCGGGTCGCGCAACGAACGCCTGATCCGTGGTTACACGGAGAGGGTGGCCGGCATCAATGCGCTTGAGTCCGAGATGCAGACCCTCTCCGACGAGGCGCTCCAGGCCAAGGCGGCCGAGTTCCGCCGGCGCCACGCCGACGGTGAATCGCTCGACGACCTTCTGGTCGAGGCGTTCGCCGTTGCTCGCGAGGCCGCCAAGCGAACCGTCTGGCTCGGCGTCGAGGAAGCCCCCGAGGACCACCACCCCGAGGTCCAGCAGCGCATCCGCCAGGCGATGCGCGGCGAGGCCAGCCTCATCGACTCATCCACCGGCAACCCCATCGAACTGCACGGCCTGTACGGGATGCGGCCGTACGACATGCAACTGGTCGGCGGGATGGTCCTGCACGACGGCAGGATCGCCGAGATGGCCACCGGCGAGGGCAAGACCCTGGTAGCGGCGCTCGCTGTGTACCTGAACGCCCTCTCGGGCCGCAGCGTCCACGTCGTCAGCACCAACGATTACCTGGTGCGCGTGGGCCGCTTATGGAACCTGCCGATCTTCCGGCGCCTCGGCCTGACGGTCGGCGCCATCCAGGTTGAGATGGAGAGCGCCCAGCGGCAGGCCCAGTACGCCTGCGACATCACCTACGGCACCAACAACGAGTTCGGCTTCGATTACCTGCGAGACAACATGAAGACCCGCCGGGCCGAGCAGGTCCAGGGCGAACTGGCCTACGCCATCGTGGACGAGTGCGACTCGGTCCTCATCGACGAGGCCCGCACGCCCCTTATCATCTCCGGCCCGGCGTTCGAATCGACCGAGAAGTACGCCAAGTCCGACGCGGTGGCTCGGCAACTCAAGGGGCCACGCTCCGGATATCCCGAAGACATGCTGCCCGAGAAAGGCGGGGACCCCAAAGCAGATTTCGTCGTCCGCCACAAAGAGCACCAGTGCCCGCTGACAGAGAAAGGTGATCGGCGAGCCACCGAACTTCTCGACGTGGGAAGCATGTATGTTGTAGGCGGCGACGACTGGCCACACCTCATCGACCAGGCCCTCCGCGCACACCACCTGTATCGCCGCGACAAGCAGTACGTCGTCCGCAACGACGAAGTCATCATCGTCGATGATTTCACGGGGCGACTCATGCCCGGACGCCAGTGGTCCGACGGCCTGCACCAGGCAGTCGAGGCCAAGGAGCAGATACGCATCAAGGAAGAAACGCAGACCCTGGCCACGATCACCCTGCAGAACTACTTCCGCATGTACGACAAACTCGCCGGCATGACCGGCACCGCCATGACCGAGGCGGGAGAGTTCGACAAGATTTACGGCCTCGAGACCGTCGCCATCCCCACCAACCGCCCCCTCTCGCGCACCGGCCACGCCGACCTTATCTTCCGGACCGAGAAGGAGAAGTACGCCGCCATCGTCGAGGAGATCAAGGCGTACTACGATTCCGGCCGCCCGCTCCTGGTCGGCACCACCAGCGTCGAGAACTCCGAACGCCTCTCCCGCATGCTTGAGCGGACCTACGGCATCCCCCACGAGGTCCTCAACGCCAAGTACCACGAGAAGGAGGCCGAGATCGTCGCCGTGGCCGGCCACCGGCACGTGGGGCCCGACGGCAAGGAGAAGGGCAACGTTACCATCGCCACGAACATGGCGGGGCGCGGAACGGACATCAAACTCGGCGCCGGCGTCGTCGATGCGACGTGCTATGGCCCGTGGGACCTCACGCAACAGGGCATCCCGTCCGACTTCGGACACAAATGCTGCGTCGGATGCACCGAATACGATCCCAAGACCAACTGTGCCCATTGCTTCAAACCGAAGGTCGATCCGTCGTTTCCGAAGCGCGGACGGACGGAATGCCGCAAGGACCCGCCGTGCGGACTGCACGTCGTGGGCACCGAGCGGCACGAGGCACGCCGCATCGACAACCAGTTGCGCGGCCGCACAGGACGCCAGGGCGACCCGGGCTCCAGCCGCTTCTTCCTCAGCCTCGAAGACGACCTGATGCGCATCTTCGCACGCGACTGGGTCTCCGGGGCGCTCCAGAAACTCGGCATGGAAGAGGGCATGGCCCTGGAGCACAAGTGGCTGACGCGAGGCATCGAGAACGCCCAGAAAAAGGTCGAGGAACGCAACTTCAACATCCGCAAGCACCTCCTGGACTACGACGAGGTCATGGACCGCCAGCGGAACATCTTCTACGGCCGGCGGCAGAACATCCTGGAGGCCGACGACCTCAGGGACTTCGTCTGGGACCTCCTCACCGAGAGCATCGAAGCCGCGTGCGACTCCTACCTCTCCGAGACGTACAGCCTGGAGACCGTCGCCGAATGGGCTGCACGCGAACTCAGGGCCCAGGTGGACGCGATCGAACTCGAAGGCAAGGATGCCGACGCGCTGCCCGACTTCCTCAAGCGCCAGGCCGTCCAGGCGGCACGCGACGCGGTCACGCAGACCCTCGGCGAGTTCATCCCCGAGGAGTTCGGCCCCGACGACGAGGACTACGACGACGGCCAGCCGCCTGTCCAAGCCGATTACGCCGCACTCGCGCGGTGGGCCAAGGCGTTTCTGGGCGTCGAGGTCGCCGAATCCGACCTCAAGAAGGCCGCCTCCGACGAGATCGCCGAGATGCTGTGCGCGGCGGCTGCCGAACGCATCGAGGCGACCGACGTGGCGCCGGTTCAGGAGTTCCTGCGCGAGGAGTTCCGCCTCGCGGCCCTGGCGGATTGGGCCAACCGCAAGTTCGACCTCGGCGTAACGGCGTCCGACCTGGCGGACCTCGACCGCGAGGCCGCCGCAACTTCCCTCCTTGAGCATCTCCAGCGCCTCTACGCCGACAAGGAACGCTCCTACCCCATCGAGTACGCCGTCGAGGAGTACCTCTCGCCGCAAATCGGCCACGGAAACCAGGATTTCGAGGGTTTGGCCGAGTGGGCGGCGCGGTACTACCTGACCAAGGTCAGGGTCAACGACATCCGCCACCGTAACCCCCTGGCCGTGCGCGACGAACTGCTCACGATCGCCCGCGAGTTCGAGGTGTCGGACCGATTGCGCCACACCGTGGAAACTGGCGTCCGGGAGCACATGCCGGCCGACGGGCTCGAGGAGGAGGCGAACTGGCAGCCGCTCGCACAGTGGGCCGTCGAACGATTGGCGCTGGAGATCACGCCGCGCGGGTTCATCGAGGCCATCCGCGAGCCGCCCCCCGCCGCCGAAGACGCCGAAGCGGACGAAGAGCCCACGCCGCTCGCGCCCGATCAGATCATCGCCGAGTTCCTCCTGGCCCGCGCCAGGTCCGACCGCCGCAGCCGCATGACCGAACTCGAACGCTACCTGCTGCTCCAGGTCCACGATACCTCGTGGAAAGACCACCTGCTGGCGATGGACCACTTGAAGTCGGGCGTGGGCCTGCGAGGATACGCGCAGAAAGACCCGCTCATCGAGTTCAAACGCGAGGGGCTCGGCAGTTTCGAGCGGATGCTCGACGCGGCCAGCGAAAAGTTTACCGACCTGTTCTTCAAGGCACGCTGGGTACGCCAGGACGCACTCGACCGCATCTGGGCCGGACAGTCGAGCCAGCACGCCGTGGCCGAGAGCGTGTACGAGGCCCAGCGGCAGGCGGCCCTCGATATGAGCCGGCAGTCGCAGATGGCCCGCGAAGGGGCCGTCAAGACCATCGTTCGCGAGGTGCCCAAAGTCGGTCGCAACGATCCCTGCCCGTGCGGCAGCGGCAAGAAGTACAAGAAATGCTGCGGCCGCCGGTCGTGATTCGCCCCGCCCCGCCCTACACATGCGGCTGGTTCTATAACACTTACGTCAATTTTGACCTTGCCGAAACGGGCAAATTCGCGTTTTTTTTGGCGCGGAGCCCCGTTTCTGGGCCGTGAGGGGCGATTTGGCCTCAAATGTTAAGATAGGTAAGGCAAAACGCGCTGGTTTTTGATCCGTTTTTGCGATTTATGTGTCCGTTTTTGTCCGTTTTTGTTCCGTTTTGTTCCGTTTTTGAGGGGTTTTTGAGGGGGCAAAATTGACGTAAGTCA
>JAUVZF010000144.1 GCA_030602705.1 Planctomycetota bacterium
CGGGCTCTTGGGGTGGGAATACGGCGGCAACGCCTCCTTGCCCGCCTCCAGGGCCACCCGCGCCAACGCGATCGGATCTTTGGTTGTCTTGCTCATGCAAGCCTTATCGGCAAAACGACCATCCTTTCAACAGAGCATTCCAGGAACCTTTTCTGTCATTCGGCGTTTTTGACGGCAAAAAGGCTGTTTTGCCGAAAAGGTTCCTGGTACCTTTTTTACACGCCGCCAGAAGCGACGACGCGTACAGGCCTGCCCTTGGCGGGTGGCACGGCCACGCGAAGCGTGACCGTGTGCTTACCCGGCGCGATGCGCCACACGGCCGCGGCTGCGCCGCTGCCGTGCCACCCCTGGGTGAGGCGCGATGCGCCACACGGCCGCGGCTGCGCCGCTGCCGTGCCACCCCCTGGGTGAGGCGCGATGCGCCACACGCGTGCCGCGGCGCGCCGCAGCCTACGAGCGGACATGGGCGCGAAAGAACCGCACGACCTGATGCTTCGAAACCGCGCCGGTCGCCACGCCGACCGTCAGTTCCTCCAGTTCATCGTCGGTCGCCGACAGCGAGGCCCCGTTCAGCCGCAGGAACACGTCTGCCGCAGCCAGGGCGGTCCGCTTGTTCCCGTCGAGAAAGGCGTGGTTCCGGCACAGGTGGAAGAGGTAGGCGGCGGCCTTGGCAGCGGTGCCGCGGTGCAGGTAACGTCCGCCCACGCGCGCCGCAGGCATGGCCACCGCCGATTCCAGCAGGCCCCGATCTCGCAGCCCCGGCCCGCCTCCGAACTGTTGGATCATGCGGCCGTGGATGGCCACCACGTCATCGACGGCCAGGAAGGTCACCGTCCGGCTCATTGGGCCAGCCGCCTCAGGACCGCGCGGCGCTCGGCCACCACCCGGTCGAGGCACTCCTCGAAGCGTTTCTTGTCGATCGGGTGAGGATTCGCCGGCGTGACGATGAGCGAGCCGTTATCGACGGTCAATTGCACGTCGCCGCCCTCGTCCAGGCCGATCAACTCCATGATGGCCTTGTCCAGGAGCAGCGCGTTGCTGTTGCCGACCTTTCGCAGTTTCTTGATCACGGGCCCGTCCTTTAGCGTTACAACAATGTTATACCACATCGGCGACGTTTGTCAAGGACTTTAGGGGTAGGCCGCGATCAGAAAAGGTTCCAGGACCCTTTTCTGTCAATTCGGCGTTTTTGATAGCAAAAAGGCTGTTTTGCCGAAAAGGTTCCTGGAACCTTTTTTACACGCCGAGATCGGCAGGCGAGTTGGCGTTGACCCAGGCGCTGAGCAGGTGGGCCGGAGGGGTGGGCGTTGCCACCTTGGGATGCTCTGCCAGAAGCGACGGCGAGAAGCGGCCCCGGGCCGCCAGGTCTTCAAGCACGCCGCGAGCACGCAAATCGTAGTGCGCAAGAAGCGGCTCCACGCCCTTATCGGCCGGCAGTCGCGGCAGCGTCGCCCAGAGGCCGGGGGCGCGGGTCGAAAGCAGCCACCGGAGTGCGCCTTGCGAGAGGTTCGGCAGATCGCACGCCGCCACCAGCCACGAGACGTGCGGCGCCCAGCGCATGGCCGCCAGGAGCCCCGCCATCGGACCGGCGGCATCCGGCACGTCAGAAAGGTACACCGCGCCGGAGAGCGCTTCCGGCCCGGAACGGGTCCCCTGGCCGCAAAGCGGCTCGGGCCGCGGGCAGACTTCGGACCCGCGCCCCTCGCCCGCGATGACCACCCGCTCGGTCCGGGCGGCGAGCAACTCGGCGGTCCGCGCAAGCCACGTCACACCGCCGGTTTCCATCAGATGCTTGGGTGTTCCCATGCGGCTGCTGTCTCCGCCGATGGGCACGCAGCCATAGACGGGCACGCGGAGCCAGCGGCGGGTGAGCCAGCCGTCCAGGATGTGCCACGCGGCCTCGGCGCGGCCGGCGTTGCGCGGCAGCACGTCCAGGACGTCGGCGGCTTCGGGCGGCGGGCCGGTCTCGCCCTCGCCGAGGAGCCAGATTTTCTCGCACCGGGCGCGCCGGCGTCCCTCGACCAGGACCAGATCGTACCGGCGGGCCAGGTTCGCCAGGCCCGAGGCAAGCGCGGCGGTCCCATCGGTATGCTTGCGAAGAAAGCCCTGCGTCTTGCCGTGCATGAAGACATCGGCCCCCGCCTCAAAGAGCCGGTGGCTGTCTTTGCCGGGCGTGTCCACCTCCAGGTGCGAGCCGTGCACCTTGGCGACGACGACCGAGATGCCCTTGGCAAAGAGTCGCGGCAGAAGTTGTTCAATGAGCGTGGTCTTTCCGGACTCGTGGTGCCCGAAGATGCCGAAGATGGGAAGCACGTCACGCACCGGCGTCCCCCGGCGCTCGCCCGGCTGAATCGCCTTCGTCCGCCGGTCCGAAGTCTGCCCGCGGCCCGAGCCGCTTTACGGCCAGGGGACCCGTTCCGGGCCGGCCGCAGTCGGCCGGATCGCCGCGCAGTTTCTTGAGGCCGTGCGTCAGGGCGGGCAGGATCGCCTCCAGGTTCTCGTTAGCCCCGCGTTTCGAGCCGGGCAGGTTCACGATGAGCGTCGCGGCGCGGATGCCCGACGCGCCGCGTGAGAGCATCGCGCGGGGCGTCTTGGCGAGCGACGCCGCCCGCATCGCCTCGTCGAGACCCGGCGTCGGACGCTCGACGACCGCCCGCGTTGCCTCGGGCGTGACGTCGCGCGGCGCGAGGCCCGTGCCGCCGACCGTCACGACCAGGTCGATCGAGTGGCCGTCGGCGTAATGCCTGAGCCGCCCGGCGATCTCGTCCTGCTCGTCCGGGACGACCGCGTAGCGGTAGATGTGAAGGTCGAGTTCGTCTTCCAGCACCCGCGCGACCGCCGGGCCGGCGGTATCCTCCGCCAGCCCGCGCGCGCAGCGGTCGCTGACCGTCACGACGACCGCCTGGAACCGCTCGCGCGGCACGAGGGCGACGACCTCGGCCGCATCGCCGACGCGGGCCCGGCCGCCCTCCAGCACGCGGGCAAACAGGCCGAGCCGCGGCATGATGCAGTCGCCCGTCAGACGCCCGATGGCGCAAAGCGAATGACACACCTTCCCGATCTGCGTGATCGAGACCAGCACCTCCGCGCCCAGACGCAGCCGCGACCCGAGGCCGAGTTCCGCCAGGTCGATGCCCGCCAGAACCACGTTCTCGGCAAACGCCCCCGGCCCGACGTCGGGCAGCGTCCGGCGGACCGTCTCGATATCCTCGGCCGCCAGCAGGCTGACCTGCCGATGCCACTGGCCGGCGTGTGCGTCGCCCTCGATGCCGTGGTCGGCGCGGAAGACTGCCGCCTCGCCCGGCCGCTTCGGCTCGCCCTTCTTCTCGCTCGTGCAGATGGCCTCAACTTTCGGCACCGGTCTCCTCCTGTCGTGCCCACCGCCCGGACTTGCCGCCTTCCTTCTCCAGCAGCCGCACGGGGCCGATCTCAGCGCCCTTTCCGGCCGACTTGACCATGTCGTAGACGGTGAGCGCGGCGACGGCGGCGGCGGTCATGGCCTCCATCTCGACGCCCGTCTTGGCCTCGGCCGACGCCTGGCTGCGGATGCGAACCCGCTCGCCGTCAAGCCGCACGTCCACGTCCACGTGGTCGAGCGGCAGCGGATGGCACAGCGGAATCAGGGCGGGCGTCTGCTTGGCCGCCGCGATGCCGGCGAGCCGGGCCGTCTCGAAGACGTTGCCCTTCGCGATGCCCCCGTCGCGGCGGAGGCGGCCGGCCACCTCCGGCCCGACGGTCACCCACGCTTCGGCGACGGCGCGGCGGCGCGAGAGGCCTTTGGCGCCGACGTCCACCATCCGCGGGCTGCCATCGGGGGCGAGGTGGCTCAAGTTCGGCTCGTCGGCCATGCGACAATCCTCAACGCGCGGGGCAAGCCCCGCGGCTAACCAAGCGCCGACCTGCCGTCGGGGGCGAGGTGGCTCAAGTTCGGCTCGTCGGCCATGCGACAATCCTCAACGCGCGACAGCTAACGGGCGTGGTTTCGAGTCCAGACCTTCAGTCGATGCAGCACCAGGCCCTTTGGTCGAGGGGGCGGGGGAACCATTATTTATTCGACCTCAACCGCGACTGGCTCGTGCATGTCCAGCCGGAAGTACGGGTTTT
>JAUVZF010000079.1 GCA_030602705.1 Planctomycetota bacterium
CGATTTCCTGCGGCTTGGCCGTAGCGCCCGTACGGGCGCATCCTGGACGGTGCCGCCGCCAACGGCCGCCGGGCATAAAGCCCGGCGCTACAGCGCTGTGGTGGTTGTAGCGCCGGGGTTTATCCCCGGCGCATCCTGGACGGTGCCGCCGCCAACGGCCGCCCGTACGGGCGCTACTGTGGTGGTTGTAGCGCCGGGGTTTATCCCCGGCGCATCCTGGACGGTGCCGCCGCCAACGGCCGCCCGTACGGGCGCTACAACCGCCTGCGCCCGCCAGAAAAACTTGCCGCACCGGGAGCGTTCCCATCGCGGCAAAAGACTCCTTCCTCCCCACGAGTTCGACCGATAGAATCATTGCAGCGGCAGCGGTCTGTGGTGCGAGCCGGCGAGTCCGCGCGAGCGGGCGTTCGTTTACGGACCTATGGGGATGCCAGAGATGGCAAGATACCTGGTCACCGGCGGCGCGGGGTTCCTCGGCATCAACCTCGTCCGCCATCTGCTCCCGCGCGGGCACCAGGTCACGTCGCTGGACTTCGCCGAGTTCGACTATCCCGACTGCACCGACCGCGTGCGAATCGTCACGGGAGACATCCGCGACCCGAGCGCGGTGCACCAGGCCGTACAGGGAGCCGACATCGTCGTGCACTGCGCCGCAGCGCTTCCACTGTACAAGCGCGAGGACATCTTCACAACCGACGTCGACGGAACGCGCAACGTCCTGGAGGCGGCGCGCCAGGCGGGCGCCGAGCGCGTCATCCACATCTCCTCGACCGCCGTGTACGGCATCCCCGATCACCATCCCATCCACGAGGACGACCGGCTCGAAGGCGTGGGGCCCTACGGCGAGGCCAAGGTCCGCGCCGAGCAGGTGGCCATGGAGTATCGCGACGCCGGGCTGTGCGTGCCGATCCTGCGGCCGAAGTCGTTTGTCGGACCGGAGCGGCTCGGCGTGTTCGCCCTGCTCTACGACTGGGCCAAGGACGGCAAGAACTTCCCCATCATCGGCCGCGGCGACAACCGGTACCAACTCCTCGACGTCGAAGACCTCTGCGACGCCATCTCCCGGGCGGCGACGCTGGAGCAGGCGGTCGTGGACGATACGTTCAACATCGGCGCGAAGGCGTTTGGGACCTTCCGGCAGGATCTCCAGGCCGTGCTCGATTGCGCCGGCTTCGGCAAACGCATCGTTCCCCTGCCGGCGGGGCCGGTCATCGCCGCCCTGAAGGTGCTGGAGTTCCTCGGCCTCTCGCCCCTGTACCAGTGGGTGTACGAGACGGCCGGCAAAGATTCCTTCGTCTCGATCGAGAAGGCCGAGGCGGCGTTGGGGTTCTCGCCACGCTACTCCAACCGCGATGCGCTGATACGGAACTACGAGTGGTACCTGGCGAATCTCAATACGTTCGAGCACCGCTCCGGCATCTCGCACCGCGTCCCCTGGAGCCAGGGGATCCTGCGTGCGGCCAAGTGGTTCTTTTAAGCGGGAGGGATGAAGTGAGTCCGAATTCGGCGGCTGACTTGGCGTGCACCCAAGTCCGTAGCGCCCGTCAGGCCGACGTCGGTTCCGCGCCGGGGATAAACCCCGGCGCTACGGCTGTTCGGAAAGACTCCCGCGCTCCTGCTTAGGACGGCACGAAAGGACCGAGATGCAGCGTCCGAATGCCTCGCTCGCGAGCCTGTTTCTCCTGTCGTTGTCGGTGCTGGTGATGGAACTGTGCCTGACGCGAATCTTTTCGGTCCTGTCGTGGCACCACTTCGCCTACCTGATCATCAGCCTGGCGCTGCTGGGCTTCGGCGCAGCGGGGAGTTACCTGACCGTGGCGCGCCGCTTCGCCGACCTCCTCGGCGCCGGCGGCCTGACGCCGCGCCGTCCGCCGTGCCTGCAACGCACAGGGGCGAGGGCATCCACGGCCCCTCACGATGAAGGAGACATCACGTTGGCCACGACACCGCAGCGTACAGGCCTGACAAGAGTTCTCGCTGCCGCCGCAGCCGTCTTGCTTTTCGGCGCCACGGCGGGGGGCGCGCCTGCGACGACTCCAACCCCGTCCGGCGACGTCCTGTGGGACCACTACGTGGTTCGGTCGCCCGCGACGGGCAAGATCGAACGGTTCTGGATCGGCCACAGGGCAGGGCTCAAGGCCGGCGGCGCCCATCCGGCCATCTACTTCCTGCCCGGCTTGCTCGACGGCGACAACACGTGGAAAGACGCCCTCGACCCGCACTTGGGGAAGCACGACGTGGTCGCCGTCTGCCCGGCGGTCGGCGGGGCCACGTGGTTTATGAACTCCCCCGCCCAACCGTGGATGCGGTGGGGAGACTTCCTGACGCAGGAACTCCCCGCATTCGTCGAATCGAAGTACCCCGTCTCACGCCAGAAGGGCCAGCGCGGTATCGTCGGCATCTCGGCGGGCGGTCACGCGGCGTTCTACCACGCCGTCCGACGGCCGAACCTTTACGGCAGCGTCAGTGTCCTGTCCGGCGCCATGGAACTGCGGGGGTACGCCGGCGCCGTCGGCCTCGACCACTGGATCGGGCCGCGCGCCGGCGAGACGTTCCGGCTCTACGCCGAGCGCTCGTGCATCACCCTGGCGGCAAAGCAGCAGCCGCCCTTGCCGTTCGCACTCTCGCTGGACACCGGTGCGAAGGACGGGGCGCTTCCCCAGATGGAGGCGCTCAGGCGGATCCTCGCCTCAAACGGCCTCGCCTGCAAGTGGCACGTCGGCCAGGGCAGCCACAATTGGACGTACTGGAACAGCCGTGCGGATGCCCACCTGGCCTGGCACGCCGAGCAGTTCGCCCGCAACCGCCGCGAGTCCAGATTTGCCGAGAAAACGCCCGTCCGAACGGTCGAACTCGAGATCCTCAAGGGCTATCCCGACGTCACCCTGTCGGAAGAAGCCCTCCGCCGCCTGCGTGCGCCATGGAATGAGGACTCGCACCTGCGCCCCGTCAAGACGGGCGGCCTGCCGGAGGAGGGCGCGCCCCTGTCGCAGACCGACCCCAAGTACAAGGAAGCCAAGTTCGGTGCGGACCTGACGGCGCGCGGCCACGGGCCGGGACTGTACGTGTATCGCCTGACGCTCGTGGCCTCGACGCCGCTGGCCAAGGGGGGAACCATAACAATCAAGGGCGCCGTCCGAAACGGTCGGCGGGGCGGCATCCTGTCGGTTCCCGCGGTCGCCCTGCCCGTTCCGGCGGGCGAACCGCAGCGGCGGGTCGAGATCCGCTGCCGCATCGCAGTGGAGTTGAAGGAGCCCGACCCCTTGCGTGGCGGCATCGTTGTCGGCGTCCAGGTGTTCGGCGCCGACGGCAAACCCGCCGGTGACCCCGTTCTCGGAAAGGCCCGGCCCGGCACATCGCGCCTCGAGCGCTGGCCCATTGCGCCGCAGATGAAGAGCCTGTGGACGCTCGCGCTCTCAGGCGACGGCGCCCTCCCCCTTGCCGCCGTCCACGAGGCACGTCTCGAAGCCGAACCTGCGGGCCAATGACAGCCCCGCACCACCCACTGGAGTGCTGGTGGCCTGGTCCAGTACGGAGGCGTATGCCGAAGGCCACCAGCCGGAGGTTCTGAAGCGGCGGCTACAGCGGCCAGATGAGCGGAATGAGCGCGACGGCGGCAATGCCGACGAGAATCTTCAGCGGCAGGCCGACGCGGATGAAGTCGCGTGTCCGGTATCCGCCGGGACCGAACACGATCAGGTTCGTCTGGTACCCGACGGGCAGAACGAAACTGGCGCATGCTGCAATGGCCGTCGCGAAGACGAAGCCGCGCGGCGCGGCGCCAACCGCATCCGCCGCCGCCAATGCAATCGGAAATACAATCGCCACCGCCGCCTTGCTCGTCACGATCTCGCACAGGATCGTGGCGAACAGGTACACGCCTGCCAGCACGCCCACCGTGCCGAGCGCCTCGAACGGCCGGATCAGGCCGGCGGCCAGGACCTCGGCCGCGCCGGACGTCTCGAACGCCTTCCCCACGCCCAGGGCACACGCGATCACGAGGATGACCGTCAGGCTGACGCTCCGCCGCGCCTGGCCTCGCGTCACGCACCCCGTCATGATGAGCACCGCCGCCGCCGCAAACGCCGCGTGGAACATCGAGACCTGCGAGCCGCCGACCGGCGGCAGGTAGCGGCCGAGCGCCGCCAGCGTCACCATGGCGGCCACAATGATGGGCACCAGCCACCACCGCCGCGGCCGCGTCGCGGTCGCCTTCCCGACGTCGCTCACCAGGTAGAAGTCCGGCGAGTTGTACCACGTGGAGACGAACGTCTCAGCACATTCCACCAGGAGCGTATCGCCCGGCCGAAGGACCACGTCGCCGATCTTCGCGTTGACGCGCTCGCCGTTTCGGTGGACGGCGATGACGACGCCGTCGTATCGGCCCCGAAAACGGGCCTCGCGGACGGTGCGGCCGGCCAGCGGCGAACTCCTCGACACGACCGCCTCGACAAGGTGGAGACGCCCGCGGTGCGCGTTCAGCAGGTCGTAGTGCGGCTTGGCGGCGGGCACGAGGCCGGGCATCCCCTGGAGTTCGACCAGCGTCTCAACGAGGCCGACGAAGACGAGGTGATCGCCGCCGTGCAGCGCCTCGGTCGGTTCGACCGGCGCGATGGTCGTATCCTGCCTCTCGATTTCGGTCAGAAAGAGGCCTTTCAGATGCCTGAGGCCGGCTTCCTCGACGGTCCGGCCCACGAGGGGAGACTTCTCCTCCAGAACCATCTCGGTGACGAAGTCGCGTCCCTCGACCGCCAACCGTTCCATGGGCGTCTTGCGTTCGGGCAGAAGGCGGCGTCCCACCGTGACCATGAAGAGCCATCCGAGCAGGGCGAGGGGCACGCCGACGGCGGCGATCTCGAACATGCCCATCCCCGCCATGTGGCGCTCACGCATCATGCCGTCCACGATGAGGTTCGTGGAGGTGCCGATGAGCGAACACATGCCGCCGAAGATGGCCGCGTAACTCAAGGGGATGAGCAGTTTCGACGCCGCCAGACCGCGCTTCTTGGCGTGGCCGGTGATGACCGGCGTCAGCATCAGGACCAGGGGGATGTTGTTCAGGAACGCGCTCAGCGCCGTCACGGGCAGCATCAGACGGGTCAGGATGCGCGTCTGGGATGTCTCGCCGCCCAGGCCGATGCGGCTGAGCCGATCGAGCAGCCCCGTGCCGCGGACCGCTTCGCTCACGACAAACAGCACCGCAATGGTCAGCACCGCCGGGTTGGCGAAGCCGGCGATGGCTTCTTCAATCGTCAGGACGCCGGCCAGCAACAGGACCGTCATGGCCAGGAACAGCAGGAGGTCGGGCGAGAACCGGTCGAGGAGCAACGCCACGATGAGCAGGCCGACCACGCTCACCGCGATCCAGCCGTCGGCCGTCATCCGATAGTGCCCTCCGCATCCTCAAGGGCCGCGCCGTGCCCGCTCCCGCCATAACATCGGCCACCTGCCGAGGGGTTCTGGACCGAATCCCCCCGACACAAAGGGCGCACCGTGGCCACGGATTATGGCAGGCGTCGCGCCGTCAGGCAAAAAGGTTCCAGGAACCTTTTCCCAAAAAGACCGATACACGGCCAGAAACGCCGAAACCGCGAAAAAGGTTCCTGGAACCTTTTTGCCCATCTCACACGGGGCAAACCGTCACGCCGCCGGGATCAGGCTCTCTTTTTCGAGGTACTCAAGAACCTGCCGGGCCGACTCTTCGGGGGGGGCGTCGTGCGTCTTGAGGACGATCTCAGGGTTCTCGGGCGGCTCGTACGGATCGTCGATGCCGGTGAACTGCTTGATCTCGCCCGCCAGGGCCTTCTTGTAAAGGCCTTTCGGATCGCGCTGGATGCAGTCGTCGAGCGGCGCGTCCATAAATATCTCGATGAATGTGCCGCCGTCGCCCTCCACCTGCCTTCGGACGGTGTCGCGGATCTCGGTGTACGGGCTGATGCACGCGCAGCAGGCGGCCAGGCCGTTCCGCGCGAGCAGGTTGGCGACAAACCCGACGCGCAGAATGTTCGTATCGCGGCCCTCCTTCGAGAAACCCAACCCCTTCGAGAGGTTCGTGCGGACCACGTCGCCGTCGAGGACTTCGATCTTCACGCCGCGCTCCCGCAACTCAGGGACCACGAGGTCGGCGACCGTCGACTTGCCCGAACCGGAAAGGCCGGTAAACCATAGTACGAATCCCTGGGACATCTTCGCCTCCTTCGCAAGACGCGCCGGACAAGTCCGGCGGCTAACCAAGCGCGATACATTAACCAGGCGCGATACATTAACCAGGCACGACACATTAACCAGGCGCGATACCTTATTCGTGGGCCTGCTGTTTGGCGGCTTCGATGAGGATGGCGGCCACTTCGGGCCGCGTGAATTCGGGCGGCGGGGCCTCGCCGCGAGCAAGCATCTCGCGGACCTTCGTCCCCGAGAAAAACACCCGATCCGCCGGTCCGTGCGGGCAGGTCTTGCCCGAAACCATGCCGTCGCACTTGCGGCAGAAGAAAGCGTGCTCGAACTTCAGCGGCACGATGCCGATGGCCTGCGAATCGAACTGGTCGAAAATCTCCTGGGCATCGTACGTGCCGTAGTAGTCGCCGACGCCGGCATGGTCGCGGCCGACGATGAAGTGCGTGACGCCGTAGTTCTTGCGCATGATGGCGTGCAGGATGGCCTCGCGCGGACCGGCGTACCGCATCGACGCCGGCAGGACGGTCAGCAGAACCCGGTCCTTCGGGTAATAGTTCTCGAACATGACTTCATAGGTCTTCATCCGGACGTCGGCGGGAATGTCGCCCGCCTTGGCCGTCTCGCCAACCAGCGGATGCAGCAGAAGCCCGTCGCACAGTTCCAGGGCGACCTTCTGAAGATACTCGTGCGCCCGGTGGCACGGGTTGCGCGTCTGGAACGCCACCACCATCTTCCAGCCGCGCCGGTCGAACTCCTCGCGGGTCCGGCGCGGCGTCCAGCGGTACTGGAGCAGGTCCGCGTGCGGCGGGAGGCCGATGACGTCCACCTGGCCGCCCAGGCACACTTCGCCCTGGCCCATTACCGTGGCGACGCCGGGATGCTCGATATCGGTGGTCTTGTAGACCTCGCGGCACTCGCGTTCGCGGTCGTGGTCGTACTTCTCCGCCAGATGCAGAATCGCCAGCACCCGGCCGGATTCGCCGTCGAAGAGGGCGACCTCCTGACCTTCTTTAAGAGCGTCGGCCTGGTCCCCGCCGGTGCTCAGCGTGATGGGAATGGCCCAGGGCTCGCCGGTGGGCAGAGACATGGAGTCCACGGTCCCCTCGAACTCACGCCTGTTCATAAACCCCGTCAGCGGGCTGAAGGCCCCGACGGCCAGCAGTTCGAGGTCGCACCGCTCGCGTCGTGAGAGTTCAACGCGCGGCAGGCCGGCGGCCCGCGCGGCCGCGGCTTCCGCCTCTTGCTCCGCGAGAAGCCTTTCGGCCAAGGCGCCGCCGTGCGGCGAGATCGGCCCGGGTACCTGACTGTCCGGCATAACGTCGCTCCCGTGGTTGATTTTCGCCCCGTCCCCCTGCAGTGCGACACTCCATTTGGAGTGTCGCTGTAGTGTAGCCGTCGTGGGCCGTGTGTCAAGGCACATATCGGATTTTGGTGGCCCGGTGGGTGAAAAAAAACCGGCTTCCCTGCCCTCCTCGGTGCGTTGGAGGCGCCGAGAACCGGCCGCCGCCACGTTCGCGCACGCGATGATGCTTCAAATCACCGTCACCGCGCGGTATACTTCGGTGTTTAATGCTTCACCAACCTTTGGCCCCGTTAGCCGGGTGGCACGGCCACGCGTAAGCGTGACCGTGTTGCGAAGTTCGGGCACACGGCCCCCATACGGGTTCCGTGCCACCCACCCGTTACGGAAGGAGAATGCGATGTCGCTCAAACATCTGTTCGCCGCACTTGCTGTCTGTGTCCTGGCGGCCACCGTCGTCACGGCCGCCGAGCCGCCGCTGAAGGCCCTCATTATCGACGGCCAGAACAACCACAACTGGAAGGAATCCACGCCGATCCTGAAGCGGCTCCTTGAAGAGACCCGCCTCTTCAAGGTCGACGTGGCCACCTCGCCGCCCAAAGGCAAGGACGTGAGCACCTACAAGCCCGACTTCGCCGCCTACAACGTCGTCGTCGGCAACTACAACGGGGCCGAGTGGGCCGAGGAAACCAAGAAGGCCTTCGTCGATTTTCTCGCCGGCGGCGGCGGGTACGTCTGCTACCACGCCTCCTGCAACCCCTTCCGAAAATGGAAAGAGTACAACGAGATCATCGCCGTCGGCGGATGGGGCGGACGAAACGAGACCGACGGGCCGTTCCTCCACTGGAAAGACGGCAAGATCATCCACGACACCAGTCCGGGCTCCGGCGGCGGCCACGGACCACAGCACCCGTTCCAGATCGTCGTCCGCGAGCCCGACCACCCCATCACCAAGGGGTTGCCGCCGGCCTTCATGCACTCGGCCGACGAACTCTACCACCGACTCCGCGGACCGGCAAAGAACGTCACCGTCCTGGCCACCGCATTCTCGGCGAAAGAGAAGCGCGGCACCGGCAATCACGAGCCGATGCTCATGGCCATTGCCTACGGTAAGGGACGATGCTTCCACATCGCCCACGGCCACGCCGGCAAGCAACTCAAGAGCGTCGCCTTCATCGTCCCCTTCCAGCGCGGCACCGAATGGGCCGCCAGCGGCAAGGTCACACAGAAGGTGCCGGCCGACTTCCCGACCGCCGACAAAGTGAGCCGCAGGGAGTAACTGCCCCGCACCACGTTCAACGCCAATTCGTCTTGATACATAGGAGAAGATCCGATGCAAGAGAGCCATCCAGTCAACCGCCGCACGTTTCTGAAGCGTGCCGTCGCCGGCACGGGCGCCGCCCTGCTGGGGCCCGCCGTCGTCCGGTCCTCGGCCCTCGGCGCCGACGGGACCGTCGCTCCGAGCAACCGTATCGTCATGGGCGCCCTCGGCGTCGGCGGCATGGGCACCGGCAACATGCGCGGCTTCCTCGGAAAGAAGGAAGTCCAGTTCGTTGCCGTCTGCGACGTCGATGAAGGCCACCGCAACCGCGCCAAGGGCCTCGTCGAAAAACACTACGGCACCGGCGAATGCGAAACCTACAACGACTACCGCGCGCTCATCGGCCGCGGCGACCTGGGCGCCGTCTGCCTCGCCATGCCCGACCACTGGCACGCCATCCCGGTCGTGGCGGCCGCACGGGCAGGCATCGACATGTACGGCGAGAAGCCGCTCGCGCGGTCCATCCGCGAAGGCCGAGCCATGTGCGACGCCGTCCACCGATACGGACGCGTCTGGCAGACCGGGTCCTGGCAGCGGTCGGTCGGCCACTTCCACCGCGCCTGCGAACTCGTCCGGAACGGACGCATCGGAAAAGTGCAGCACGTCGAAGTCGGCCTGCCAACAGGCGGAACGAGCGGACCCGCCAAGACCGTACCCGTCCCGAAGGGCCTCGACTGGAACATGTGGCTGGGCCCGGCCCCCTGGCGGCCGTACTGCCACTTCCGTGGCAGCAGCGTCCACTTCCACTGGCGGTGGATACTGGACTACTCCGGCGGACAACTCACCGACTGGGCCGGTCACCACATCGACATCGCACACTGGGGCCTCGGGTTCGACCACACCGGCCCCGTAGAGATCGAAGGCAAGGGCGAGTTCCCCGACGAAGGCCTCTACGACGTGCTCACGGCGTACAAGTTCACCTGCAAGTACGCGGGCGGACTCCAGATCGTCGTCGCCAACAACAAACAGCAGCCCATGGGCGCCAAGTGGTACGGCGAAGGCGGCAAGTGGATCCACGTCAGCCGGCGCGGCCTCAAGGCCTCGGACCCCGCCATCCTTCGCGAACAGATCGGCCCCGACGAAATCCACCTCTACAAGCCGAGCGACCACAAGCAGAACTTCCTCGACTGCATCAAAAGCAGAAAACTCACCATCACGCCCATCGAGGCCGCACACCGATCCATCAGTGTCGGACTCCTCGGCGAGATCGCCATGCTCACCGGACGCAAAATCAAGTGGGACCCCGAAAAGGAGGAAATCCTCGGCGACCCGGGCGCAAGTGCACTCCTCGGACGCTCATACCGTGAGCCCTGGCACCTGTAGGCCGCCGCTTTTGCAAACGCCAACGTACCCTAACACTACAGCACCACTTACCGCGCGGCGGGTCTCCCGACCCGCCGCGCAACGGCGAAAATGGGCTTTCGAGCGCGGTCCGTACGGACCGCGCGAAATGGCGAAGTGGCGCTGTAGGGGTAAACATACTACGCGAAAGGAAACACGATGCTGATTCGACCGAACGCCACCGCCGTCCTCGCCGGCCTGGTCGCGCTGGCGGCCCTGGCTTCCGTCGCGGCCGCCCAGGGCGACCCCTACGCCGACATCGTCACCTGGAAACTCGGCGAGCAGCAGAGCCGCAAGCCCATGACCACCATCGAGGAAGAGATCCGCAGCGCCGACACCGGCCGCCTGGCCGTCATCGAAGGCAAACTCCTGAAGGCCCTGGCCGACCCCCGCGCCACCTACGGCTGCAAGCAGTGGGTCTGCCGCATGTTGCGCCGCATGGGCACCGAGAAATCGGTCGCGGCGCTGGCGAAACTGCTCACCGACAAGCCTCTCTCGCACATGGCCCGCTTCGCCCTCCAGGCCCTGCCATCCGAGAAGGCCGGCCAGGCGCTCCGCACCGCGCTGGCAACCACCCGCGGGGAGACCAAGATCGGCGTCATCTCCTCCCTCGGATTCCGACGCGACCGGCAGGCCGTGCCGGCGCTGGCCAGACTCGCCGGCGGCCCGCACCAGCCTACCGCCCGGGCAGCCGTCTCGGCCCTCGGCCGTATCGGCGGCGAGGCCGCCGCCAAGACCCTCCAGGGCACCAGGGTGCCCGCCGCCTTGGCGTCCCTCAAGGCCGACGCCATACTGATGTGCGCCGATCGGATGCTCGCCGAAGGCAGCCTCGCCTCGGCCGCCGTCTATTACCGCAAGATGGCCGCACCCGGCAACCCCACGTTCATCCGTTTGGCCGCCTTCCGCGGTCTCGTTTTGGCGGACAAGGAAAAGGCCGTCCCGGCCATCCTCTCGCTGATGAAAGACAAGAACGTCGAACTCCAGCGTGCGGTGGGCAAGTTTATCACCGAGATGCCCGGCACGGCGGTCACCAAGTCCCTGGCCGACAAGCTGCCGACCCTCGAGCCGGGCGCCCAACTGGTCGTCCTCGGGGCGCTCGAAACCCGGGCCGACAAAGCCGCCGCCCCCGCCGTCGCCAAGGCCGTCGAGAGCACCGACGCCGACGTCCGCATCGCCGCCGTCCGAGCGCTCGCAACGCTCGGTAGCGCCGCCGACGTGGACCTGCTCACCAGGACCGCCGTGGCCGAAGACGACGTCGGCAGCGCCGCCACCGAGGCGCTGGCCCACCTGTCCGGCGAGGGCGTCGCGCAGAGCCTGATCAAGATGCTCGACTCGCCCGACGCCGCCATCCGCGCCAAGGCCATCGAGGTCGTCACGTTGCGCAAGGAGGAGGCCGCGCTGCCCGCCGCCATGAAGGCCGCCTCCGACGCCGATACCAAGGTCCGCACCGCCGCCTACAAGGCCCTCGGCGCCATGGCCGGCGCGAACGAACTCGGGCAACTCGTCCAGATGCTCGTCAAGGCCGCCACCGAGACCGAGCGCACCGCACTCCAGCAATGCCTCGCCCTGGCCGCACGACGGGTCGAGGGAGCCGCCGGCACCGCCCCGGTCGCCGCCGCCCTCGGCAAGGCCCGCGGCGCCGCCAAGGTGAGCCTGCTGGCGGTGCTCGCACGCGTCGGGGGAGACGCCGCCCTGAAGGCCGTCCAGGGCGAACTGGCCTCCGCCGACGCCGAGGTCAAGAAGGCCGCCGTCCGCGCACTCGCCGACTGGAACGACGCGCAGCCCCTGCCGGTCCTGCTGAACGTCGCCCGGACCGACGCCTCGGCGGCCAACCAGGTTCTGGCGCTTCGCGGTTACGTCCGGCTGGCGTCGCTCGACTCCAGCCGGCCCGACGAGCAGACCGCCAAGATGCTGGCCGACGCCATGGCCGTCGCCAAGCGTCCCGAGGAGAAGAAACTGATCCTCGCGGCCCTGCCCAAGTTTGCCTGCGACGACGCCCTCCGTCTGGCCGAGTCCTGCCGGCGGACGCCGGGCCTGGTGGCCGAAGCGCGGCAGGCCGTCAAGGCCATACGCAGCGCGCTTGTCTCGACCAAGATGAAGGTCTCCGCCGGCAGCAACGGCCGCGCTGCCACGGCAGCCATCGACGGCAACCCCCGCACCCGATGGACCACCGGTCACCCCATGAAACCCGGAGACTGGTTCGCCATGGACTTTACCACCACGGTCACCGTCCGGTCGATCTTCCTCGACCACCGGCCGTCCGGCAACGACTGGCCGCAAGCATGGGAGGCCTACATCTCCCAGGACGGCCAGAACTGGGGCCGCCCCATCGCCAAGGGCAAGGGCAGCGCGCGCGGCACAAAGATCACGCTGCCGCGGCCCATCCAGACGCGGCACCTGAAGATCGTCCAGACCGGCAGCGCCAAAAAGAGGCACTGGTCGATCCACACGATGAAGATCGACATCGAGTAGGCCAAGACGGGACCAGTCGCACGGAAGCGGCACAGTACGTGTCTAGCCGGGTGGCACGGCCACGCGCAGCGTGACCGTGTGCTCTTCCGCGCGACGCGGCCCACGGCCTCCGTACGGATGCCGTGCCACCCGGCCATCTGTGCCATACAGATGAGAACGCTCGGACCATCGGAAGAGGAGGAGCCGCGCGTGAGGCAGAAAGCGGGCGTCGTGGCGGTGTGGTGCCTGTCGGTGGCGCTCGCCGCCGCCGCGGGAGGGGCCGACTGGCCGACCTACAACCACGACGCCGCCCGCAGCGGCGCCACGGCCGAGGCGCTTCGGCTCCCACTGAAGGTCGCGTGGACTTTCGCGCCGCTGCACCCGCCGGCCCCCTCCTGGCCCGACCCCGCCAGGCACGACTACTGGCACAAAAAGCACAACCTCAACCCGCGCGTCGTCTACGATCGCGCGTTCCACGTGGCCGTTGCGGGCGACGCCGTCTTCTTCGGCTCCTCCGCCGACGACCGCATCGTGTGCCTCGCCCTGGCCGACGGCAAGGTGCGATGGACGTTCTTCACCGAGGGACCCGTGCGTCTGGCGCCAACCGTGGCGGGCGGCAAGGTGTACGCCGGTTCCGATGACGGCCGGCTCTACTGCCTCTCGGCGTCCGACGGGCACCTGCTGTGGAAAAGTCGCCCCGGCCCCGACGACCGCCGCTGCATCGGCAACGGCCGGTTGATCTCGCGCTGGCCCGTCCGGACGGGCATCGTCGTTGACGGCGGCATCGCGTACTGCGCGGCGGGCCTGCTGCCGACCACCGAGGGCGTTTACCTCTGCGCGCTCGACGCCGCCGGCGGACGCGAACTCTGGAAGCAGAAAATCAACCAGGTCGCGCAGGGCTACGCGCTCGCCTCGGCCGAGCGGCTGTACCTGCCGTCCGGCCGCACGGCCCCCGGCGTCTTCGACCGCAAAGACGGCCGCGGACTTGGCGGCGTGGCCAGCGCGGGCGGCGGCTACGCCCTCGTCGCAGGCGACGTCCTGGCGGCGGGACCCGGAGACACCGCCGGGCAACTCGACCTCTCGGACGCCAAGACGCGGCAGCGCATCGTCGCGTTCGGCGGCCTGCATCTCATTGCGCACGACGGCCGCTTCTACCTCCATTCACGCACCCAACTGGCCGCCGTCGACCGCGCGAAGTACATGCCGCTGGCCCGGCAGCGCGTCGCCCTCCAGGCGCAACTCAAGAAACTGGGCAAACGCAAAGACGCACAGGCCAAGGCCGAGAGGGCGAGGCTCACGAAGGAGATCGCCGACCGGACGGCCGCCATGGAAACGTGCTGGCTCTGGCGCACGCCGTGCACGAGTCCCTACGCGCTGATCCTGGCCGGCGACACGCTCTTCGCGGGCGGCGAAGGCCGCGTCGTCGCCCACCGCGCCGACGACGGCCGCCCCACCTGGTCGGCAAACGTGGCCGGGCGGGCCTACGGCCTCGCCGTGGCCGGTGGCAGGCTGCTCGTCAGCACCAACCAGGGCGCCATCACCTGCTTCGAGCACGGCTCCGGCCGGCGCGCAAGCGACGTCCTCTCGCTCCGCACGCCCACCGAGCCGTTCGCCCTGCCCTCGCCGTACCCGACGGACAAGTGGACGCCGCTATACGAGCAGGCTGCGGCGGTCGCCCTCAAGCAGTGCGGCGCGTCGAAAGGTTTCTGCCTCGTTCTCGACGCCGGCACGGGGCGGCTGGCGCATGAGATCGCCAAGCGGTCGGACCTGCGCGTCGTCGGCATCGAGCGCGACGCCGAAAAGGTGGCGGCGGCCAGACGCTGCTTGAGCCGCGTCGGCGCCTACGGCAAGCGGATCGTCGTCCATCACGTCGCGGGCGACACCGGCCGTCTGCCGTACCCGCCGTACTTTGCGAACCTGATCGTATCGGACGCCGCCGTCGCCGGCGGCGCGCTGCCGCCCGCGCGCGCGGAGATTCTGCGCGTCCTGCGTCCGTGCGGCGGCGTGGTCTGCATCGGCCGACCCGGGGCAACGGACGCCGCGCAGGTGAAGGCGTGGCTGGCCGCATCGAAATGGGACGGGGCCGACGCCCGCATCGTCAAGGAGGATGGCGTGTGGGCGGTCGTCCGCCGCGGGCCTCTACCCGGGGCGGGCCAGTGGACCCACGGCCTGGCCGATCCCGGCAACACGGCGTGCTCGAAGGAGCAGCGCGTCGCCGGGCGGCTCCAGGTCCAGTGGTTCGGTCGGCCCGGGCCGCGCGAGATGGCCGACCGCCACCACCGCAACGTCTCGCCGCTTTACAAAGACGGGCGGCTGTTCATCCCCGGCGACGGGCGCATCATCGCCGTCGATGCGTACAACGGTGCGGAACTGTGGCGGCGTGAGATCCCGAACTCGCGGCGACTCGGCGCGTTCCTCGACTCCAGCAACATGGCCGTCGGCGACGCGGTGCTATACTTCGTGGCCCAGGCGACGTGCCACCAGTTCGACGTGGCCACCGGCAAGATTCGCCGCAAGATTCCCATGCCGCAACTCGTCGGCGGCCAGACGCGGCACTGGGGCTACCTGGCGCCGGCGGGCGGGCTGCTCGTCGGCAGCGGGCGCCGTCCACACGCCGCCTACTTCCGCCAGAGCCGCGCGGCCGACGCCGCACTCTGGAAGGACAAGATGTCACTCGTCTCGAGCGATTATCTTTTTGCCCTCGACCCGGCCGGGGGCCAACCGCGGTGGACTTACAAATCGGGCCTGATTCTAAACACGACGCTGGCGATCGGCGGCGGGCGGGTCTACTTCATCGAGAGCCACAGCCCCAAGGCCCTGGCCGACAAACTCGGGCGAATGCCCATGGTGACGTTCCTCGACGGCCCCAACCACCTCGTCGCCCTCGACCTCGCGACCGGCCGCACGCTCTGGAAGAAGCAGGCCGACCTGGCGAACTGCCGGCACATCGCCTACATCAATTACTCCGCCGAGAAACTCATCCTGAGCGGCAACAAGTACGTCGGCGGCCGCCTGTGGTACTTCTTCCGGGGCATCGACGCCGACTCCGGCAAAATCGTCTGGCGCCGGTCGCACAACTCCGGATACAAACCCGGAGGCAGCCACGGCGAACAGAACCGGCACCCCACCATCGTCGGCGACACCGTCTACACCTACCCGCTCGCCTACAAGTTGCACACGGGCGAGCCGCTGGAGGGATGGAAGTTCTCGCGGCACGGGCACGGGTGCGGCAACGTCTCGGCCTCGGCCCACAGTCTGTTCTGGCGAGGCGGAAACCCGTGGCGGTGGGACCTCGCGCCGGGCGGCCAGGCGTCGAAGGTCAACAGCGTGACACGCCCCGGATGCTGGATCAACATCATCCCCGCCGGCGGGATGCTCCTGATACCGGAGGCCAGCAGCGGATGCACGTGCGCTTACCCGCTCCAGACCTCCATCGCGTACGTGCCCGCGCCGTGACCGGCGGCCGTCACGCGCCGCGCGAGACCTTCTTGCGGGCCGGTCCCCGCCGCGAGAAGTACGCCACCTTCTCGAGGGCCATAGTCATGTCGAGGTCTTCGACGTAGACGCTTTCCGGCACGCGAAGCAGTGCCGGCGCGAAGTTCAGGATGCCCTGCACGCCGGCGGCGACCAGTTGGTCCGCCACCTCCTGGGCCGCCGGCGCCGGCACCGCGAGCACGGCCACCCGTACGTCCCTGGCCTTCATTACCTGGGCCATGCGAGCCGGCGAATAACAGCGGCACCCGCCGATCAGGCGGTTGGCCTTGTTCGGATCGATGTCGAAAACAACGACGATCCGCAGGTTCGGCCGCCGGCCCTTGAAGTACGCCAGCAGTGCCTTGCCGAGGTTCCCGGCCCCGACCAGCGCCACGTTCTGGCCGCCCGGCTTGTCGAGGAACCGGCGCATGCTCTTGATGAGCCCCTCGACCTCGTAGCCGCGAGCGGGGTTGCCGGCGTAGCCGACGGCCATGAGGTCGCGCCGGACCTGCGCGGGCATGCGGCCAGCCATGTCGGCCAGTTCGTGCGAGTAGATGTGCCGGGCGCCTTCCTGGTGGAGAGCGTTCAGCAGGCGGCGGTAGAGCGTCAACCGTTCGAGTGTCCGCTGCGGTACGTCTTTGGTCTTACCCTTCATGATCTCCCCGCCGCCAAGTGCGCCCGGTCGCAAACCGTTACGTCAGTCACAGCAAGTATTCGGGGATTCGCCTCCGTGTCAACAACCATTCGGTCCGGCGACGACCTGTTTCACTCCACCAACTCGTACTGGTAGTCCTTGTGATTGTTCAAGTGTGGATGGCGATGCCGAAATCGTCCGGCTTCGTCGCCAGGATACACAAAAAGGTTCCAGGAACCTTTTTGGTCAAATGGCCTTTTTGCCAGCGAAAACGCAGAAATGACAAAAAGGTTCCTGGAATGCTCTGTTGAAAGGATGGTCATTTTGCCGATAAGGCTTGCATGAGCAAGACAACCAAAGATCCGATCGCGTTGGCGCGGGTGGCCCTGGAGGCGGGCAAGGAGGCGTTGCCGCCGTATTCCCACC
>JAUVZF010000032.1 GCA_030602705.1 Planctomycetota bacterium
GAGTTTGAATCGATCAGACACTAAGCAAAAGAGAAGAAAAATGAAGATAACCCTATCCGTTCTTATGACAATCATCAGCATCGCCTTGCCGGTAACTGGACTGGCAACTGAACTGGATATAAAGGCGATCACCGCGAAACCGACCGCGGACAATCCACAGTTCGATAACAAAGAGGCGTGGCCTGGTCTGGTTGGCGACGAGTACTTCCAGAAGGAGAAGTGGCCGAAGGCTCGCCTGCTGATCTGGGCACCACCACGCTCGGATGAGGCTGGCGGCAGGAGGTCCTCGACGACCAATGGCCAGTATGACCCGGCCAACTGGATCGACGCAGCAACGGGCAAGCCGGCCGACGCGATTCCGGATATGGAGACGGATGTCATTCTGCCGGATTCCGACAAGCCGTACAAGGTGACCAGCAGAAATACGAAAGGGTTCACCTGCAGGCACCTGACCGTCGGGCGAAATGCCAACTTCGAGCCTGGTGGGGGAGGGGCGTTGCCCGTCTTCGGCAACTTGTGGGTTCGTGCCACCGGGAGATTGTATGTCTACAGGACGCTCAAAATGGTGGGTAGCCACGACACGTTCTTCAGACAAGACTGGCCGGAAGACGGTAAGTTGAAAAAACTCCACGACACGGGAGCCGTTGTCCCGTTCGACCCGGCAGAGCCAAAGGCCAATCCGTGGTGGAAGCATGCACGGGTGTCGTATTTCGCGTTGCACGACAAGCCGGGCAAGACAACCGAGATACGCGGGTTCGTCAGTTGCGAGGACGAATTCAGGGTCTTGGCCGGTACCTTCATCGTTGGCCGCTACAGTCGCTTCCTCTGCGGAAATGCGGCAATGTTGCAGATTCTTAGAGACGGCGCGATCGCGCTGATGGACGGCGCCATGATCGGCAAGGATGGCAATGAGTTCCAAACCGATTGCAGACTGGAAGGTGCGATTACGGGAGGCACGCCGGACCGGCCGATCAAACGTGATGCACGCCTGGGCGTCGGGTACAGCAACTGGATGAACCTGACCTTTCCGGCCCAGAAGAGGCGCCATGTGGCTCGCTATGGCATGTTCAGTGCAGATTTGTCAGGGAATCTGATTGGCTACCCCGCGCCGGGCAGTGATGCGCGGTTGGTTGTCGGGTGGCACCGTATCGGGTCGTGGATAGGCCACCGGGGCTGGAATATGACCGGGGGCTTCTACGAGAAGTACGCCGAGCTGCAGCCCAAGATTACGCTTTGGGTGGGCAGCGATGCCGAGATCGAGAATGTCCGGTTCGAGGACCTCCATCGCGGTGGGATCGTGCTGCCGGATGCGTCCGCCCCCCGGAAGTGGAAGAACGTCACGTTCGGGGCCGGCTGTCTCAGTAAGGATCCGAAGAAACTCATCCGCGAGTACCAGGGCAAGATGCACCGCGGCCGGCCCATGGAGCCGCTGAAGCCTGAGAAGAAATACACCTCAATGTAGTCACCGACTCACAGGAGCAGAGACATGAAAACGACGCTGCTTGTTCTCATCACGATCTTCGGCATCGTCTTGCCTGCCAACGCACTCGACCTGAAGGCGATCACCGCAAAGCCCACCGCGGACAACCCGCAGTATGAGAACAAGGAAGCCTGGCCGATGCTCGTCGGCGACGAGTATTTTTCCAAGCAGGAATGGTCGAAGACGCGCGTGTTGATCTGGGGGCACCCGGGCAACGTGCAAGAAAGGGGCGGCCCGAAAATCGACCCCATGGATCCGGCCAATTGGATCGACGCTGCAACGGGCAAGCCGGCCGACGCGATTCCAGATATGAATACGGACATCATCATACCGGACGCCGACAAACCGTACGCAGTGGCGATGGGGGTGCAGAATTACGCCTGCCGACACCTGACCATCGGCCAGGGCGCCACTTTCAGCGTGGAGAGTGGCGGGAATTTTTCGATCTTTGGGAACTTATGGGTTCGCAACAATGGCATGCTCACCTCTTGGAGGAATACGACATTCACAGGAAACCGAGACACGTTCCTTAGACAGGATTGGCCGGAAGACGGCGTGCTCAAGAAAATGCACGACGAGAGACTTGTAACGCCCTACGATCCGAAGGCGAAGAACCCCTGGATGGAAGACGGCAGGCGTGCGCGCTCCGTCGCCACGTATATGGTGCACGACAAGGCGTCGGGGAAGTCAACCGAGGCCATCGGCTATGTGCGCATACTGGACGAAGTCGGAATCAAATCGGGTACATTCATTGTTGGTCGTGATAGTCGATTCGTCAGCATGGGGCCGGCAGCGGTCTCGATCAATAAGGGTGCCAAAGTAGTTCTGATGGACGGCGCGCAGTGCTCGCACGGAAAGAATCAGTTTGTTAATAGAGATTGGAACGTTGCTGACGGCGCTGGGGTTACCGGTGGAACGCCGGACAGACCGCTGCGGCGTGACGCGTACTTTGGCCTCGGATACCGCAACTGGATGAATCTGCCTGTTCCAGAGTTGGAGAATAGTAAAAAAAATCCGGAGCAGCAAACGGGAGCAAAGATTTACTATGGTTACAGCGGATACAACGCTCAGATTAAAGGCGATCTGATTGGTTACCCCGCGCCGGGAAGTGATGCGCGTCTGGTGGTCTGTTGGCAGCGAATCTCCAGCGGCGGAGCTGGATCCTGGGGTCGGGGCGACGAAGCATTCAAGAAGGTGTTCCCCAAGATCGTGCCGAAAATCGGGGTTTGGATCAGTGGCGCTTCGAGGCTTGCGAATGTCCGCTTTGACGATCTACATCGTGGCGGAATCGTTGTGCCCAGTGCGGATGCTTTCAACTTCAAGAGATGGAGGAACGTCACCTTGGGCGAAGGTTGCCTCAGCAAGGACCCGAGGGAACTTATCCGCGAGATCAACCCCAAAAAAGGGCAACGACAGACGCCGGAGAAAAAGTACACGACGATGTGATCATGGATAGTGGAAAGTGGCGCGTGGCGAGTGATTGCTGCTTCAACGTCGGGCGTGAATCGATCACACATTAAGCACTGGAGAAGAAAAGAATGAAAACAACACTGTTCGTTCTTATTGCAGTTCTTGGTTTCGCCTTGCAGGCCAGCGCGCTGGACATCAAAGCAATTACCTCGAAACCTACGGCGGACAACCCGCAGTATGACAACAAGGAAGTTTGGCCGACGCTGGTCGGCGACGAGTACTTCACGAAGCAAAAATGGGAGAAGGCTCGCCTGCTGATCTGGGCGCACCCGGGCGAGACCGGCCGTGGCACACACGCCTATCCAGTGAGTGCGCGTCACTTCTTCTTGCCCGCCTCGGGCGGGTTCTCCCACACTTCTTTGAGGACCTTCGCCATGTCGGGATCGTGCACGAGGACCTCGGCGCGGACGAAGGGGTAGAAATCGTTCGTTCCGAACCAGGCCTCCGTCAGTTCCGCGAAGTATTCCTGGTCGCTCGTCATGGCGTAGGCACGCTTGGTGTTGCCCCGGAAGTACAGGACCGACTCGTACTTGCCGCTCTCCTTGGCCTTCTTGTAGGCCGCCCGGATGCCGGGATGATCGTAGCCGAGAACCTGGTGATGGTAGGCGTGGGTGAGTTCGTGCAGGACCATCCACGGCTGGTGCCTCGTCCAGTCGAGGAACGTGTGGGGGTTGCCGAGTTCGACGCTCCGCGCCTTTTCGGGGTTGAAATCGTGCCCCTGGAGCCAACCCCTGGACGGGTGGTAGCACATGCACGCGACCCTCTTGTTCTCCTCGACCCAGATGCGGACCTGGCGGAGGCGCTCGACGGCTCGCTTCGGCACCACCCGGGTGATGTTGTAGAACTGGGTGCGCAACTGGCGGAGCGTCCGCTCCCATAGGTCCTTCTTCGCAAGCAGTTCCTTGTGAACCAGGACGGGCCACCCTTCGATTCGCCGGACCTCGAAGGCGGAGGTGGGCTCGTAGGCGGGCTTGGCCGCCTTCTCGGGCGTCGTCTGTGCTGCCTTCGGCTTCGACGGCGCGGCGCCGGCGAGTGCGGTGTGCGCGAGCGCTGCGGCCAGGGCGATGCATGCTGCAACGGCGAGAAACGTTTTCATTCAAGACTTTCCTGTTCGGTGCACGTCGGCGCAGCCGCACCCCCCGTCAGAGGTCGCGGGCCATCAAGGTAATCGGAAACGGCACGCCTTCAAAGTGTTTCTTCCTGGTGACCTCGAAGCCGCGGCGCCGGTACCATGCTTCGAGGTCGGCGTCGGCGGCGAGCAGGCCCAGTGTCATGCGGCGTGCGCCGAGGCGGCGGCCCTCGGCCAACACGTGAGCGGCGAGCGCTCCCCCCCGGCCCTTGCCGCGATGCGCCGGCAACACGGCCAGGTGCCGCACGTGGACGGCGTCCGCCTCGCGCGGCTCCATGCCGACGCAGCCGATCGGCTCGCCCGACGCGCGGAGAAGGAAGTAGCGGGTGCCGCTGTCGATCTTCTCGGCGATCCGCTCCGCCGTGATGTTCGAGGCGTAATGCGGCCAGTTCTCGGGCGTGATGCCGAACCGCTCGGCCTGGGCGGCGAACGCCACGTGGAGCAGCCGCACCAGCAGCGGTGCGTCGCAGCGCGCGGCCTCTCGGATGTGGTCCGCCATCAAGGCCCCTCCTCGGGGAACGTCACCGGGAGCCTCCGCTCCCGGCTCGACGCATCGGCGAGGCGGGCGGGCCGTGGCCCGCTAAGTGCTTGTGTGGCAACTACTTGGCGACGATGTTGACGAGCCGGCCGGGGACGACGATCACCTTCTTGACCTCGGCGCCGGCGAGGACCTCTTTCGTGCGGTCCAGCGCCAGGGCCGCCTCGCGGACTTCCGTCTCGGAGGCGCCGGCGGCCACCGTCACGTGGGCACGCAACCGGCCGTTTACCTGGACGGCCATCTCGATCTCCTCCTCGGCGCACGCCGCTTCGTCGTACGCGGGCCAGCCGGCCGAGAGGACCGAGGGCTCGTGGCCCAGCGCCTCCCAGAGTTCCTCCGTGATGTGTGGGACGAACGGGTGTAGAAGCCTCACGATCGATTCCAGCGCGAACTTGACTTCGGGGTAGTCTATCGGGCGTCCGGGACGCCGCGTCCCGTTGGCGTCCTCGTAAATGGAGAGCGTGGTTCTGCGACCGGTGAGTAGATGCTTCGGCGCCGGGATGCCCCTGTCATGGGCAGCCCGCACGACATCCAGCGCGACGAGAAGATTACCGACCTGCATGATCTTCGCTATCGCCGTGTTGAACTGCCAGTTGATTTCAATGTCCTCGGTGACTCCGCGAATCAGCCGATGGGTCTCGCTGTTCAGTGTGTCGAGGAATTCGCGGGAAATCACGAGCCCGTGCGGCGACGGGGCAAGAGCGCAGTCGATCAAATCCCAGACGCGGCGGAGGAACCGGTAAGCCCCGACGATGGCGTCGTCCTGCCACTCGGCGTCGCGTTGCGGCGGGCCGATGAAGAGCGTGTACAGCCGCTGCGTGTCGGCCCCGTACTGGTCGATGACGGCGTCGGGGGTGACGATGTTGCCCTTGGACTTCGACATCTTCTCCAGTTTGCCGGTTATCTCGGACTGTTTGCAGATCATGCCCTGCGTGAAGAGGGCCTTGAACGGCTCATTGAAGCCCACGTGGCCGGCGTCGTACAGGACCTTGCAGATGAAGCGTGTATACAACAGGTGGAGTACGGCGTGCTCCACGCCCCCAATATATTGATCCACGGGCATCCAGTAATCGACCTTCTCGCGGTCGAACGGCTCGGAGTTCGGCTGCTGCTCGCCGTACGGCCCGTATGGGGCGTCGGTCGCGGTGAACCGCAGAAAATACCAGCACGAGCACAGCCACTGGGCGATGGTGTCGGTGTCGCGTTTGGCCGCCTGCCCGCACTTCGGGCACGTGGTGCCCGCCCAGGAAGAGACCTTTGCAAGCGGGCTCTCGCCTCGCGGGGGGAACTCCACCTCGCCCTCGGGCGGCAGTTCGACCGGCAGTTCCTCCAGCGGCACCGGCACCACGCCGCACGCCGGGCAGTGGACCACGGGAATCGGCGCCCCCCAGTACCGCTGGCGGCTGATGAGCCAGTCGCGGATCCGAAAGTTGATCGTGCCGGCCCCCATGTTATGCTCTTCGAGATATTTGATAACGTCCGGGATGCCGCCGGGTGTGGGCGTGCCGGAGAGGGGTCCCGAGTTCACCATTTCGCCGGCCTCGACGTAGGCCTCCGTGAGGGCGTCGGCCGTCAACTGCCGGCCTTCGGGCTGGATGACCACGCGGATGTCGATGCCGTATTTTTTGGCGAACTCAAAGTCCCGCTGGTCGTGGGCCGGTACGGCCATGACGGCCCCCGTGCCGTACTCCATCATGGCGTAGTTGGCGACCCAGAGCGGCACTTTCTCTCCGTTTACGGGGTTGACGACGTACGCTCCCGTGAAGACGCCCTCCTTCTCGACGGTCTCGTCGCCGCGGACGGCCGCCCCCTGGCGCTTCACGCGGTCGCAGAACGCCAGGACCTCCTGCTCGCGTTCGGTGCCGGCAACGAGGTCGGCGATGAGCGGGTGCTCCGGCGCCAGGCTCATGAACGTAACGCCCCAGAGCGTGTCGGGCCGCGTCGTGAAGCACGGCATGGGCGTGCCGTCGGCGAGTGTGAAATCGACGCGTGCGCCCTCGCTGCGGCCGATCCAGTTGGCCTGCATCGTGCGGACCTTCTCGGGCCAGTCGTCCAGTTCCGACAGGTCGTCGAGCAGCCGCTGGGCGTACTCGGTAATCCTGAAGAACCACTGGTCCAGGTCCTTCAGGCCGACCTCGGCCCCGCAGCGCTCGCAGCAGCCGTCCACGACCTCCTCGTTCGCCAGGCCCGTCTGGCACGACGGGCACCAGTTCACCGGCGCCTTCTTGCGGTACGCCAGGCCGCGCTCGTAGAGGACCAGGAAGATCCACTGGGTCCACTTGTAGTAGTCGGGGGCGGAGGTGTTGACCTCCCGCCGCCAGTCGTACCCGACGCCCCATCGGCGGAACTGGTCCTTCATGTACGCCATGTTGTTACGGACCCAGATGGCGGGCAGCGAGCCGGCATTGATGGCGGCGTTCTCGGCCGGCAGACCGAAGGCGTCGAAACCCATCGGCGAGAGCACCTCGTAGCCGCGCATCATCTTGTAGCGCGTGACCACGTCGCCCATGATGTAGTTGCGGCCGTGGCCGACGTGCAGCGTGCCCGACGGGTACGGGAACATGGTGAGGCAGTAGAACTTCCGGTCGCGCGGTGCGTCGCCTTCGGTCTCGAAGGTGTGGTTCTCGTGCCACCACGCCTGCCACTTTTTCTCGACCTGTTCGGGGTTGTAGTCGTCCATGGCCGTTCCTCTTGTGTCGTACGCGGCGGGCAAGCCCGCCGGCTAACGCGGGTGCTCTTGAACGAAAAGGGCCTCGGGTTCACCCCGAGGCCGCTTCACTCTTCCTTACGCGCGCACCGGCCCCGGGATTTACCGGGTAAGGACCAGGGCCGTATTCTCGCGCTGCCTTGTCATGATATGGGGAGTATCGGCATGGCGGCCGGTGGTGTCAAGGCAAAATGGGAGACGGCGCGATCGCCCCGGTAAGGCGATGGCTTGTGCGCGGCCCGTACGGGCCGCGCAATCTCTCTGCGCTGTGTGCCACGGCCGGTCTTGTCCGGCCGTGTGTTGTTCAGGCGTGCGTGGCAACTGCTACGCTTCATCCTTGCGGCGTTTCTTCTTTGGCTTGGGGCTGAACCGCCCCGCCGGGCCGCCGGCCGTAAAGAGGACGGCAAACCGCGTCACCAGGGCGCCCAGAAGGACGTAGCCCAGGAGCACCTGGAGCATCAGGAGCAGTTGGCCGTATGGGCTCGCCGGGTTGGCGTGGATGTCGCCGAAACCGAGCGTCGTCTGCGTCACGACAGAGAAGTAAAAGGCGTGCAGGAACCCCCGCACCGCGCCCACTTCGCCCCGGACCATCAGGCATTGCGGACACAGCCGGTAAACGAGCGCAAAGATAGCCGCGAATGCAAAAAACACGACGCCGATGCGGCCGGTTGCCCGGCCGTAGTCCGACACACACCAGAACGGCTGGACAAAGCCCCGCTTCAGCGCCTTCAGCCACCACGGGCCTGTCTTGTACCAGTTCCGCCACCCGATGCGCCGGACGTTGTATTCGAGGAGTTGTTTCAGCCCCGGCTCGACGCGGGCGTCGGCCAGGCCGACGCCCGTGAAGTTGGTCTTTCGGTCGATCAGGTTTCCCCAAAGGATGGTGGTTCCGTCAACGGACGCGGCGCAGAAACTGGCGCCTCGAAGATCGGCGAGCGAGAGGTCCGCGCCGTCCAGATAGGCGAACGAGAGGTCCGCGCCGTCCAGATGGGCCCCAGAGAGGACCGCGCCGTCCAGGTGGGCATACCAGAGGACCGCGCCGTCCAGATGGACCTCCCATAGGTTCGTGCCGTCCAGATGGGCGAACAAGAGGTCCGCGCCGTCCAGATGGGCCTGCCGGAGGTCCGCGCCGTCCAGATAGGCCTCATAGAGGTTCGCGCCGTCCAGATGGGCGTCGCAGAGGTTCGCGCCGTCCAGATGGGCGTCGTAGAGGTTCGCGCCGTCCAGATGGGCCCGCCGGAGGTTCGCGCCGTCCAGATGGGCCTCTCGGAGGTCCGCGCCGTCCAGATGGGCCTCCCGGAGGTTCGCCCCGCAGAGCCAGATGTCCTCGTGCCAGTGCTTTTTGCGCCACTGGTTCCACTCTGAGATGTCCTTGGCCTCGGAGCAGCGCTGGAGTATCCGGTATTGCTCGATGTTGCAACGTGCGCCGGGCAGGAAGGTTTCCGTCTTGGTGTCGTAAAACGTTTTGCCACTGGCCATGGGGCGGTCCCTTTCCGGATATGACGATGGCATCGTATCAGGTGGGTGCTCGGCGGGCAACCGGAAGCGGCGGCCTTTGAAGGCCGCTGCGAACGCCGCCACCGCATCCGGCGCGGTGGGTGCGGAGACCCACCGCGCAGACGATAGAGGCCCGGCCGCTACTGAAAACACACGGCCGGGCAAGACCGGCCGTGGCACGCACAGGTTTGGAGACCCGCCGCGCAAAAGCAGCATCCGTCACACGCGGGCCAAAAAGCGTAACTCCACGCAGCGCAACGAGTTGCGCGCCGCTACCCTACTCAATCATCGCAAGCAGGCGCCGGACGGCGCGGTGACCGTGATCGGTCTGGGTGATGATGAGTTGCCCGCCCAGGTAGGCGATCGTGGCGGGTCCGCCCTCGTCGGCCCAGGGGGCGATGCGGCGGTCGTTCTCGTTGCGGACGAACTTCTGCACGAGTTCGATGATCCGCTCGGGCGTGGCCTGGCCTTGATCGGTCGTCGCGGCGGCGCCTCCGCCAAAGAGGTCGCCGAAGCCACCGCCGCCGGCGGCTGCGGCCGCCGCCTGCGTCACGTCGCCCACCTCGAAACGCGGCGCATCGGTGAAGTCCGGAATCTCGGCCAGCGTCAGCCGGATGCTGTACGTGGCGGTCTTCAGCGGCAGCCACGATTTCTCGAGCGTCGTAATCAGGACGTATCCCGGGCCGACGCGGTAGCCGCATTCCCGCGGAAGCACGAGTTCGATCGCCTTCTCGTAACTGATGCGCGAGACCTTGATCGAGACGGTCCGTGCCTCCAGATCGATGCCCGCCTCCTCCAGCGCCTTGTCGAAGACCATGCCGAAGTTGCCGACCTCCCCCAGGTACACCAGGACGCTCTTGATGGAGGTGCGCTGGAAATCGATGCCCGACCGGCTTCGCATCGCCGAGGTCATCGTGCGGCGGGTGCGGCCGAGTTCCCGGGCCTGGCGTGCCGCTTCCTGTCGCGCCTTGTAAGCGGCGGCGGTGTCGGCGGCGGCGTCGGTCTTGACCTCGGCGCTGGTCTTGGCCTCGGCGGGTTTGGGGACGGCCGCGGATTCGGAAGACGAAACGGCGGCGGCGGGACCGGGCGAAACGCCCGTCGGCTTGGCACAAACGCCGCGCGAACCAACCGCCGCAGCAACGAGCAAGAGAGCCACCAGAATCGTCCATCGTTTCATGGCCCGCCTCCTTTCGCCCCTTGGCCCAACCGTCTTATTATACGACCAACCGGCCGCTGTGCCTTCGACGTTTTCGGCGGCGGCAGGGAGCAGCCCGCAGCGAGAACCGCCGCGGCCGTAACCGCTGTTGAGAGAAAGCGTTATGAATTGCCGCCCGGGGGCACCACCTTCCCCGCCTTGTAGGTCGTCCCGCGCCACGTGACGCCGCGGAGCCCCAGCGCCCGCACGATCGCCCCGGCCTGGAACGTCAGCACCAGCACCGCCGCCACCGGGTAGAACAGCAGGCACCACGGGTTGCCCCGGCACAGAATGAACAGCCGCCGCATCGTCACCACCAGCGCCACCACCATCACGGCGGCAAGCAGGAACGCGAGCAACGTCGGCGGGCCGGCGTCACCTGCGGCCATCAGCACCGACGAAACGCCCAGCGCCGCAAACGGCATCAGGGTAAACAGGAAGGTCATCGTCATCACGGCGAGCAGCCACGACACGCTCTTGAATCCGCCGTAGTAGATGCGCGTCCATCCGCGGTACATCGCGCTCAGGGAATCGTACATGCGGGTGCTGAACAGGTCCTCGCCGACGGCGTTGAACAGGCGGTGCCCCGCGCCCTTGACGCACCGTGCCAGGGCGATATCTTCGACGATCTCGTTCTTGACGGCGCCGTAACCCCCTGTGGCTTCATAAGTTGCGCGCCGGATGAGGATGTACTGCCCGTTCGCGAAGGCGGTGCGGCGCTTCGGATTGTTGGCCCACGTCGGACGGAACCACGCCACCAGCACCGAGCCCGCCACCGGCTGGACCGCGTTCTCCCAGAAGCCGTGCATCTCAAGAACCGGCCACAGGCTGAGCATGTCGCCCTGGTTGGCCGCCAGAAAGTTGACGCCCGCCCGCACGCTGTGTGTGGCCTGGCGGCAGTCGGCGTCGACGAACAGGAGCCAGTCGCCGCGCGCCTGCCCCGCCCCCGCGTGCATGGCGTGCGGCTTGCCGAACCAGCCGGCGGGCAGTTCCGCGACCTGGATGAGCCGCACGCGCGGGTCGGCTGCGGCGACCTCACGCACGATAGCCGCCGTACGGTCGGTGCTGCGGTCGTCCACCACGAGGATCTCGAGGTTCGCATAGTCCTGGGCCAGGAGCGTCTCGAGGGCCTCGCGGATGTTATCCTGCTCGTCTTTCGCAGGAACGATGACCGACACGAGCCCAAGGTCCGGAGCGTCCGGGATGGTGTCGGCCGAAAGGACCGGCCCCCGCGACCCCGGCAGGTACACCAAAACCGCCCGGTAGACCCACACGCACGTGACGGCCAGGAGGACGACGATGCCGATCGTCTCCAGGATCATCCGCTCCGGCTCCCCTGGTCGAGTCTCATTCGGCGCCGCCGTACGCTGCCCGGGCCGCCTGGTAGACCTCGCGGAACGCCACGCCCCGCTCCTCGGCCAGCCGCACACAGTCATCGTATTCGGGCAGGGCGGTCACGACCCGCCCCGCACGGCGGCCGACCTTGATGCGGACCGTGCCGAAGCGTGTCTCGACCGGGACGTGCCGGCGGTCGAGTTTGGCCCGGTCAACGCGTCTGCGTCGCACGCCGAAGGTTGTAGTTTCCCGAAAAATGGCGTTTTCGACCGCGTCACGGCGGTTTTCCTCCGCCAGACACGCCAGCACCACTCCCGGCCGCCCCTTCTTCATGGTGGCGGGGGTCAGCCACACGTCAAGGGCGCCGGCCTGGAAAAGGGCGCCTGTGGCGGCCCCGAGCGTTTCGCCGGTGGCGTCGTCGAGGTTCGCCTCCAGCAGCCAGACGGTGTCGTTTTCCGGCCCGGCCGCAGCGGCCTCCAGAGGCTCTCCGATGACCACCCGCAGGACGTTGGGCCTTCGGCGCCCCTCGCGCGCCCCAGCGCCGTATCCCACGGCTTCCGGGACCATGGCGGGCATCGGGCCGAACGCCTCGGCCAGGGCGACGACGATGGCGGCGCCCGTGGGCGTCGTCAGTTCGCCGGGCTCGTCGCATTCGGCCGTCGGCACGCCTCGCACCAGTTCCACGACGGCGGGGGCGGGAACGGGGAGGCGGCCGTGGGAGCCATCTACATATCCCGAGCCCATGGGAAGCGGCGAGGCGGCCATCCGCTCTACGCCCAACAGCACCAGGCCGGCGCACGTGCCCACAATGTCCACAATCGCGTCTACAGCACCCACCTCATGGAAGTGCACCTCGTCCGGGGTCGTTCCGTGCACCTTCGCCTCGGCCTCTGCCAGGCGGGAAAAGACGGCCTTTGACCAGGCGGCCGCCGGGCCGGGAAGGTCGGCGGCCTCGATGAGGGCCACGATGTCGGAAAGCCCGCGGTGGTGGTGCCCGGCGTCGGCCAGGCGGACCTCGGCGCGCGTCACCCGCAGGCCCTTGCGCACCTCCTGCCGCAGCACATCGAGTTCGTAGCCGGTCACGGGCAGGCTGTCGAGACAGCGACGCAGGTCTTTCTCGGGAAGGCCCGCGTCCAGCAAGGCCCCAAGCAGCATGTCGCCACTGACACCGGAAAAGGCATCAACGTAGATGAGGCTCATGAACGTCCCCCTGCTGCGGGCCCGGGCCGAAGTGGCCCCGTTTTCGGGCGCCTGACGGGGCTATTTCGTGTCCTGGCCCTCGGCGCTGCTGTCGTGGGCTTTGAGTTCCTCCAGGGCCTTATTGTAAGCGTCCGGGCCGAAAACGACGCGGCGGATGTAGATTAAATCCTCAAGTTTGGCCCCCATCGGCCCCTTGTCGCGTTTGTGGAGGATAAACCGTTCGGCCTTGCCGTCGCGCGTGGCGTAGAGCGGCTGGCCGAGGATGTGGCCGACGATCTGGTGGTCGTTTCTGAGCGTGAGCCGCCAGGCGAGCATGCGGAGCGGGTAGGCGCGGCCGGTGTAGACCTTCTCCGGATTGCCGGCCTCCTTGAACCGCCACTGCCTGTCCATGCGCTCCCATTCCACGATGGCTTCAATCCGCTTGCACGCCGGAACCGGAACGAACTCGTAGATTTTGCGCTTGAGGTTGTAGATCTTGAGCCGCTTGGCCCGCGTCGTGTAGATCCTGCCAGGGTGCTTCACTCCGTCCGAGAGTTCAATATAACCGGGCACCGCGTCCTTTCGGCGAACGGCTTGCTTGCCGGAACCAAAGGGATTGGTGGGAGTGCCGCTGGGAGCAGCCTGCTCGTCCTCGACGAAGGCAATGTCGGGCTCGGCCCCCGCTTTGCCCGCCGGCGCGGGGGTGGCCGATGACGGAGCGGCGATGGCTGGAGGGCCGGCGCTGGTGGCGGCCAGAGCGGCAAGAACCACGCAGCCGAGTGCCGCCAGGAGCGTCAATCGTGCATCTTGCGTCATGGCAAGTGCCTCTGGAACGCTTGACATCGCCGGTCGGCGGTTCCATACTACGGGGCATGGAACGGATCGGCATCCTGGGCGGCACGTTCGACCCGATTCACCTGGGTCATCTTATCGCAGCGGCGTACGCTTGCAACCATCTTTCTCTGGATCGTGTGCTGTTGGTCCCGTCGTCGTCGCCGGTACATCGGCCGCTGCACTCGCCGGCCGCGGTGGAGCATCGAGTGGCGATGTGTCGCCTGGCCGCCGCCGCGCTGCCGCCGTTCGAGGTCTCGGAGGTGGAAGTGGCGCGGGCCGAGCCGTCCTACACCGTCCTGACGCTGCGGTACTTGGCGGAGGCGTTTGGCGACGAGGCGGAACTGGTCCTGCTCCTTGGCGAGGACAACCTGCACCTGCTTCACACGTGGCGGCGGTTGGAAGAGATCCTGGACCTGGCCACGGTGGCCGTGCTGCCGCGCCCCGTGGCGGAACCGCCGGATTTGGCGCCGCTTGAGGCATCCATCGGCCAAGAGGCGGTGGCGGAGGTCCTGCGGTGCCGCGTGCCGGGACCGCTGGTTGCGATCAACGCAACCGAGATACGCCGCCGCGTTCGGGCCGGCATCTCGATTAGCGGGCTGGTACCGGCAAGCGTAGGTGCCTACATTGCCGCCAACGGCATATACGCCGAGACGGGGCAGGCGGGCAAGTAACCCGCATTTTCGGGCCGTCGGGGGGTTTTGGGCTGCCATAGTCGAGCCTCGCGGGTCTGGCGGCCGGGTGCTGGACGTGGAACATGGGCAGCGGCGCAGACGGGGTGTTCCACGTGAAACATCGGGCTCGCCGCTATTGGAGACGGTCCAGGATCCGGTCCAAATCGTCCTGGTTGTAGAACTCGATCACAATTCTGCCTCTGTCCGGTTTCTCGCCCACCTCAACAGACACTTTCGTGCCCAGGGCCTCGCGGAGCCTCGTCTCAAGGTCGCGGACCTCGGGGCTCTTGAAAGATTGCCGAGGCTTACGCTTCCGGCCGGTCCCCGGGGCCGACAGCCGCTCGACCTGCCGAACGGAGAGTCCTTCACGGGCTACGCGCTCGGCAATGTGCACCTGCTTGCCGGCATCGTCAATCGCCAGGATGGCCCGGGCATGGCCCATGGCGATAAAGCCGCCGCGCACCATGACCTGAACCTGCGGGGGCAGGTCCAACAGGCGGATCGTGTTGGCGATCGTGCTGCGGTCGAGGCCCAATCGAGCGGCGGCGGCGGCCTGTGTCCGGCCGGTCGAGTCGAGGTACGCCTTGAAACTCTCGGCCTTCTCGATCGCGTCGAGGTCCTCGCGCTGCAGGTTCTCCACCAGGGCGAGTTCCAGAAGTTGGTCGTCCGGAACGTCGCGGACCACGACCGGCACCTCCGCGAGACCCAAGGTCTGGGCGGCCCGGAATCGTCGCTCGCCGACGACGATCTGGTAACGCTCGCCGCGTTTGCGGACCACGATCGGCTGCAGGAGCCCGTGCTCGCGGATCGAGGCCGCCAGTTGCTCAAGATCGGTGGTCTCGACGGCGCGGCGAGGCTGGTGTGGGTTGGGGTCCAGCAGCGCGATGGGCACCGACGCCGTCGGGCCCGTCGCGACGGTGAGGTCGGGAATCGGCTGGGCGGGTTGTCCTTTGAGAAGTCCGTCCAGCCCTCGACCGAGACTGCGATTGGCCATGACCGTACTCCTACGGGGTTCCGTTCAGAAGCGAGCGCTGGAGGACCTCCAGCGCGAGGTGGACGTAGGCCCGGGCGCCCGGCGAGCGAGGGGCGTAGTCAATGACCGAGCGGCAGTGGCTGGGCGCCTCGGCGACTGCCGGGTCGCGGGGGATGACCGTGGTGAAGACAGGCTCGGCGATCTTGGTGCGGACCTCGGCCTCGACTTCGCGGCTGAGGTCGGCAGCGGGGTCGTACATGGTCAGAAGGACGCCGCCGACGGCAATGGCGGGATTCACGGCGGCCGACTGGCGAACGGCCGCAAGGAGTTGGACGAGGCCCTCCAGGGGATAGTATTCGCATTGGATCGGGACGATGACGGCCGAACTTGCCGCAAGGGCGTTCTGGGTCAGCGGCCCCAGCGACGGAGGGCAGTCGATGAGGATGGCATCGAACTCGGCATCCGGCAGCCGGGCGAGCCGGTCGCGCAGGGCTGTAGGCGACGCGAGGCCGCCAGTGGCAAGGGCCTGAAGGTCGCGACCGGAAGGGATCGCCGAGACGCCGGGCCAGGAAGTGGGAACGGGGGCGTCAGGGAGGGCGCCGGCGGCGAAAGCCGGGCTCGTGGCCACCATCTCGACGCCCATGCCGCTGGTGGCGTTGCCTTGGGGATCGACGTCAACGACGAGGATCTTGCGACCCGCCAGAGCGAGCGCGTGGCCGAGCGACGTAGCGGTCGTTGTCTTGCCAACGCCGCCCTTTTGGTTGGCTACCGACAGGACGGGAAGCACGGGCTCCTCCCTTGGCGGGCATTCTAACGGCTCAGCCGCCGGGGGCAATCGAAAAGTCGTTGCAAGGGCGGGCAGGGGACCTATAATGCCCGCCCGGGAGCCGGGCGCTGCGCCGGAGAGATGGCGATGACCGTGCGGCGGCACGTGACCTATGGCGGGATGGTCCAGGGCGTAGGGTTCCGATACACGGTGACCAGGCTGGCACGTGCCAGGCCCGTGACGGGGTTCGTCAGGAACCTGGCCGACGGGCGTGTCGAGTTGGTGGCGGAAGGGGCTGAGGGCCAGGTGCTGGGTTTGCTCGCCGACGTTGCGGAGCGGCTGGGCGGCCACATTCACGGCGCACAGGTGGTGGAGGAGCCGGCGACCGGCGAATTCGGCGACTTTGGGATCATGTTTTAGCGGAAGGCGACGGATGGGTGCGCTCGTAGGGATCGCGCTGAACACGTTCCGGGAATCGGTCCGCCAGCCGTTTTACTACTTGCTGATGACGGCGGGGGTGGCGGCGCTGGTAATTACGATGTGGCTGCCGTTGTTCACGTTCTATGCTAATACAGATATGTATAAGGAACTTGGGCTGTCGTTCGTCCTGCACGTCGTCCTGCTCGGAGGACTCCTGGCGGCGGCAACGGGGGTGGCACGCGAGGTCGAGGGCAAAACGGCGCAGACCGTCCTGGCGAAACCGCTCGGCCGGTGGCAGTTCATCGTGGGCAAGTACCTGGGAACCATGGGGGCCGTGACGGTGGCCGCAACCGTCCTGGGAGTGGTGTTTGTGGCGTGTGTCTATTATCGGGTGGGGCTGGACGCCGGGGTCCTGGAGCGGGCGCTGGTGCGGGGAGGCGTGGGGCGGCAGGTGGAGGCGTTTCGGGCCAGGCAGGTCAATCAGAGTCTGACGGTCCTGCCCGGCCTGGTTCTGGTGCTGTTGCAGGTAGGCGTGCTGGCGGCGTTGGGCACCGCGCTGTCGGCCCGGTTTTCGGTGGGGGCGAGCGTGGCGCTGAGCCTGGCGGCATTTGTGGTCGGGCACCTGACGGTTTTTCTGGACGGTGCGGTCGGGATGGCGGGGGGGGTGGTTTCGAGGCTCGCGCAGGGGCTGCTCGCGGTAGTGCCGTTTCTTGAGATCTTCAACATCAACCAGAAACTGAGCCACGTGATGCTGACGCCGCTGGAAGCCGGGAGCCCTGGCGCAGCGGAGTGGGCGGCCGTTTGGGCCTACGTGGGCTGGGCGGCGGTGTATGCGGTCGTGTATGCGACCGTGGCGATTGCGGCGGGGGTGATGTTGTTCAGGCGGCGGTCGCTTTCGTAAGGACGGGTTTCCCGGCGCGCTTGCGCAGAAAAAGGTTGACGCGGCGGGCGGCCGTGTTACCGTGGGCGTGCTGTCAATCTGCGGCCCCAGGGACAGGGGGGCAGCGACGTGGGTGAGAGCCAGCGGAGAGAGTCGGCTCCGGCGGCACGTGCCGAGGAGCGGTGTAGAGAGTTTGTCGCGGGTCTCTCGGAAGAAGAGATCATGCTTCTGAGGCTCCGCGACGAACTCTACGACGGACGGTGGGACGCCATGCTCGCCGACCTGAACGACCGGCTCCAGGGCAAGCCGTACGTCTTCAAACTTGCCCACCGGATCCAGGACGATATCGAACGCATTGAGCGGCTGAATCGGTTTGAACGCCAGTACAACGTGGACTTGGCGAAATACATTTAGGGGCCAGGACAGGGCGCGGAGCGAATGATGAGAGCCGAGAGGCAAACGCTTTGGATGATGCTGGTCGTGGCAGGTGGCGTGTTGGCCGTGTCGGCGGCCGGTTGTGGGATATTCGGTCGCGGCGCCGAAGACGAGGGCCTCCCGTTGCCGGTCGCACCGGTGGTGTTGACAAGCAACGGGATGGAGATTCGGTGGCAGACGCGGGCCCTGCTGACGCCCGCCACCCATCTGACGGACCTCTGGGTGCGCGACGGGTTCCTTGTGTGCCACGGCTCGGACCATCGCGTCTACGTCATCGATGCGAAGACGGGGGTGCGGCTGTGGTCGAAGGATCTGGCCGACGCGCATGAGACCGTCTGGCCGCCCGCCGTCTACGAGGGGGACCTCTGGTTCGCCACGACGACCAGGCTGATAGGCTTCCACGGGGCCGATGGCACCAACATCGTGGCCCAGACCGAACGGGGCAAGCGTGAGGTGAAGCAGGCTGCACGCCGGGCCCGGCGGGCAAAGTGGGAGGCCAGGGTGGCGGCGATGAGGATTGAACAGCCCGGCGAGATGCCCGAGCACAGGGCCGCCCGAGCCAAGGCCGAGGCCCAGATCGCTCAGCAGGTGGCCACCGAAACGATGCTCGAGACCCTGACGGTAGATCGGGAGGGCATCGAACTGGAGTTCGCCCCTGCCGGACCACCGGCGACCAACGGCGTTTACGTTTACGTTCCCGATGGCAAAGGGTGGCTCCAGGCCGTCCTGGTCGTGCCAAATGTCGCCTACGTTCGCGGCGGCGAAGAGTTGAGGCGCGTCGAGCGCGACGAGCGACTCGTCTCGTGGGGACGCTGGACCGGCGACGCCGTCACGGCCGGGCCGGTCGTGGACGACGTGTTCGTCTATTTCGGCGGCCGCAATGGCGTGGTGTATGCCTCGCGCCAGAACGTGCGGCGCGTCGAGTGGGAGTATCAGACCGAGGGGGCGATCGTGGGCGACCTCAAGCGGACCGAGGCGGGGCGGATCCTGGCGGCCAGCCTCGATTACAGCCTGTACGCTTTCAGGGGAACCAGCGGACAACGCGATTGGCGCTACAACGCCGGCGAACGTATCCGCAGGGCGCCCTACGCGTTCGGCAACCAGGTGTTTGTCTTCACGCAGCAGGCGGGCCTGACGGCGCTGGACTCAAGCGCCAAGGGCAAGGTGCAGTGGCGCCTGGCCGAGGGCAACGACATCATAACTGCCGATGCCGAAACGGTTTACGTGCTAAGCCGGGGCAACGATCTCCTGGCCGTCGGACGCACCGGCGGCAAGGTCCGCTGGGGCGCGCCGCTCAGACGCCGAAGCCTCATCGGCACGAACGAAACGAACACCGGCATCCTGTACCTGGCTACGCCCGAGGGGCAGATCCTCGCTGCCGCCAAGAAGCAGGAAGCCGGGCCGGGCGCCGGCGAGAAGGCGGCCGAGGCGAAGGCCGCCGAAGCGAAGGCGCCGGCTCCGTGACATGCGCGGCGGCTGCCGGCCGTGGGCCGGCGCCGGTCCCGCGAGCCCCGTGGCAGCCCTGAACACTTCGCAGAGGGGGTGGCTGTGCGGCTGGGCGTGTGCACGTCCTGTTTTCGCGATGTGAGCCTGCCGGAAACCCTGCGCTGGGCTGGTGAGGCCGGTTTCGAGACCGTCGAGATTCCCTGCCCGCCCACTCGCGATCCCTCCACCTGGTACCACGGCGCCGGCCTGAACATCGCCGGACTCGACGGCCCGGGACGCGACGCCTTTGTCTCGGCCCTGGACGACGCCGGCCTGACGGCCGCTGCCCTGGCGTGGTATGCCAATCCGCTGGATCCCGATCCCGGCCGGCGCGACGTTATCCTCAGCCACCTTCAGCGTCTCGTGGAGACCGCGGCGACGCTGGGCGTGGACGTGGTGTGCCTGCTGGTGGGCCGCGACCCGTCGCTGCGGCTGGGAGACTGCATCGCCCAGTTCGCCCGCCTCATCGAGCCGGTGGTCCGGCAGGCGGAATCGTCGGGGGTGCGGCTGGCGATCGAGAACACGCCGCGCATCGGCTGGCAGGTTGAGGACTTGCCGGGAAACGCCGCCTTCTGCCCCGAACTGTGGGAGAAACTGTTCACGCACCTCCGCAGCCCCGCCGTCGGTCTGGCGCTGGACCCCGCTCACCTCTATTGGACCGGCATCGACCCGCTCTCGGCACTGACCGACTACGCCGAGAAGGTCTTCCATTTCCGGGCCAAGGACGCCGAGACGATGGACCTGAGGCGCCAGGACTGCGGCATCCTGCGCCCCAGCGGCGGTTGGTGGCGATACCGGCTGCCGGGACTCGGCGCCATCGACTGGCGACAAATGATCGACCGGCTCCACGAACTTGCCTACCAGGGCGCCGTCGTCATCGACCACGAGGACCCCGTGTGGCAAGGCAGCCTCGATAAGATCAAGACCGGCCTCGCGCTGGCCAAGCGGCACCTGGGGCAGTTTTTGCCGTGAGACAACAGGTGGAGCGTTGTGTGGCGACCGTTCGCGACATCCTGACCGCCGTGGACCGCCTGGCCCCGTTTCGCCTGGCCGAGGCGTGGGATAACGTGGGGTTGCTTCTGGGCGATCCGCAGCGGGAGGTCCGCCGCCTCCTCGTCAGTCTCGACGTGACGGAGGCCGTGTGCGATGAGGCCGAGCGCGCCGGGGCGGAGGCGCTCCTGGCGCACCATCCGCTCATCTTCAAGGGCATCGAGCGCCTGACGCCCGACACGCCCACCGGCCGCCTTGCCCTTCGCCTTGCTGCCGCCGGACGGGCCGTCATTGCGGCCCACACGAACCTCGATGCGGCCGAGGGCGGCCTGTGCGACATTCTGGCGGGCATGATCGGCCTGGAGCACACCGAACCGCTCCAGGCGGCATCTGCGGCCCCGCGCTACAAGGTGGTGGTTTTTGTGCCCGAGTCGGACCCTTCGATCCCGGCTCGCCGGGACGCAGGGCAGGTGCTGGAGGCCGTCCAGGCCGCCGCATTTGCCGCCGGGGCGGGGCGGATCGGCGACTATACCCACTGCGGGTTCTCCGCCGAAGGCGCCGGCACGTTCCTCCCGGGCGAGGGAGCCGAGCCGGCCGTCGGCCAGAAGGGCCGGCGCAATCGCGCCCCCGAGCACCGTTTCGAGACGCTCGTCGACGGCCGCCGCCTGGCGGCCGTGCTGGCGGCGGTCGCCCGGGCCCATCCGTATGAGGAGCCTGCCATCGATGTGTATCCGCTCCACACACCGCCTGCCGGGGCAGGGCTGGGGCGCGTCGGCAGGTTATCGGACTGTAGAACCTTGACCCAGTTGGCCGATACGGTGAAAGAGGCGCTTGACGCGAGAGTGATTCACGTGGCCGGCGATCCGGAGACGGTCGTCGAGACGGTTGGAATCTGCACCGGCAGCGGCGGCGGACTGGCCGGCGCCGTAGCGGCGGCTGGGTGCCGCGCACTCGTGACGGGGGAACTCAAGTATCACGAGGTCCAGGACCTTGCGGGCCGAGGAATCGGCGTTATCCTTGGTGGGCATTACCGGACGGAGCGCGCCCCGCTGGAGGCGTGGGCGCCTCGCCTTGCCGAAGCGCTCGACGTCGAGGTCCGGATGAGCGAGAGCGAGCAGGACCCGCTGCGACCGAGGTAGGCCGGACGGGAGGGGCTTTTGCCAATGACGAATGCCTAAATCCGAATGACGAATGAATGAGGAACCGACAATGACGAATGACGAAAAGGCTGCCTGGTGCGGCTTGGGCTTCGGCGGGCCGTCGTTGGTCATTCGTCATTGCCGTTTGATTCGTCATTCGGGTTTAGGCATTCGTCATTGTCGTGCGTGGCTTTTGCACGGGGTCGCTGCACGTAACCCGAACCGTAAGGCAGGCTGAGACGTGGCCTCTTTTCTGTGTCCATTGGCGAGCGGCAGTCTGGGCAACGCCCTGTTGGTGGCCTCGGGCAGGACGCGGGTGCTCGTCGACATCGGCCTGACGCAGCGGCGTCTGAAAGAAGCCCTGGCGGCGGTAGGCGTGGAACCGGGCGAGATCGACGCCGTCTTTGTAACCCATACGCACCGCGACCATTTCTCGACGTCGTCCGCAGGCTTTTGCCTCAGGCACACCATACCGGTCTACGCATCCGGCGAGAACCTTGCCCACCTGTCCGACACGTTGCCGGCGTTCAGAAAACTCGTCCGGGGAGGGCTCGCCCGACCGATGGACGGCGAGGCCGTCGAGATCGGCAGCGTTGCGGTCGAGGGGTTCGACGTGCCGCACGATTCCCCGGGCTGGTGCCAGGGTTTCCGGGTCAGTCTCGGCCCGTCCAGGCGCCGGCGCTCCGTGGCGGTGGCCACCGACCTGGGTCACGTGCCGGACGATGTTCTGGCGTGGTTCGTTGACGCGACCGCCGTGGTGATCGAGTCGAACCACGACTCGGAGATGCTCTGGGCGAGCAACCGGTCGGCCGACCTCATCGAGCGCATCGCCGGGCCAGAGGGGCACCTCTCGAACGAGGCGGCGGCCGAGGCGCTGGCCGAGATCGTCGGCCGCTCGCGTCGCGGCCGCGTCAAGCACGTCGTGCTGGCCCACCTCTCGCGCGACTGCAACACGCCCGCCCTTGCCCTCGAGGCCCAGGCCCACCTGGCGCGCGGCAAGGCCGAGCCTGTCCGCGTTTTTGCCGCCCGGCAGTTTGAGCCCGGCCCGAAGATTGGGCTGTAAGCCTCGCGTTTGGGAAAGGAACGCCGTGACCCGGCGCGACAAGGCCATTGTGTGGATTGTCATGCCCCTGCTGGCCGTGGCCGTGGGCATCGTGGCGACGTTCCATATCCTCTCGATGGACGCCCCGCCGCCGGATGACGCGGACCTCCTGCCGCGGCGCGAGCCCCTGCCGGAGGCCGAGAACGCCTTCGACCTCTTAGAAAGGGCCGCGGGACGGCTGGAAGAGGACCTGACCGAGGCCCAGCGCGATTTCGTCTCCGACATGGTTGACGACGAGTACGACGCGGCCAGGGCCGAGGCCGCCCTCCAGGCCGGCGCGGACGCGCTCGCCTTGTGGCGCGAGGGCCTGGACCGGTCGGGCCTGCAGGCCCCGCCGATCGAGACCGTCAGCACGGAGATACCGTACATCTACGATTGGCTGAGTCTCGCGCAACTCGCAGACCTCTGTGCCCTGCACCTGCACCGGCAGGGGAAGGATGCCGAAGCAATGAAGACCGCGATGGAGAGCGTCCGCTTCGGCCGCATGGTCATCGGCGCGGATGCGTGCCTTGTGGGGTATCTGGTCGGGGTAACCGTGGAAGGCATGGGCCTGGCCCGCATCCGCCGCACGCTGCCCGAATCGCGGCTGAGCCGCGAGGTCCTCGCCCGGGCTGTCGAAGCACTGCGGCCCAAAGAGCCCGTAGGCACTCCCTACGCCGAGGCGATGCGGATGGAATATGCCTTCGATGCCCGCCTGGTCGAGGACCTGAAGAACGGGGTGGCATTCGGCGAGGACGCCGGGATTGAAGGCTACGAGCCGTGCGGTCGCGTGTCGGACTTCCTGTTCCAGGTGAACCGGACGAAGCGCGCCTTCGCGCGGTACCTACGGCCGATGATTCTGGGGGCCAGCGAGCCTTTGGCCGAGGCGCGCCTACCCAAGCCGCCTCCGCTGCACAGGATTCCTGCCATGGCCTGGCTGTGCGTGAAAGGTAACGTCGTAGGCGAGATCTTGCCCGCACTAATTCTACCCCCCCTACAAGGGGGGTTTGAGCAAAAGTGTAGGCGGCAGGTTCTGATCACCGCCACACGCTTGTTGCTGGCTTTGAAGGCGTACAAGATGGAGACGGGCCGCCTGCCGGAACGCCTCGACGTCCTCGTGCCGGAGTACATCGACGCCGTGCCGCGCGACGGCTTCGACGGCGACCCATTCCGCTACGACCGCGAAGAAGGCATCATCTATTCAGTGGGTGAGAACCTGGTCGACGACGGCGGGACGGGTCGGCCGGACGATCAAGAGGAAGGAAGCCCCGTGCACCCGCCGGACCACGTCTTCCGGATCCGCTTCTGAACGCGTCAACCCGACCCGACCGTCCTGATCATCCTGATGAAACTCATCAGGGGGGCGGCCGAGAACACGATGGACACTCCCACCGCCGCGCTGGTGACTACGAACGAAACCAGTGCCACGACCACCGCCCGGCAGAACCGGTCCCGCCGCAGGCCACTCCGGATCATCCACCCTGCCACCAGCGCGGCCACCGGGATGAGAAGCCACCAGTAGGACCGGAAGGCCTGGGCAACGGTAGCCAGGAAGCCGGACGTTTCCATCGGGGGAACGATGGAAGCGAGGATACCCAGCGTCTCGATCCACATCCACGCCGAGAAGAGCACCAGCAGAACGGTGGCGGTGCGGGAGATGGGTGTCAGTTCGCCCTTCTGCTTGGTAGCCGCCTCTGGCACGCTTTCATCTCCTTCGGTGCCGCGTGCCGCTCGCTCGCGCTCGCGGCCAGATAGGGGCTCGTCCCACAGGCGAGGCTGCTTCGGGCGAGCCTACCGCGAGCGCTTCTTGCGGCTTTTGCGTTTGCGCTTGGAGCGGCCGCGTTTCTTGCGCTGGTGTCCGAACAGGTCAACCTGTGCCATCTGTTGGGCCACGGCGGCGCGTCCGCCGCCGAAGACGCCGGCCCCCTGCATCTGGCGCACCAGGTTCTTGACCTGGCCGAACGATTTGACGAGGCTCGATACGTCCTGGGTGTCCATCCCGCATCCGCGCGCGATTCGCCGCCGCCGCGATGCGTCGATGAGGTCCGGTTTCGACCGTTCTCCGGGGGTCATCGAGTGGATGATCGCCTCGGTCTGGTCGAGTTCCTTCTCCTCGATGGGCAGGTCCTTCAGCGCCGAGCCCATCCCCGGGATCATCGACATGATGTCCTTGAGCGGCCCCATGCGGCGCATCTGGCGGATCTGCTTGAGGAAATCGTCGAGGCCGAACTCCGCCTTCAGCAGTTTCTCCTGCAAGCGGGCGGCTTCGCCGGCATCGACGGCGGCCTGGGCCTTCTCGACCAGGCCGACGACGTCGCCCATGCCGAGGATGCGGTTGGCCATCCGGTCGGGGTGGAACACTTCCAGACGGTCCAGTTTCTCGCCCACGCCGACGAACTTGATGGGTTTGCCCGTCACCGCCTTGACGCTCAGTGCCGCCCCGCCGCGGGCGTCGCCGTCGAGTTTCGTCAGGATCACCGCGCTCAGTTCCAGCGCCTCGTTGAACTCCTTGGCGCTGGTAACGGCGTCCTGGCCGGTCATGGCGTCGCAGACCAGGTAGATCTGGTGCGGCGAGACGGCCCGCGCGATGTCCTTGGCCTCCTGCATCATCGCTTCGTCGATGTGCAGGCGCCCCGCCGTGTCGATGATGGCGACGTCGCAGTTCTGCTCTGCGGCGGCCGCCACGCCCTTCTTGGCGATGCGGACGGGGTCGCCGAGGCCTTCGCTGTAAACGGGCGTATCGACCTGCGAGCCGACGATCATCAACTGCTCGATGGCGGCCGGCCGGTGGCAATCGCACGCCACCAGCATCGGGTGATGACCCTGGTTCTGGATGAGGCGGGCGAGTTTCGCCGCGCTCGTCGTCTTGCCCGAGCCCTGAAGGCCCGCCATCATCAGTACTGTCGGGCCGGGCGAGGCGTACGGGATCTTCGCGTCCACCGGGCCCATCAGGCTAACCATCTCGTCGTGGATGGCCTTGACGAAGACCTGGTCGGGGCGCAGTGTCTTGAGGACCTGTTGGCCGAGGGCCTTCCGCCCGACTTTCTCGACGAAGTCGCGGGCGACCTGAAGGTTGACGTCGGCCTCCAGCAGCGCGGTGCGGACCTCGCCCAGTGCGTCCTGGACGTTGCGTTCGGTCAGGCGTCCGCGGCCGGCCAGGCTGCGAAAGACGCCGCCGAGTCTCTCGGTCAGGTTCTCGAACATGATCTCGCCCGATTTCGGAACCGTTCTTCTCTTGCGTGCGGCCGCCGGGTGGCCAACGAGTGTAGCACGATCCGCGGTGCAATCAAGGCGCGGTGCGCTCCGGGAGTTGTGGGCGGCACGTGCGGCCAAAAAAGAACCTCAGGGCCGGGCGACTGAGCATCCGCCGAAGCGGAAACCGGCCCCGAGGTGGGTAGGACAACCTCAAGAGGTCCGACTATGATACGACTGGAGGCGGGGGATTCAAGCGGAAAAATCATCCCGGCCACGGTTTTGGACCGCGCGATTGATGTAACCTCTTGTGCGACAGGCGCTTACGTCGCGGACAGACGGGCCGCGGCCGCCAGGAGAAAAACCGGCGGTTCCACCTTAAAATACGCCGGCCGCCGCCTGTAACCCCTTGCCGTGAAAGGGCTTGCGCAGACCACCGCCCGTCTCATCAGGGCTAGCGCAGGAACCGGCCGCGACGAAGCACCTCCAGAACCAGAACGTCGGCCGGCACCGACGTCGGCGCCTCGGCGTGACCGATGCCGCGCGCCAGGCACCACCCGCGCAGGTCGGCCGCGAACCGCTCGGCCTCCCGTGCGATCCGCCGGCGCACATCGTCGGTCAGGTGGACCCCGAGCGTCTCGCCCGTCTCGGCGTCTCTGGCGGCAAGGTCGCCGCCGCCCGGCGGCGCAAGGTCCGCCGCGTCGGTCACGTGGAGGCACCACACGTCGAACCCGCGGCCCTGGAGCGTCGTGAGCGGCTTCTCGTAGCCGGCCTCGTCCAGGAAGTCGGAGACCAGGACGGCCAACCCGCTCTGCGGGGCGTGCGGCAGGAAGGCCTCGACCGAGCGGGCCAGGTCCGTCCGCCCCGCCGCCGTCAGCCCGCGAAGAAACTCCAGCACCGCCAGAATGTGCGACTTGCCGCGCCCCGCCTCCAGGTGACCGCGCACCCCGCCGTCGATGGCGATAAGGCGGACGCGATCGAGACTCGCAAGGCCCACGTACGCCAGGGCCGCCGCCAGGCGACGGGCGTGGTCGAACTTCGCGGGCCGGCCCGTGGCCATCGACGCCGAAGCGTCGACCAGAAAATGGATCGCCAGGTCCTCTTCCTGCTGACACAGGCGAAGCAGCAGGCGATCCAGGCGCCCGAACGCGGCCCAATCGATGTGCCGGAAATCGTCGCCCGCCACGTACGCCCGGTGTTCGGCGAACTCCAGGCCCGGCCCCGTCCGCCGGCCCGTCCGCCCGCCCTGGGCCGACCCCGAGAAGGTCCGCCGCGCCACGATCCGCAGATACTCCAGGCGCTCCAGAAACGCCGAATCGAACAGGTCATCCCGCTGGGGCATGGCTCTTTCGCGGCCTCGCCTCGCCCTGCCAAGGCGCTTCTAGCCGCCACGTACGTGTTTAGCGTGCTCTTGAAGCGATGTCATTTCGACCGAGCCCTCGCCTTTGGCGAGGGCGAGCGGAGAAATCTCGTCGTCCGGACACGGATAACGGCGATCCCGGCGCGCCGGGACTCGACTCGCTTCGCTCGCTCGGAATGACACGCTAAACACGTACGCCGCCACCCGCAGGGTGGCGTGCTCTCCTACGGCTCGGCCACGTGGCCCAGAACGTCGTCGATCACCGCGTCGGGGTCGATGGATTCGGCCTCGCCCTCGAAGTTCAGAATGAGCCGGTGCCGCAGCGCCGGCCGGGCCATGCGGCGAACGTCCTCGAACGCAACGTTGTACCGCCCATCCACGAGCGCCAGCACCTTGCCGCCCAGGATCATGGACTGCGCACCACGCGGGCTGGCCCCGTAGCGGACGTACTTGGCAACCATCGGCGAGGCGTCCTCGGTGCCGGGATGCGTCGCCAGGACCACGTTGCTGGCGTAATCCCGCACGTGCGACGCCACGGGCACCTCGCGCACCAGGTCGCGCATCGCAAGGAGCGTCGGCCCGTCGGCCGCACGCTCGGCACGAGGCACGTGGCGGCCGGTGGTGCGCTCCACGATCTCGGAGATCTGGTCCCGTCCGGGCATCTTCATCAACAGTTTCAGTGCAAAGCGGTCGAGTTGAGCCTCGGGCAGCGGGTACGTCCCTTCCATCTCGATCGGGTTCTGCGTGGCGAGGACGAAGAACGGCTCGGTCAGCGTGCGCGTCGTCCCGGCCACCGTGACGGAACGTTCCTGCATGGCCTCCAGCATCGCCGACTGCGTCTTGGGCGTGGCCCGGTTGATCTCGTCGGCCAGGATGAGGTTGCCGAAGAGTGGCCCGGGCCGGAACTCCCAGTCGCGGCGGCCGTCTTCCCGCTGGACGATGACGTTGGTGCCCACGATGTCGGCCGGCATCAGGTCCGGCGTAAACTGGATGCGCCGGAACACGAGGTCCAGCGCCTCGGCCAGCGTCCGCACCAGCAGCGTCTTGCCGATGCCGGGCACGCCCTCCAGAATGGCGTGGCCCTCCGTCAAGAGGCACAGCATGACGCCCTCGGTGACCTCGGCGTGGCCGACGATGACGCGGCGGACCTGGCCGGTGATGCGCCCGTAGGCTGAAGCGAACTCGTCGAGCCGCCCCTGCACGTCGCCCGGTGTGCTCACGGCCGCCTCCCCGCTACGGGCCCGCATGGGGAATCGGACCCGATGACCGACGGCGATGATACAGCCCCCGGCGGAGGCGGTCAATGAGGTTCAGCGCTGCCAACCCGAGCGCAAGCGCGACGGCTGCTGATGTCCCCATTCCCTGTCTCCCTTGAGCCGATGGCGCCTCTGGCACCCAAGCCGCTTCTCCGATGCTTCGTCACTCACGTAGCCCGGGGGCGTGGTCGAAAACCTTCCGGCCCTTGACGATGGCCTCGCGGTTACGCGCCTCGATGCGCTGTCGCTGCCGAAGGAAGGCCTGTTGCCGCCGATGCGCTTCGCACGGCACGAAGCCCGGCATGTCGCACCGAGGGTGTTCTTCGAGATTCTTCGCGCCCTTCCGGATGAGTTCGAGCGCCCTGCGATAGCCGGGATCGTTGCTGCCCGGGAACGCCCGGAGACAGGCGCTGCGCTCGGGCCGACTGAAGTTGACCGGCGGCCCGTGTGTTGCCATGGCCCGCCCGATCTGGTTGCAGAGACCCTCGTTGACCCTGTCCCAGCCGAGCGCGGCACCGCGCGGCGCCTGCTTGACGAGGCGGCCCAACTCCAGCAAATCCCTGTGGCCCAGCGGACTCCTGCCTGCGGTGTTGGTCGCGTAGTACGACAGATGCGAGGGGTAGTACGGGGCGTTCAGATCGATCCACGTCACGATGCGGTCGAAGCTCTCGCGGTCAAGCTTCACGTCGTTGTGACCGGCCCGCAGCATGCGCACGAGTCGGCTGCGGTGAGAGCCCCATCTATAGGGAGGAAGGATCTTCACGGGCCCCGCGCCAACACTGCTGATGAGCGGCATCGTGTCCGAACGCTCGTGCTCGGCGCGCTTGTACTCGGCGGGGCTCAGGCGCATGAGATTCGTGTACGAGTGGCTGAAGATGAGGCCCTTGTCGCCCGAGAGATTGAGCTTCTCCGTCTTCTGGCCGTAGTCGTGACAGCGGACGCAGTGCCTGTCGAGCACGGGCTGGACCTCGAACGCGTAGTTGAAGTTGCGTTCCGGCCCGTACCAAGGGGCCAGTTTGCGCGGCGCGCGTTTGAGGGCCGCAGCCTCGTCGAGCGCGGCCGGCACCGACTCGAGGCGACTCTCGTGGCAGCCGACACACCCCTTGCGTTCCCCCGGCTGGAGCATCGTCCCGCTCCGCATGGAGTGGATCATCATGCCGTTCCCGTCGAGGAGCTGGAAGTAGACAAACCGCCCCGCAGGAACGACGAAGTAGGCGGAGCCGTCCTCTTCGACGGGCACCGTCCCGAGGATGCGCTTGTGGTTGTAGTGATTCCAGTTCACCGCGACGGGGTGATGACTGTCCCCGCTGCCGAAGGGCGCCCAGTCGCCCATCCCGTGAGGGACCCAGGCCAGCTTCGACGGCGCCTCCACCACGCGAAGGGACTTCACGCTGCCACGTTTCACGCGGTCCATGTGGTCGCCGACATAGACGTCCTGCACGTAGAACGCGCCGCTGGTCTGGGAGTAGTCTACGTGCGACGGTCGTATCGGCGGGCGCGGCCGCGGGGCGAGAGGCATCGGATCGAAGCACCCCGGGGCTTCGTCGTGCACGAGCACCTCGTTGCCGAAGACATCCACGAGGAAGATCCCGGTTCGTTGCCCCGGTGCGAGTTGCCTGGCACAGAGGAAGTGCTTCGCGGACAGGGGATACGCGTCCTCATACTTCACCTTCACGCCTCGGAAGCTGTCGAAGCGGTTGCCGATTCGCTCCTCGACCGTCCAGTGGCTCATGAAGCGCGTGATGTCGGGGGGCCAGCTTCGCCGGATCGGCTCCAGGCCTTCCAGCCCCCGCGAGCGGTCGGCAAGGACCAGGGCGCCCCAGCCCATCTCGTGAACGGCCGTGAAGACGGCCACGAAGTGCTGCGTCCCCGGCACGATGCGGGCGTCGACGATCGCGCCCGGCTGCCACGCATAGTTGCCGTAGTAGAGGTCGTGGTTGGTGCCGTCGGGGTTGACGGTCCACAGACCGTAGGCCGACGAGTAGTGCTTGTCCACATACTCCCACCGCGTGTAGAGGACCCGGCCGTCGGGCATCAGGCTGGCGCGGCCTTCGAACTGGGTGTTGTAGCCGATCTGGCGGATGTTCGCCCCGTCGGCGTTCATTCGGAACAGGTTGGCCATCAGATGCCGCTGGCAGGGGATGTACTTCGGATCGCGGGTCGAGCTGAAGACGATGGTGTCGTGGGGCAGGTAGATCGGCTGGATGTCGGACACCCCGGGTGCAAAGGTCAACTGTCGCAGGTTGCTCCCGTCTGCGTTCATCTCGTAGAGGTGGTAATCGTCCTGGATGTTCCGCCGCATGGAGAACAGAATCCGCTGCCCACCGAAGTGCACTTCGGGGTCGCGCGCAACGCCGCGCGGGACATCCAGCAGCGTGGCCGCCTTGCCACTGCCAACGTCCAGCAGCCGGATCGCAGCGCCCCCCTGGAAACAGCGGGTGTTGACCTGCTCCGTTTGGTACATCGTGGCTTCCGTGCCATGTTCGTTGCGGTATTGATGCCGGGTAACGAACAGGATCGGGTGCTCGCGCACGAGCGGATTGGCGAGCAACGCCTCGCGCCGAAGCTCCTCGAAGGCCCGTGCGTCCTGTTCCTGGGGCTTCTTGCCTCCCACGATCTCATCCAGGCGAGCCAGATACTCCTGCCCGTTGGGGTACCGCTCGCCGAACGTCTGGACGAGGTCATCCACAGCGCGGCGGAGCGACTGAACAGCCCAAGGGCCGCCGGCCTTTCCGCCCTTATCGGCGGCAAGGGCGACGGGGGGAAAGACCACGAACATGGCGGCGGCAACGACGGCGAGTCGGGTGCACAGGGTCGAGCGTTTCATCGTTGGGTCGGCTTCTTGGCCAATGACATACGCGGCGAGAGCATTCTATGTGATTCCGTCGCGCCGAGTAAGCAAAAACTGTACGTGTTTAGCGTGGTGTCATTCCGAGGAGGCGCGGCTCGAGGCGCGGTGAGTCGAGGAATCTCGCCGTTTTCCGTTCTACGCTTCATCCTTCGCAGCAGCGCTGCTGCGGAGAACGGACAGCCCAACAGCGAGATTTCTCCGCTCGCCCCCGCTCTCGCGGGGGCTCGGTCGAAATGACAGTGCCCGCGGTCAAGCCACGGCCCGTACCCCGTACGGGCCGCGCGAAGGCCTGCCCCGGAAAGCGTTTTGACACCTCCCCTCCTTCGTGCCATACTGTTGTGCCGATTCATCACGATTAGGAGCCGCTTCTCGCCTGCGGGCGAGCGAGGGGATGCGCCATGCGTCGCAAGGCAAGTCTCATTCACGTTTTCTGTGCCATCCTCGGGGTGTTCGCGGCGTCGCTGCGCGCGGCCCCGATACGGGTCCGGACTTCGGACGAGGCCGATAAGGCCGCCGAGGTCTTCGAGTCCCTGTACGGCGCGAAGGTAAAGGCCGTCAAGGCCACGCGCGACGCGGGGGACGATATCGAACTGGCCGCCCGCCTACTGGCCGCCGCCAAAGAGGCGACGAAGCAGCCGGGATTCCTGGCGGTTCTGTGCGAGAAGGCTGCCGACCTGGCGGGCGGCCATCCGACGGGATACGGGACCGCGCTGGCGGCGATGGATCTCCTGGCCCGCACCGTTCCCGAAAGGGGAGCCGCGTGTGCCGCGCGGACGCTCGAAATCAGGCAGCAACAGTTCGACGCCGCGCGGGGCGATGAAAAGAAAGCCGCCGGCGAACTGCTCCTGGGCTCCCTCCTGCCGGTCATCGAGGCCAAGGAGAAGGCCGGCGCCTTGGCCGAGGCGGCCGCCCTGTACCGCAAAGCCAGGACCATCGCCGCCGCCACGGACAGCCCCCGGGCCGACGAGATCGACGCGCGGGCCGCACGGCTCGCCCAGCGGATGAAGACCGCCGCACGCATCGCCGATGTGAAGGCGCTGCTGGAGCGCGATCCGGCGAACGTCTCCGCCCGCGAAGGCCTCGTCCGCATCTACCTCGTGGATCTCGACGACCCCGCCGAGGCCGCGAAGCATCTGGAAGGCGTCAAAGACAAGTCCCTCCGCAAATACGTCCCGGCGGTCGCCAAGGGCGTCGAGGCGGCGCCGGAACTCGCGTGCATGGAGTTGGGTGAGTGGTACCGCGGGCTTGGCGAAAAGGTCGCGCCCGGTGCTCAGGCGGCCATGTACGCCAGGGCCAAGGCGTACTACGAGCGGTTCCTCTCGCTTCACACGCCCGATGACCTCCAGCGGACCCAGGCGACGCTGGCGCTGAAGGAGATCCAGGCGGCCTTCGAGAAGTCGGGCGGCCCGCCGCCGGCGCAGTCCGCAAGAGGCCGATGGCTCGACCTCCTGCCCTTGGTCGACCCGGCGAAGGATGTGGTCAAGGGCGACTGGAAGCGGCGGGGGTCCGCGCTGGCAATTATCAGCCCGACTAAGAATGGTCGCATCATCATTCCGGTTGCTCCAGAGGGAAGTTACGAGTTGCAGGCCAAGTTCGTACGCACGTCGGGCGATTGCGAGGTCGCAGTAATTCTGCCTGTGCGGTCCGCCAGGGTTACGCTGATGCTGAGCGCTTCGCGTGGGCACCAGAGCGGACTGAGTCTAATCAACGGGAAAGGCGCAAACGATAATGAAACTACGGTAAGGCCCGGTACGCTTGTCAATGGCCGCGAGTACGCCCTTCACATCACGGTCCTTGCCAAGGGCGGGCAGGCCCGGATTGCCGTGCTTCTCGATGGAAAGCCGTATATTAACTGGCGCGGACCGCAGTCGGCGCTTTCCCTGTATCCCAATTGGCACCTACGGGAGCCCGGATGCCTGGGCCTGGGCGCGTTTGCGTCGGTCGTCGTTTTCCGCAGCGTGCGCCTCAAGATGCTCTCGGGCGAGGCCCGCCTGCTGCGGCCGGCGGCTCCGCGCCGGGGATAAACCCCGGCGCTACGGCTGTTCGGAAACACTTTCTCGCTCCTGCATAGTACCCACATGCCCGCTCGCTTTGCTGCAACGCGGGGAAAATAAGACTTGCGGGCGCCGCCGAAAGCCGATATACTTCTGTGTCTTACGACGGTCTCAAGCGGCAAGGAGTGCGGGCATGGCTCACAAAAAGGGACAGGGATCAACGCGAAACGGGCGCGACTCCAACCCACAGTACCTCGGCGTGAAGGCGTACGGCGGCCAGACGGTGACGACCGGCAGCATCATCGTGCGCCAGCGCGGGACGAAGTTCCATCCCGGCCGCAACGTCGCACGCGGACGCGACGATACACTCTTTGCACTCGCCGGGGGCACCGTGACCTTCCGCGGCCGCAAGGTCCACGTTCTGTAATCGGCATCTCGTGCCACCGTGCGGCTCGGTTCCACGGCGTGGGTGCCGGGCCGTTTCTCTGCGCACGGTCGCCGGCAAGGAACGGGCTGCGGTGGGGAACGTGCCACGGTGGGGAACGTGCCCCGACGCTTCTGCGTCGGGCTCGCGAGCCGGCGCGCAGCCGTTCGAGCCCGGCGCAGCCGTTCGAGCCCGACGCGGAAGCGTCGGGGCATATACCCCCACCGTGGCCTCTTTCGCGCGCTGCCCTCTTGTCGCTCGCCCCTGCCTCTGCTACGCTGATGCAGCGAGCCCCACGCTTCGGGATGCAACCGATGTTCATCGACGAAGCCGAAATCTACGTCAAGGCGGGCGACGGCGGCGACGGGGCCGTCACGTTTCGCCGCGAGGCCGGCGTGCCACGAGGCGGGCCGAACGGCGGCGACGGCGGCGACGGCGGCAGCGTCATCATGCACGCCAGGCCGGGCCTCGACACGCTCCTGGACGTCCGCGGACGCCATCACTGGCGGGCCGACGCCGGCCGGCCCGGACACAGCAAAGATATGGCCGGCGCCGCCGGCGACGACCTCGTCATCGCCGTCCCGCCCGGCACGCTCGTTTACGACACCGACACGGGGCTGCTGCTGAAGGACCTGAATCGGCCCGGCATGCGTGTCGAGATCGCGCGCGGCGGCAAGGGGGGGCGCGGCAACGCACGCTTTGCCACACCCACGAATCAGACGCCGCGCCACGCCGAACCCGGCACGCCGGGCCAGGAGCGGCTCTTGCGCCTGGAACTCCGCCTTATCGCCGACGTCGGCCTGCTGGGCCTGCCGAACGCCGGCAAGAGCACGCTGCTTGCACGCCTCTCTGCCGCCCGGCCCAAGATCGCCGATTACCCGTTCACGACGCTGGAGCCGAACCTCGGCATCGTCGAGGCCGGCCCCGACCGCCGCTTCGTCATGGCCGACCTGCCGGGCCTCATCGAGGGGGCTCACAGCGGCGTTGGCCTGGGCGATGAGTTCCTGCGGCACATTGAGCGGACGCGGGTGCTGGTGCACCTGGTGGAGATCGACCCGCACACCGGTGTCTCGCCGGCCGAGGCGTACCGCGCCATCCGCGGCGAACTGGCCGCCTACAGCCGCAACCTCGCCGAGAAGCCCGAACTCGTCGTCCTGACCAAGGCCGACCTCCTGCCCGGCGACGATGCGCCGCGCCGCGACCTGGAGCAGGCCATCGGCCGGCCCGTCCTGGTGATCTCCAGCGCCGCCGGCACCGGCCTGAACCAACTCGTCGGCGCCATCCTGAAACTGCTCGATGCCGCCAGTGCCGACGATGTGCCCGAAGTTGGCCGCGCGCCTTCCCCCGCACGCTCTAACCACGGCGACAAGCAAGGCAGCGACAAATGAACGACCTGCTGGCCATCATGCTCGGCAACTCCTCCGTCGTGATGGCGACGATGACACGTGAGGCCGAGATACTCGACGCGCGGGGCGAGGGCCTCGCACGCCTCGAGGACCTCTTCGCCGAGTTCGTCCCGGCGCCGCAGGTGCGGCAGGCGCCGATCATCGTTGCGTCGGTTAACCCGGCGGCGCTCGCGCGTCTGCGTGCCGTGGCGCCGGCCGCCGGCCCGGCCGCTCCGAAGGCCGCACGCGACGACTTCCCGATTCCGATCGCAACCGACGTGGACGAGCCGGAGAAGGTCGGCGTGGACCGTCTGCTCGCCGCGCTGGCGGCCTATCGCCTCACGGGCAGTGCGTGCGTCGTGGTGGATTGCGGCACGGCCGTCACCGTCGACGCCGTGGCCGCCGGCGGCACGTTCCTCGGCGGTGCGATCTTCCCGGGTCGCGACATGATGGCCCGTGCCCTGGCCGAGGGAGCCGCCCAGTTGCCCAAGGTCGCCATCGGGCCGGCCGAGTCGGTCATCGGCAGGAACACCGAAGACGCTATCCGTGCCGGCATCGTGCACGGCTCCGACGGGGCGCTGGCTGCCCTGATTGCCGGTGCACAGGCAGTCGCCGGACAGGGTGCAACGGTCATCCTGACCGGCGGCGACGCCCCGCTTCCGGGCAGCCCCGTGCTGCGACCCGGCTATAAGGTGCGGCCGGACCTCGTCCTGGCAGGGCTGGTGATGGCGTACAGCGAGTGGCAAGAGCGATGACGGGCATCGAGCGGTCGGCCTTTGCCGTGCTGACGCCCCCGGGTCGCGGCGGGATTGCGGTGATCCGGTGCAGCGGCCCCGACGCCCGGCGTGTGCTTCGCGCGTGCTTCCGCCCCGCGACCGATGGGGCGGGTTTGCCGCCCGTCGGCGGGCTCGCCTACGGTCACATCGCCGACGCCGACGGCCGCCCCCTCGACGAGGTCATTCTCTGCCGCGCGGCACGGGCTGCCTGCGAAGTCAACTGCCACGGTGGTCCGGCGGCGGTGGCTGCCGTATGCGCCGCGCTGTCGGCCCTCGGCCTCGAGCAGGTCGATGCCGACGCGCTGCTGGAAATCGAGGGCGCCGGTCTCGTGGAGCGCGATGCCCGGCGGCTGCTTCGCCGCGCGACCACGCCGCTGGCCGCACGCATCCTGCTCGACCAACTCGGCGGCGCCCTGGGCGCTGCAATCGAACGGGTCTGCGGTCATCTGGCCGCACGACGCTCAGAGGCGGCGGCAGACGAACTCGGCCGGCTGCTAAATCGGTGGCAGTATTGCGGTCGTTTTCTTGCCGACCCGCCGCGCATCGTTATCGCCGGCCGGCCCAACGTCGGCAAGAGCACGCTGCTGAACCGCCTCCTCGGCGCCGAGCGGGCCATCACGTCGCGCGAGCCCGGCACGACACGCGACTACGTGGAAGCCGATGCGGCGCTCGCCGGCCTGCCGGTGGTCCTGGTCGATACGGCCGGCCTGCGGGAGGCGCGGGGCGTGATCGAGCGGCTCGGCGTCGAGCGGGCCCGCGAGCAGGCCGCCGGCGCGGCGCTGCTTCTGTACCTGCTGGACGCCACCGAAGGCGTCACCGCTGCCGACGAGACCGCGCTCGCCCGCTTCGATGACCGCACGCTCGTGGTGTGGAACAAGGCCGATGCCGCAGCGGGGCCGCTCGGCGCGCCCGGCGCCATGGCCGTCTCGGCGCTTACGGGAGCGGGAATCGAGGGCCTGAGCGAGGCGATCCTCGCACGCCTGGGCTACCGTGCACCGGAACCCGGCGAGGCCGTGCCGTTCACGGGCGAGCAGGCCGAAGCGATGGAACGCGGGCGGCAATTCCTTGAAGACGGGCGGCTCGACGATGCGCGGCAGGCACTCGCACCGCTTACTAACGTGCGCGGCTAGTTCGACGTGCATCCGCCGTCACAGCAGCCGGGCGATGTCCTGCCACATGATTAGGATGATCAGCGAGCCGACTGCGGCCCATCCGGCTCCCCAGACCCAGGTGCGGACCTTCAGGCCGACGGGGCTGCCCTTGATCTTCTCGAGAATGACGAACAGAACGTGCCCGCCGTCGAGCGGCGGCACGGGCAGGAAGTTAAACACCGCGACGCAGACCGACAGGATGCCCCAGAAGTCGATGAACGTACCGATGCCCCTGGCCGCGATTCCCAGCGAGGCATAGACAATAAGCACCGGCCCGCCGAGCGATTCGGTGCCGACCTGGCGCTTCAGGAGTTGCCGGATGTTGGCGTACACGTTACCGAGCCATCGCCACGTGCGCGTGAAGCCGCGCCCGGCCGCCTTGATGGGGTTATACAGACGGGGCAGCGGCTCGTAGAGGAGCAAGCCCGGCTTGCTGCCGAAGAGTTTAAACGTCTCGATGGGCTCGAACGCCGGCGTGAGCGTCGTGCGGAGTTCCACGTCGCCGCGCTTCACGAGAACGGGCACGGGTCTTTCGCCGGCCTGGCCGAACACGGCGTACACGTCGTCCCACGTACCGGGCGCAACCTCATCCTCTCCGACCGTCAGGATGCGATCGCCCGGGCGGATGCCCGCTTTGGCGGCGGGACCGTCCGGCCGCACCTCCCCCACCTGGATCGGTGCAGTTGCACCGGGCATCATTGAGATGCCGATGCGTGCATAATCAACGTCGCCGTACACGGCCACGCCGGTGGCGATCTCTTTCACCTCGTCCTTGCGACGGATAGTCAGGCGTACGGTGGCCCCGTCGCCGGCGGCCTTGATCGTTTCCGCGATCTTCTTGGCCGTGGGCCATGCCACGCCCTCCGCCTTCACAATGCGATCTTCTTTCCAGATGCCGGCCTTGGCGGCAGGCCCGTCGGGGTCGAGCGTGCGGACGGCGATGGGGGGCGCCATGCCGATGTCCGCCAGCGTGAGTTTCGCCGGATCGACCGTGAGTTGCTGCGGCTTGCCGTCGCGCTGGATGGCGAGAGTCACAGGGCCGTCGGGCGCTTCATCGAAAACCTTTTCCATTTCACGCCAACGTCGGATTGCCTTGTCGTTTACCTTGAGGATGCGGTCGCCGACCTTCAGGCCGGCCTGGGCTTCCGGGACCCCCGGCACCATTGCGCAAACGACCGGCTCAAGGGCGGGCCCGATACCAATAACGGGCGCATCGTCGTTGGGCCCGCGCCAACTCTTGATGCCCGTGAAGGTCAGGTGGTCCGGTTCGCCGCTCTCGGTCGGGCGTTCGACCACGACGTCGAAGATCGTGCCGGCGTCCTGAGTCTTGATCGTCGTCCAAACGTCTTCGAACGACTGGACCGGTTCGCCATTGATAGCCACGATGCGGTCGCCGGCCTTGATGCCCGCCTTTTGGGCGGGCATGAGCGGCAGGACGTCGCCGACGATGGACGAGGGGGCGCTCACGCCGATCAGCGACGCCACCGTGAAGAAGATAATGGCCAGGGCGCCGTTCATGACGACGCCGGCCGCGAAGACGACGGCCCGCTGCCAGGCCGGCCGCCGCCACAGGGCACGCGGGCTGTCGCCGCCTTCGGAGTCGGGGTGGTCGCCCATCGGTTCGACGAACCCGCCGAGCGGGATGGCACGCAAGGAATACTCCGTCTCGCCGCGCGTCCACTTCACCAGCGCCGGCCCGAAGCCGATGGCAAACCGCCTGACCCAGACGCCGAAGGCCTTGGCGGCCAGGAAGTGCCCCAGTTCGTGCACGAAGATAATCAGCCCCAGGGCAACGGCTATCTCGAAAGCGTATAAGATGTTAGACACCGCGATGCTTCCTCTCTGGCCCAGGCATCGGCCGCCAGGATGTCGTCCAGGCTCGGGGCCACCACGTTCTGGTGGGCCGCCAGAACACGCTGGACCAGCGGCACGATATCGACAAACCGCAGGCGACCGTCGAGAAACGCCTCGACGGCCACTTCATCGGCGCCCGAAAGCGCCGCCCCAGACGTCCCGCCTTGACGAATCACCTCGAACCCCAGCCGAAGCGCCGGGAACCGCTCCGTGTCGGGCACCTCAAAATGCAGCCCGCCCAGTGTCGCCAGGTCCAGCCGCGGCCACGGAGCAGGACGACGCTCGGGCCACGTCAGGGCGTACTGGATGGGCATCCGCATGTCGGGCGGGCCCAACTGGGCCAGGCAAGACCCGTCCACAAACTCCACCAAAGAGTGTACGGTGGACTCGGGGTGAATCAGCACGCAAATCTTCTCGGCCGCAATGCCGAACAGGTGATGGGCCTCGATGACCTCGAGCGACTTGTTCATGAGGGTGGCCGAGTCGATGGTAATCTTGCGGCCCATCGACCAGGTCGGATGGTCGAGGGCCTCTGCGGCCGTCACGTGCTGCCGGGCCTCGGCGGGCAGGCGATAGAACGGCCCGCCGCTTGCCGTCAGGACGATCCGCGAGACTTCCTCCGCCCGGCCGCAACCCATCGCCTGGAAGATGGCCGAGTGCTCGCTATCGACGGGGATTACTTCCGCGCCGCCGCGCTTCGCCTCGGCCATGACCAGATCGCCCGCCATGACGAGTGCTTCCTTGTTCGCCAGGGCCAACCGTTTGCCCGCCCGGACGGTCGCCAGGGCCGCCGGCAGCCCCGCGCTGCCGGCAACGGCCGATACCACGATGTCCACGTCGTCGCGGGATGCGAGGGCCGCCAGGCCGTCGGACCCCACGAGGACCTCGGGGGTGGCGCCGCCGGACAGCGCCCGGCGAAGGTCGGCGGCCGATTCCTCATCGCACACCGCCACGGCCGATGCGCCCGTCTCGGCGGCCTGGCGCGCGAGAAGGTCCGCCTGCCGCCCGGCGGCCAGTGCCACCACGCGATACTCGGGGCCGAGCGACGCGCAGACCTCCAGCGTCATCCGCCCGATCGACCCGGTGGACCCCAGGATAGCGATATTCGGCACGTTGCGGCTCCAGTGCTCCGTTTGCAGGCGTAAGAGTGTACGGGCGGGGCGCGCAGTTTTCAATCCCTGAGCGGCGTGCGCCCGCCGGTCGCGGGCACATTTTGCGCGGCGGGTCTCCCGCCTTCGTCCCGACACAGACCGGGACTACGGCGGGCAGGCCGGACCCACCGCGCAAGAAACCGCTCTGGGGGACCGCACAAACCCTCTCGCGCAGCCCGTACGGGCCGCGCGGGATCGCGGAAAGTGGGGTAGTGGGTCAGTTTGGAAACTCCCGAGGAATCACCCCAATGGGGGAAATGCGCGCGATCAACAATCAGGTGAGCAGATAGTCGGCGCGGGGTTTAGCGGATATAGCCCGCGTTACGAAGAACGCGGTAAATTTCCTTGCGGTTTCCGATGTGGACGATAATGATCTTGCCGGATTGTTTAACGTAGGCAATCCTGTAGGCGCCCTCTCTAACACGATAAACGCCGTTGGAGTTCCTTATGTACTCCTCTCCGGCGGCGTTTGGGTCTTTGGCCAGAAGGTCGATCTTGGCGGCGATCTGTTCTCGGTGCTTCCTCGGAATCTTCTTGAACAGCCTGGTGGCGGCAGGCTTGAAGATAACCTTCGTGGGCATAGTGGCCCCTTAAAGGTTAAGATCAGACTTGATTTGCTCCCAAGAATCCCCGCCCGGTTCTTTCATCGCTGCCTTGGCCGCCGCCACATCGATCTCGTTCTCGATTCGCTCCAGCAACGCCAAATCCTCTATTGGCACGATGGCGACCCGATGGTTGCCGCGTTTGCCTATAATCACGCGCTCGCCCGCGTAAATGACGCGGTTGATAGTATCGGCAAAGGACTTTCTCGCCTCTGTGACGCTTAGAACCAGCATTGAGCCGCCTCCAAACAGCGTACGTTCTGTACGCACCGTACACACTGTACAAGTATACGACAGAACCGCTGCCTGTCAACAGTCTTTTTCAAAAAATCTTCTTCTTGGGGCATTTCTTGGACAGAAGGGGCGTATTAGTACTACTACGCTACGTTCCGCGCGGCCCGTACGGGCCGCGCAGGATCGCGGAATGTGGCACTGTAGCACTACTCCGCCCCGGCAATCTGGACGTCCTGGATGCGGAGGGTGGGCATAAGGATGCCGGGCTCGATGCGGGCGTCGCTTGAGACGGCGTCGAGGTGCTCCAGCAGGTCGAAGATGCTGCCGCCGAGCATGGCGTTTTCGACCGGATGCACGATCTCGCCGTCCTTCACGAGGAAGCCGAAATCGATGGAGGCCGAGATGTCGCCGCTGGCGGGGTCGGGTCGAATCTCGCCGCTCTCAAGATAGATGCCGTCGGTGACCTCCCGCAGGATCTCGGCCGCCGTCTTGGAGCCGAGCACCGGCCGCAGGTTCGTCGGGCTGATGCCGCAGGCGTGCGTGCCGTGGCCGGTGCTCTCGACGCCGGCCTTGCCGGCGGTATAGGAATTGTGCAGGAGGCTCGCCAGGCGTCCCTCCTGGATGACCGTCAGCGGTCGGCGCCGCGTGCCTTCGCCGTCGTGGGCGCCGGAGTGGATGCCGCGCGGCACGAGACCGTCATCGACGAGGGTCAGGCACGGGGCGGCGATCGGCTTGCCGAGGCGGTCGCACAGGTAACTGCGGCCGCGCTGGATGCTCTCGGCGCTGGCCGCCGCCACCAGTTGCGAGAGGAACCCGTAGGAGGCCAGCGGGCCGAGCACGAGCGTCATGCGGCGGCTCGCGATTCGCTTCGCGCCGAGGAACCTGCGTGCGCCTCGGACCGCGCTTTCGGCCACGTGCTCTAAACGGCAATCGGCCAGATGGCGGCCGAAATCGAACTCGTAAAAGTAGCCGGTGTCGCCGTCGCGCTTCAAGAGGGCCGAGACGTGGGCCGAGATGTCCGTGGCTTGCGACGCCAGCGCTACCCCCGTCGATGAGGCCAGCGCGCCGGCGCCGACCGACAGGGCCACGTGCCCCGAGAGGTTCGCGTCGGGTTCCATGGCCTTGCCCGCCTCGATGTTGGCGACGGCAATGCGGACGACCTGCTCGACGCCCAGCCCCGCGATGGCCTCGTCGAAGAGGCCCTCGACTTCGGGCCGGGGCTGCGGCTCGGGCAGGCACTTGAAATCCGGATCGGGCGTGGCCTCCTTCGCCAGGGCCACGGCCTGCCGGACGGCCTCGTCGATGTCGCGCCGGTCGCAGCCGCTTACCGTGGCGTACCCCATGCCGCCCTTGGCGTAGACGCGGATGGCCACGTCCTCGCCCTGTCCGGCGTCGGCGGTCTTGATGCCCGATTTCTCGATCTCGACGGAGATATCGCGGCCGGTGCCGGCGGCGACGTCGCACCACTCGGCGCCCAGGCGGACGGCCTTCTCGACGCACTGCGTCGCCAGGTCCAGGTAGGACTGCGCGCCATCGTCATGGGGGTCTTGGTGCGTCGGCGGCTGGTCGGCTCGGCCCATGTTTTTGACACGCTCCATTTCCCGCCTCCGCCAAGGCTTCAGCGGGCAGGCGAGTTGAGGCCGGCCGGCACGGCGACGGCCGTTTCCATCTTACAGGCTCCATGGCGCGCGCATCGCGCATGAGAGTTTCCGATTGGCCTGCTCGTCGCCGGGGAACTGCTCGGCGTCGGGGTCCCACCGCAGTTTCCGTCCCAGGTCCATCGCAATGTTGCCGAGGTGCGCCAGCGAGCAGCACCGGTGGCAGATCTCGGCCGGGAAGTACGGGTCGCTGCGGGTCTTGACGCAGTCGAGGAAGTTCCGGTGTTCCCCCGCCGGGCAGGTGAACAGGTGAATCTCGCCGGGGCCGATCACGCTGTCGCGAATCTCCTTCGAACTGGCCTGCAGGGGCCGGCGCCATCCGGTGTTGCCGACCCAGCCGCCGGTCCCCTCGAACCGGATGCCCGTGCCGCCGCTGTCGATGAACAGTTCCACGCCGGTGGCGTATGTGCACTTCACGTGGTACTCGTGGTAGGTGTCGTAGAGGCCGGTGGGGTGGCGTTTGCCGGTGCCCTCGACCGCGACGGGGCCGGTCCGCTCGGTGTCGGCAGCCCACTGGGCGGTGTCCAGGAGATGGGCGCCCCAGTCGGTGAGTTGTCCGCCGGAGTAGTCGCGGATCCATCGGAAGTTCCAGTGGATGCGTCCCGGGCAGTACGGCGCCCACGGCGCGGGGCCGAGCCACAGGTCGTAATCGAACCCCTCGGGCACGGGCTTCGGCGTCGGGTCGCCGGGGCGGCCGGGGCCGGCCGGCAGCGTCACGCGGATGCGCTGGAGTCGCCCGATGCGGCCGTTTCGGACGAGTTCGGCCATCCGGTGATACGTGGCGATGGAGCGGTCCTCGGTGGCCGTCTGGAAGACCGCCCCGTAGCGGTGGACGGTGTCGGCCAGCGTGCGGCCGTCGCGGACGGTGAGGGTGGGTTTTTCGCAGATGACGTCTTTGCCGGCCCTGACGGCCGCCACCGACATCGGCACGTGCCAGTGGTCGGGCGTCGAGATGCAGACGGCGTCGATGTCGCGCCGGGCGAGGACCTCCCGCCAATCGTTGTACGGGTCGCAGCCCTTGAACTCACCGGCGCGGTTCTGCCTGGCGTAGTGCTGCTCGGCCGTCTGCTTGCCGCGATACCGGTGGTTCCTGTCGACGTCGCAGGCCGCCACGGCCTGACAGTCGGGCTGGCTGAGGAACCCCCGGAGGTTCATGCCGACGCCTTGGCCCCCCAAGCCGATGAAGCCGATCGTGATGCGGTTCGACGCGGCCGGCCGACCCCCGGCGCCCAAGGCGCCCGAGGTGATGACGTGCGGCGCCGCCACGGCGGCGGCGGCGCCGGCGAGAAATGCGCGGCGTGTCATGCCGATCGCGGGAGCCATGGCTTCACCTCTCCTTGCACAACTGCCTGCACGGCGGCCGGGCATCAACTACTTTATCCGAGCGAGGCCCGGTGACAAGAGAAACCGCCGCAATGTTCCACCCCCGCCGCTGCCGTGCCACCCTCCTGGCCGGGGATCAGCGGCCCGCGCCCGCCTTGACCCTTTCTCCGGCAGCCGTTATAGTAGCCTCTCTATTGGGAAGGTACGTGTTTAGCGGGGTGGCACGGCCCTTGGGCCGTGCAGCCGCACTCGGCGCGACGGGTGGC
>JAUVZF010000022.1 GCA_030602705.1 Planctomycetota bacterium
CGTGCTCTCGAAGCGATGTCATTTCGACCGAGCCCTCGCCAAAGGCGAGGGCGAGCGGAGAAATCTCGTCGTCCGGACACGCATAACGGCGAGATTCCTCGACTCGCTTCGCTCGCTCGGAATGACACGCTAAACACGTACCGCCGGCCTATATCCGCCTGGCCGCGACAAGTATCTCATCTGTTCGGCGGACCACAAGCCCGATGAGACCTAACAGGCCAGCGATGAACCGCGAGTGCGCAAGCCACCCGTGGATTACCCTCCCTCTCTCGTCGGCCAACTGACCAAACGTTCGGCGAATGAAACCGGGCCGTCGCAGTGACCACGCTCTCTCTACCTGAAAGCCTGCCTTCTCCAGGTGCTGCCGCAAGGTGGCTTGCGTAAAATGCGTCAGGTGCCTCGGCAGGTCCAGGCCGTACCACGCGGAGCCAAACCATTTCGCCGACAGACTGTTGAAGCGCGGACAGGCTATCAGCAGCCGCCCACCCGGCCGCAGCAACCCACGAATCGCTTTCAGAGTTGCCATCGGGCCAGGCAGGTGTTCAATGGATGCCCACATGCTGACGACGTCGAACGATTCGGCCTCCAGGTCCGTCCCCGGCAACGTCCCCTCGTGGATGACAAGACCGGCTTCGCGTCCGAGGCGTACGGCCTCCGGACTGAGGTCGATCCCTTCGGCCTCCCAGCCGGCGGCGGCCATACGCCCGACGTACTTGCCCGTCGCGCAACCGAAGTCCAGCAGACGTCCGCTCCCCTCGTAAGGAACGTAGCCCAGCACCCGGCGGCGGCGAAGGGCGAGCATCGCCCACGGCCGCATCAGCCACCGTACCAGCACCGGGGCCTGTTTGCCCAGCGGGTAGTTGCGGTAATTGACCAGAGCCCAGCGCAGGAACCCCACAGGCGCCACCGCACGCGGGCGCGCCTGGTGCGGTCCGTACGACTTTGGATACGCCGTTGCCAGACTCTCCGTAGTCGGCTGAGGGTTCGTGCGCGCCAGACCGCACTCGCAACACACAACCACGTTGAACTGTCCCGGCAGCCCGTGCAGCCGGTCGAAACCCGTGCAGACTACGTCAGCCGCTTCTGCGCCGCAGCAGTCGCACGGCACGTCCTGAAGCCGCCAAGATCCCTCAGGCTCCGTGCCGCCGTTCATCATCAACTCCCCCGACTACCATCGAGTTTGCCGTACCTCAACCATGGCCGGCCGGCGCAGCGAGGCCTGGCGGCCGTGTCTGCACCGTTCCCGGCGCCGATGGCCGGCACCCCCGTCCCGGCAAGCCGTGATGCGGCGTGAGTCGATTGTAGTGAACACGCCGGCGCCAGACCAGAACCTTCGCCCCGAGCAACGTGTAGGGGATCTCCCGCCGGAGCAGTTGGCCTCAGAGATGCCGATTGCCGATTGAACGGCAACGGCCCTAACCGCAAAGGACGCGCAGCCGCCCTGACGGAAGCATGCTGCACGCGGTGACTCGAATTAAGTCGCGCGTTTCCGGAAGTCGGGCGTTCCCGGAAGTCGCATTAGCGCGCCGGCGCCCCTTTTGCAAAGGCCTCGATGCCGGCCACCGCGCGACGGACGGCCTCACGGACAGGCGGACTCAGGTGGTCGATGCGCTTCAGGTCCTGCGGCTGCGCGGCCAGCAGCGCACAGCGGACCTCGCGGCCTTCGGTCGTCTCACGGGCCAGGCTCTTGACCGCCTCGGCCATCAACCCCAGCGAGACCACGTGGGTCGAGACGTCCACTTCGGCCAGATGTTCGGGCCCGACGAGCGCGAGCCGGCCCGGCGCGGCGCCGAGGTCGGCCGTATCGACAAACAGCACGCCGGGGCAACCCGATTCAACAATAGGCCCCAGGAAACTCTCCGGCACGCCCTGAACGTCAAACGGGCGGAGGACGTCCGTGGGTTGGATCGCCGCCGCCACCGCCGGGCCGAAACCGTCGTCCCCGGCCAGCGGCATCCCTACGCCGACGACGGCCGTCGGACGCGGAACGACTTCGCCAAGGGCCTGGGCCAGTTCCTCCGGCGTATCGCAGAAACGGTAGCGTGTGCCGGCCATCCGTCTCCTCCCGGGGGCGTTCTCGAAAGGTCCGCGCGGTGGCCTTCCCGTGTCGCCGCGCCAGATTACCGAAACCAAACGCGGGCGTACGCCCGCGCGGAAGGATCAAAAACGTTTCCAGCCGCTCAGACACCCCAGATCTCTCGCAGGACCGTGATCCGCCGGCACTTGGGGCACAGAACCCGCATCGTGTCGCTGCGGTCGGGCGGCCGGTCGGGGTCGCGGTGTAACTCGCCGCTCACCAGGCCCAGTTCCCCGTCGGCCAGAAGGACGAGCGTGGGGTTGGCGTAGCGTTTGGCGCCGAGGCGCTCGGCCACCCAGAGCAGATGGTCGCGGCAGCCGACGACCGCCCCGCAGACCTCGCACAGAACCAGTTCCTTCTCGATCGTCTCGAGGCATGCCGTCCGGTCGAAGCAGGCCAGGTCGTACTCAGTGGTCAGATGGACGCCCTTCTCGGTGGTGCAGTTGAGTTCGCACTGGCCGCAGTAGATGCACGCGTCGAAATGGATCGCCAGCCGCCGGACCGGCGGCTTCGCCTCGGTGTCATCGACAAGAGCGATGCACTGGCTCGGACAGACCTCGGCACAGGCGCCGCAGCCGATGCAGTCGTCCTCGGAATACTTCGGCTTGCCGCGAAAGCCCTCCGGGGCCTCGTACGGCTCGAAGGGGAACTTGATGGTGGCCGGCCCGCGGACCACTGCCTTGACGGCCTCGCCGAGTTCTCTGAGTTTTGGCTTCTTCATCCCGACTCCCTGCCTGCGCCGAGCGTCTCGCCGGCCTGGGCGGGCTCGGTCCGTTCGTCCGGCGGCCGCGACGGGTGCTTCTCCTCACCGTAGAGGTCCACGACGCTGCCTTCCCAGAGACGCACGCCGGACTTATAGGCACCGCGTGCGATGGCGTGGGCCGCCACCGGGGACGTGAGCAGGATGAAGACCGCACACAGCATTGCCTTGATGCCCATTGCCGCGCTCATCCCATAAACGGCCGTGCCCAGAAGGATAAAGCACGTTCCGAGCGTTACGCATTTCGTGGCCGCCTGCACGCGGTTGTACACGTCGGGCAGGCGCACCAGGCCGATGCAGCCGAACAGGTCGAACGCCAGGCCGACGCCGATGATGATTTGCGCCGCGGTCTCATTCATCGTAATAGCGGCCCTCCAGGTACTTCGCCAAGGCGATGGTCCCGATGAACGACAGCAGCGCCCAGGCGATGGCAATGTTCATGTAAAAGCCCTGGCCGGTCCACAGGGCCATGATGCAGCAGAAGCCCACGACGAGCGTCCCCAGGATGTCGATCGCCACGGTCCGGTCCGGCGCCGTCGGTCCCTGCCCGATGCGGTACAGACACAGAAACGCCGCAAGCAGGAGGACCGCGGCGGCGATGAGCAGGAACGTGGTCACTCGAAAATCCTCCTCAGCAGTTTCTCGAACCGCCTCACGATCAGGGCCGAGTGCTCTTCGACCCCCTCCCCCACCACGTTGATCCAGTGGATGTACAGGTCCGACCCGTCGATGTCCACCGTCAGCGTGCCGGGGGTCAGCGTGATGGAGTTGGCGAGGAACGTCTTGGCCATCTCGCTCTCCAGTTTGGTCCGGACCTTCACGATGCCCGGCCGGATGGGCACGTCCGGGTGCAGCACACGGTAGGCCACGTCGAGGTTCGCCCGCACGCAGTAGAACAGGAAGTACGGAATGTAGACGAGGAACCAGAACACGCGCCGCGGGTCGAGCGCCTTGTGCGGGTTGTCCGGGTAGATGTGCGACAGCAGCGTCGCCACCAGCAGCGCCACCACCACCCCGACGAACACGTCGGCCACGCCCGGCGTCCACGTCAGCGCCACCCACAGACCGAACGTGAACACAATGCACAAAAGCTGTTTCATGGTGTCATCCCTTCTTTCACGGCAACCTGCGCCGCGGCAGGGGTGCGGGCCTCGCTATCTTCCGACGCCGTGGCCGGCTCCACGGTCGAACCCGCCCCCGCCGACAGAACCCGCACGGCCGGATCCACCAGACGGGCCCGGACCGACGGCAGCACAATCAGGGCGCTGGCCAGACAGAGCACCGCCAGCAGCACGGACGCCAGGCACATGGCGAAGGGCACCTCGCGGGCGCCCTTGGCCGCGTCGGACGGCTCGCCCCCGAGGATCGAGCGCTGCACCTTCGCGTAATACACCAGCGTGACGACGGCCGTTGCGACCGCCAAGGCCACGGGGATGTAGAACGCCCAATGTACGAGGACGGCCATGTGAGTCAAGGCCAGAATGATGATCACCTTCGACCAGAACCCGCCAAACGGCGGGACGCCGCTGATCGCCAGCGCCCCGACCCGTAGCGTCCAGCCCGTCACGGGCATCCGCTTTCCGAGGCCGCTGAGTTGATCCAGCCGCCGGCTGCCAGTCGCGTACTCGATCGAGCCGCTGCACAGGAACAGGAGGCTCTTGAACACCGCGTGGTTCACGAGGTGGAACAGCCCGCCGAACACTGCCAGTCGCGCCGCCGCCGCCAGGGGCTCAGAGTCCTTGGCGAGCCCCAGTCCCACCAGGCCCGCGCCGACCGCCAGAACCACGTACCCGACCTGGCTGATGGACGAATAGGCGAGGAGGCGTTTCAGGTCTCCCTGGCCGATGGCCATCAGCGCACCGAGCACCATCGACAGCGTGCCCAGGACCACCAGAATCGTCCCGAACGCCTGGTGGTTGCCCAGGACCGAAAACGTCAGCCGGCACAGGACGTACACGCCGCACGCCTTGATGAGGACGCCCGAGAGCATGGCCGAGATCGGCGCGGGGGCCGAGGGGTGTGCGTCCGGCAGCCATGCGTGGAACGGCACCATGGCCGCCTTCAGGCCGAACCCCATGATGAAGAACGCCGCCGCCACGTACAGCGGCGTCGTCAGGCCGCCGCCCATCCGGATGACCTCCGCAATCTTGGCCAAGTTCAGGTGGCCGGTCACGCTGTAGACGAAGGCGATTCCGAGGAGGATAAACGCGCTGGCGATGGCGCTCAAGACGAGGTACTTGAAACTGGCCTCCAGTTCGTCGGCCTCCGTGCCGTAGGCCACCAGGGCGTAACTGGCGATGCCGGCGATCTCGAGAAACACGAAGATGTTAAAGAGGTCGCCCGAGATGACCACGCCGACCATGCCCGCGACCATCAGCATGAACAGGCCGTAGTACAGCCCCGGGCTGGTGTAACGGGTCATGTAGTCGAGACTGAACAGGAGCGCGAGCAGGCTGACGACCGCAATGATCAGGACCACCAGTTTCGACAGGCCGTCGGCCACCAGGCTGATCCCGATCGGGAACGTCCACCCGCCCACCCAGTACACCACGGTCTCGCCGGGGCGGGCGAGAAGCAGGATGGCAATCACCAGCAGACCACACGCCATGACGATAGGCAGGATGGCCGTCACGCGGTGCGACTTGGTGAACCGGCCGATGACCGGAATCAGAAAGCCGCCCGCCAGCGGAATCGCAACCAACAGCGGCACCACCTGGTCCACGGCGCTATCCTTTCAGGTTCCGCATGAGTCCCGTATCGAACGTCCCGTACTTCTCGTGCAGACGGATCGCCAGCGCCACCACCAGGGCCGTAACGCTCAGGCCGATGACGATACTCGTCAGGACCAGGGCTTGCGGCAGGGGATCCACGGCGCTGGCCGCAAGGTCTGCCGCCTTCTCCGCGCCTCCGACAAGAATGGGCGCCACCGGGGCGCCCTCGGCCGGCGTCCGGTATCCGACCAGCACCAGCAGCAAGTTGGCCGCGTAGTCCAGGATCAGCAGGCCCACGATCACCTTGATCAGGTTCCGCTTCGCCACGATGGCGTAGAGGCCCACGACGAAGATCAGAAACGCGAGCATGTACGGAGCCATGGCAAGCGTCATCTTGCGTCTCCCACCTCCGGGGACCCGCGTCCGGGGTCCCCTGAACCGTTTCTACCCCTCGATCATTCCCGTCGAACTGCCGGCTCCGGCGCGCCGGAACACCGCCAGCGCGACGAACACGCCGAACAGCCCCGCCCCGACCTTGATGCCGATGGCAATGTTGCACGGCGCGATAATGCCGGCCGAGAACAACTTCCCGACCTCGCCCACCGGCAGCAGATTGGTGAAGAAGACGCCTCCCGCGTAGCCCAGCAGGGCAATCAGCAGGAACAGCATCGCCCCGATGGAGTCGGCCGTCTTCGCCGCCTCGTGCGTCAGGGCCTTCCGGGCGAATTCCTCGCCGAAGGCCAGCACCACGAGCGCCAGCCCACCGGCCAGAATCACACCGCCCGCAAAACCACCGCCCGGCGTCATGTGCCCATACAGCACAATGTAGACGCCGAACAGGACGATGAACCCCGCCACCAGGCGCGTCATGTTCTTAACGATCGGACTCATTCCCTGCATGACGGCTTCTCCCCACCTTGCGAAGGACCGCGTACACCCCGAGGACGGCGACAAAAACGACCGTCGCCTCGCCCAACGTGTCGTAGGCGCGGTAATCGAGCAGGATTCCCATCACGTAGTTCGCCGCCCCCGTCCCACGGGAGCCTTGCGATTCGCTCAGGCCGTGTGCCAGGAAGGCCCCGCCGGCGCTCTTCGGCATCCGGGCCGGGGCGCCCTCGGGCGCCTTCTCGCCCGCCGGCGCCATGACGGACGCCTCGGCCTGCTCGTTCAGCAGCGGATCGCCGAACGGCCGCATCGTCAGCCCCTCGTCCTCGCCCGTCGCGAGCGTCCCGAAGACGATGGCGGCCATGACCCCCAGCGCCAGCAGCACCAGCCCGACCGGCAGCGTCGCCCGGCTCGTCGCGTGGGTCTCGTCCCGGCGCGTAATGACCACGCGAACCAGCACCACCAGCACCAGGATTTCGACCACGACCTGCGTTAGCGCCAGGTCCGGCGCCCCGAGCAGCAGGAACACGAGGCTCGTGCCGAACCCCACGGCGCCCACGCAGATGACGCTTGAGAGCAGGTCCCGCGTCTCCACGGCGATCAGCGACCCGGCAAGCATGAAACCCAAAAGAACCAGCAACAGCAGGAGCACCGGATCCATCGAGCGATCCCCTTCTCCGTGAGACTATCGCAATTCCAACATGCCCCGCTGCTTCCGCAGCGGGCTCGTGCCGCCGTTCCTGCAGCGGGCTCGAACCACACCTCAACCCAGCGCCAAGACCGCCACGAGCACCACCAGGCCGATAATCACCCAACTCGCGTACACCGCCACCAGGCCCGTATGCCAGCCGCGAAGCCGCTGGACCAGCACGTCGCCGTACCGGCCAACCAACCGGTACACGTCGAACGCACCGGCGGAGGCGTCGCCGAACGCCCATTCCAGGGCCGGCAGACGACGGATCGTCTCGTAGAAATGCGTCCCCGAGACGTGCCAGAGTTCGTCGGAGGAGGCGTCCTCCCCAGCGACGAAGTTACCGACGACGCGGACGCGCATCGCGCGGCCGTACAGATAGACGAGCAGGCCGATCACGACGCCGACCACGAGCAGCGCCGACGCCGTTGACGGCTGCCAGAGGCCCGCCGCGCCCGCGTCGCCGAGTTCCAGTGCCCAAGGCGTTGCGCTGATGCCCGCCGTCTTGAGGCCTACCGCATTGGCCGCCGGCAGGATCAGCCGATCCACCGCCAAGCCGCCCCACACGCCGAGGAACACGCACGCCAGGGCCAGCACCACCATGGCGATGGCCATCGGCGCATTTTCCTTCCGCTCGTTGCCGGCCGGCGCCGCCGAGCCTTTCGTCCCCAGAAAGACCGAGTGCAGGACCTTGACGAAACTGGCCAGCGTCAGCACCGACCCGAAGATAGCGGCCACCAGGCACACCATCGCCAGAGGCGTCCCGGCGCCAAGCGCCCCGTGATAGACGAGCCACTTGGAGACGAACCCGTTCATCGGCGGCACGCCCGAAATCGACAGCGCCGCGATGATGCAGCAGATGAACGTGACGGGCAGCACCCGGGCCAGACCGCCCAGCCGGTCGAGGTCCATCGTGCCCGCGACCCGCTCGGCCGACCCGGCGGCCAGGAACAACGTGCACTTGTAGATCGCGTGGTTGAGCATATGGAACAGGCCGCCGCAGAAGGCAATCGCCGCAACGCCCTGCTGGATGGCCGTCAGACCGCCGGCCGCACGACCGGCCGCCAGAATCGACGCCGCCAGGCCCATCCCCAGCACCATGTAGCCTACCTGGCTGACGGCGTGGAACGACAGCAGCCGCTTCAGGTTGTGCTGGACCATCGCCATCATCACGGCCAGCAGGATCGTTGCGGCGCCGATGATCATCAGCATGCTCGCCAGGTAGGTGTTGACGGCAAAGACCTCGAACGTAATCCGGGCCAACAGGTAGATGCCAAGCAGTTTGTCGAGCGCAGCGGGCAGCAGCGCAAAGACCGTCGTGGGCGCGTGCTCGCTGGCGGCGGGAATCCACGTGTGAAGCGGCATGGCCCCCGCCTTCGCCAGCGCCGCCGCCGCCATCAGCAGGTACGCCACGACCGTCAGCGCCCGGTCCGTAGCCTGCGCTTGCACGCCGCCCATCAACAACAGCGAGTTGACGCCGCCCTGGGCCTGGAACAGGAGCAGCACGCCCAGGAGCAAACACAGGTCGGCAAAGCCGAGCATCGCGAACGTCTTCATCGCGCCGGCCCGGCTCTGCGGCTTCCCCAGGCCGATCAGCAGGTACAGAAGGACGGTGGCCACCTCCCACGCCAGGATCAGCACCAGGAACGTGTTCGCCAGCGCCGCCGCCGTCACCGCCGACAGCGTCCACAGCACCCACGCGTAATAGACCGGGGCGCGGTCGTGGTCGGCCATCGCGCGGACGCTGTACAGCGTAACCATCAGCGCGATCCCTGACGCCGCCAGGACGATCAGCGCCGACAGGCCGTCGGCCCGGAACCTGAGGGCCAGCGTCAGCGGCCCGAGGCCGATCTCGCCCTCACCGCTCCAAAAGCCCGGCTTGCCCTCCGGGAGCGACCGGAACAAGTCAACCGCCTCACAGAGCGTCCATGCCACGGCCACCACGGCCACCATGGCCGCAATCCGGCCGAGACCCCGGGGACTCTTGCGGCCGCCCAGAATCCAGGCGGCGTACACGATGACCCCGGCGACAAGCGGCACTGAAATGAGCCAGATAATCTGGTCCATGCCCGGCTCCTAAACCTCCTTGCGCAGGCGGCGCGTCCGCTCCTGGCTGATGCGAACCATATCGTCGAACGTGCCGAGCGGCTTGCCCGTCTCAGCATCCACCAGGCGGGCCATCCGCTCGGTACACGAATAACACGGGTCAATCGACGCCAGAGTAATCGTGACGTCGGAGATGTGCTCCCCGATACACGACGACTTGAAGGACGGCAGGTTCATGTATGTCGGGGCACGAATCTTGTGCCGCACGGGCCCCGCGCCGCCGTCGCTTCGGACGTAGTGGAACGTTTCGCCCCGCGGCGCCTCGTAGTTGCCTACCGCTTCGCCCGGCGGGACATGGTTCACCTCGACGGCGATCGGGCCGTCGGGGATCCGGTCAACACATTGCTCGATGATCTTGACCGATTCGAAACACTCCAAGCACCGGACGACGGCCTTGGCGAAGACGTCGCCCTCCGGCTGCGTGATGACCTCCCAGTCCACCTCCTCGTACGCGCCGTGCGGATAGTCGCGGCGCGCGTCGATCGGTACGCCGCTCGCGCGCGCCGTCGGCCCCGTCGCGCCCCAGCGAAGGGCATCCTCTTTCGAGAGAACGCCGACGCCCTTCAGCCGGGCGTGCAGAACGGGGTCGTCGAGAAAGGCGTTCGTAATCAGTTCCAGCGGCGCCTTCAGCGAATCGACCGCCTTGCGGATTTCCGGATACAGGTCGGGCGGGATATCCCGCCTGACGCCGCCGATCCGGTTGTTGGCATAGTGGATGCGGCTGCCGGTAGTAAGTTCCAGGATGTCCATGACCGGCTCGCGGTACTTCCACGCCCACATCCAGACGGTGTTGTAGCCCAGGAAGTGGCCGGCCAGGCCGATCCAGAGCATGTGGCTGTGCAGGCGTTCGAGTTCCGCGACGATGGTCCGCAGGTACTCGGCCCGCGGGGGGGCCTGGATGCCGCAGATTTCCTCGACCGCCCGGATATACGCCCACGGATGGCTGGCCGAGCAGATGCCGCAGACCCGCTCGACCAAGAACGGCACCTGGTCCCAGGTCAGGCGGCTCGAGAACTCTTCGATGCCGCGGTGGTTGTACGAGATCCGCACGTCCATATCGACAACCGTCTCGCCCTCGCAGTAGAGTTGGAAGAACTCCATCTCTTCCTGAAGCGGGTGGAACGGGCCGATGTTGATGAGCGTCCGGCCGGGCTTCGGCGTCTTCGGCTGCGAGGCCGGCGGTTGCTGAAGTTTTTTCTCATCGCGTGCCCCGGCCCACTCATTCGTCTCGCGCTTTCCGGTCGGATCGACCCTGGGCACGTGGAAATCGCGGCGCAGCGGGTACGCGCCCTCGGGCCAGTCGTCGGCCAGGATCAGTCGGCGCATGTCCGGATGGCCGCGGAATTCGGCCCCCAGCAGGTCGTGCATCTCGCGCTCGATCCAGTTCGCGGCCGGCAGGTCCTGGCCGACCGAATCGATCTCCATCGCCGGACGGGCCGCCAGGGCCTTGAGCGTCACGATGTAATGCTCGCTGTCCAGGCACCAGTGGTACAGCATGTCGATGCCGTCGCGGACCTCCAGCCCGGAGACCGTCGCGAGGCGGGCCTTCTGCTCGGCAAACATGATCCGCGACGCTTCGCGGATGCGGGCCGGGTCCACGCGCACCCAGCCGCGCCGCGGGTTCTGCTCGGTGACCTCGAGGACCATGCCGCCCAGTGCCGTCACGACGCGCGACAGGACGGCGCTCTCGATCGCCTCGCCGGTTACATCCTGGATTTCAGACATCTTGCGAGCCTCACAAAGTGCTCAGGGCGGCGGCCGCCCCCGCGATCATCGCTTCCGGCTTCGGCGGACAACCCGGCACGTACGCGATGATGGCGTCCGGGTCGATCTCGCGAATCACCTCGTCCACGGGCCGTGCGAAATGGTAGCAGTGACGGAAGATACCCCCCGTGCAGGCGCACGACCCGATACAGAAGACGATGCACGGCTTGGGCGTCTGGGTGTAGACCTCCATGAGGCGCGGCGCCGCCTGGCGGGTGCAGCAGCCCGTCACGAGCAGCGCGTCGGCATGCCGCGGGCTCCCTACCAGCACCATGCCGAGGCGCTCGACGTCGTAGCGAGGCGTCAGGAGTTCGAGAACTTCAATGTCGCAGTTGTTGCACGCGCCCACGTTGACGTGGTACACCCACGGCGACCGTTTCAGCCCCCAGATTCCGAGGCCCATGCCCTTCCCTTTCTGCCGTCCACCGTCTGCTACCTGCCATCCGCCATCTCAAATCTCAAACCCGAAATCTCAAATCTCAAATCCGAAATCTGAAATCTCGGATCTGAAATCTCAAGTCTCAAATCTCACATCTGAAATCTGAAATCTCAAATCTGAAATCTCAAATCTCAAGATTCCAGGTCTCAAACTCAATATCCCAGCCACGCCAGCACAAGCGCCCCTGCGGCCAGCGGCGCCATGCCGAACCAGAAAAACCGGACCGCCTTGCGGACCTGAAGCCGCGGGTTCGTGTTCCGGATCAGAACGACCAGAACCAGAAACACGACAAACTTGCCCGCAAGCGCCAGCCACGACCACCCGGACGCCGCATCGCCCAGGCCGCCCACAAAAAGCGTCGCCAAGAAGACCGGCGAGACCGCCAGCAGCAGGAACCGCGTCAGTTTGATCATCGCCAGCGGCGGGCCGGAGTACTCCAGGTGCGTGCCGCCCATCAGTTCCGTCTCGGCCTCCGGCAGGTCGAACGGCACCAGCGTCAACTTGGCCTGGATGCACAGAAGCGCCACCGCCGTCGCAATCACACCGCTCAGGCTGAACAGCGCCCAGCCGCTCGTCTGCTGGAACGTCACCAGTTGACCGATCGAGAACGTAGCCCCGCCTCCCCCTTTGACAACCTGCACGACCGGCACCAGCACCGCCATCACGAGCGGCAGTTCGTAGGACATGAGCAGTTTCATCTCGCGGCTGGCGCCGAACGTGGCGTGCGGCGAGCCGGACGCCAGCGCCCCGTAGATGACCGCAATCGCCGGAATCGTCAGGACGTACAGCAGAACGATCAGGTCGCCGACGAACCCCTCGGCCGGCCGGATGTTCGCGTGCCACACGATCGCCGCCCCCACACCCGCCGCCGCAAACCCTACCACCGGCGCCAGCAGGAACCCCCGGCCTTTGGCGCGCTCCGGCAGCAGCGTCTCCTTGCCCAGCAGTTTGGCGATGTCGTACACCGGCTGAAACAGCGGCGGCCCGACGCGATACTGCACGCGGGCTGTCACCTTCCGGTCTACCCAACTCGCGACCATCCCGATCACCAGGGTCCCGACTGCCGCAGCCAGGAAGATTCCAATCGCGCCCACTCTCGGCTACCTCCGTCTAATCGGGTGATCACCGGCTACCCGCCCGCCGATCACCGTCAACCCTTCCGCTTCGATCTGTTGGACCGTTGCAAACCGCAGCGCCCCCGTCGGACACACCGCCACGCATCGCGGATCCAGACCGCGCTGGAGCCGATCCTCGCACAGATCGCACTTGGCAATCTGGTGCCCGACCATCTCCAGGCTCAGCACCCCGAACGGGCACGCCCGCGCGCACGACCCGCATCCCCGACAACTGAAGATCCCACGCGACACCACGCCGCGCTCATCGCGCTGCATCGCGCCCGCCGGGCACACCTCGACGCACGCCGGGTCGTCGCACTGGCGGCACACAATCGGCAGCACCGCCGGACCGATGTCCACGAACTGGACGCCGGCCATGCGGCCGTGCCCGTAATAACAGGACGCCATGCACGACTTGCACTCGATGCACCGGTCCAGGTCGAGCACGACGCGCCGCTCGACGGATTCCGCCGTCGCCTGTTCGGGCATCCTCGCCTCCCTGCTACGCCTTTCGGACCGTCACGCAAACGGGCTCGCCCGGCCGCGCCCCGTCCCAGGTCCATCCGAACACGTTTCGGACCTCGGCGAACGCGGCGCTGGCGCGGGCCTGACCCGCCCGGCGTTCCTGGCTGACTACAACCTCGACAGTGGCCGTCCCCCCCGGCCCCTCGATGACGGCCGTCTGCGCATCGCCAAGGCCGGCAGCCTCGGCGTCGGGCTGGGCCATCAGCAACAGCGGCCGGCCCCTGACCGACTGCGGCCAGGACGCCCGGCCCGTCAGGCTCCCGTCATCGAAGTGGATGGAATCGGCCGCCAGCGCGAGGCGGATTCCCTCGCCCTGCCCTGCTTCGTCGGCCGCGGCGGGCATCTCTGGCCCCGAACACGGGGCCGAGACATCGGCCCTCACGTCGCCGGGGGCGCCGGCCATCTGAAGGATCTCGCGGACCGTCGGCACGCCGGCTGGAGGCGCCATCAGCGGCTCGAACTCCACCGGACGGTCGGGCCCCAGCAGCGCCCTTCCAGCCGTCTCAAACGGAAACGCCGCCGGCACCACCAGCGACGCAAGGTCGCTCAGACGGTTCGGCATCGGCCCGACGTACAGCGATTCGTTCGCCGCCGCCACGTTCGAGGCCGCCTTCGCTCCGAGCGCCGAGACCAGGTCGGCCCCGATGACGAGCAGCACGTCCACGGGGCTGGAGAGGATTTCAATCGGGCAGATGCCTCCGTTTGCCGAGGCCGTCCGAAGCGCCCCCCACGCCCCGCCGTAGGCCGTCAGCGGGCAGACCGTCGCGCCGATACTCTTGGCCAGGACCGCGACCTCGGCCGCCAACGCCCGTGCGTCGGCGTAGCCCATCTCGGCCCCGACCACGATGGCCGGTCGCTTGGCCTTCTGGAGTTGCTCTTTCCAACCCGCCAGGGCGCCCCCATCGGCAAGGCCCTCGGCTTGGCCGGTGCGGACGGCGGCGACGGCGCGGGCCGTCTCGCCGACCACGAGGGCCGGCTGATACAGGCCGGTCGCGAACTTGGCCGTCGCGGTCGCGGGGTCGGCAATCAGGAGCAGCGGCATCCGAGACTGCTTCGCCTTCGCCTCGAAGATCCAGTGCGCCGCCACCGGATGGGTGGCGTAGATGTCGCCGATAATCAGAAACGCGTCGGCCTCGGCCAGTTCCTCCGGCCCGACGAACGTGCACCCGCTCGTGTCCAGGCCGTGAACCAGGCCGGCGTCACTGGGCGGCACGTAAAGGCTCCACCGCGCGCCGACGTCGGCGGCAAACCGCCCGACCGTCGCCAGCGTGTCGGTGTCCGTGTTGCCGTCCACGATGATGGCCGACGAGGAGCCGCGACGAAGCGCCTCGGCGATTTGGGCGGCGGCCTCAGCCGTCTCCACCGCCTCACCGCCGCGCCGGGCCTGGAGCAGACGCGCGGGGTGGTCCAGCAACTCCACAAGGACGCCACCGCGCCCGCAGAGGCCGACGTACCCGGCGTGCGGCATGTAATCCGGAACGTAATGGTCGGGACCGGAGGCGATGGCCCGTACCGGGCATCCGACACTGCACAGCAGGCAGCGTGCGCTGGTGGCTTCGGCGGTCCGGGTCGAGCCGTCAGAAGACATTCGGATAGTCCTTGATCTGGGCGTAACACATGTCGGGCCCGTCTTTGCAGAGGTAGTACGGCCCGATGTTGCAGCGTCCGCACTTGCCGATGCCGCAACTCATGCGGCGGTTCATCGAGAGGTAAATCTGCTCCGGCTGGAAGCCCTTCTCCAGCAGGGCGAACGTCACGAACCGCAGCATGATCTCGGGACCGCACGAGAACGCATACGAGTTGGGTACGTTCACCTCGTTCGGCAGGTCCTCCAGAACGGTGGTGACGACGCCGACGTGGCCGGCCCATCCGGGCTCGGGGGCATCGATCGTCATCTCGAAGGAGACCTTATCGTGGGCGGCCCACTCATCGTACTGGCGGCGGAACAGGAGTTCCGCCGACTCCCTCGCCCCGTTCTTGATGACCACCTTGTTCAGGCGGTCGGTCATGGAAAGGAGGACGTGGATGAGGGCCCTGAGGGGCGCAAGGCCCACCCCTCCGCCAACGACGACCACGTCTTTGCCTTCGAGTTTCTCGACGGGGTACCCTTTGCCGTAGGGCCCGCGCAAAGTGCAGACGTCGCCCTCGCCCATCCGGTGCAGCCGCTCCGTCACGCCGCCCGTCCGCAGGACCGTGACCTCCAGATGGCCCGGCTCGAGCGGCGAACTGGATGGCGTAAACGGCGCCTCGCCCAGGCCGGGCACGCCCAACTGCACGAACTGGCCGGCGCGAAACTCCATGGGCTGCTCAAGATCGAAACAAAAGGTCTTGATGGTGGGCGTTTCGTCGATCACGCGGCTCAAGCGCGCGACCTGCGGAGCATAAGGATTGGCCTCAGCCGCTTGTGTCACCGATCAACTCCCTCAGGACCTCGCGGATATCGATCTCGCCGCAACAGGCTTCGATGCAGCGTCCGCAGCCGGTGCAGCCCAGCATCCCGTATTGCTGCGGGCTGAAGGCGTACTTATGGAGCAGCCGGTTGGCGCAGCGGCTGCGAAGGCTCGGCCGCGGCGTGGGCTTGGCGCCGGCCGGACCCGCCATCCGCGAGTAGCCGCCCAGGATGCACGAGTCCCACGTCCGGATACGCTCGAAGTTCTCTTCACCACCGACCTGGTCGTACAGGTGGAAGCAGTGGCAGGTGGGACAGATGAAGGTGCAGGCGGCACACTCGACGCACCGTGCGGCCATCTCGCTCAGTTCGTCCGTGCCCTGCTTCGCGAGGAGCAGTTCCTGGACCTTGTCGGTGACCCGCAGGCCGCGGGTCTGCTTCTCAACCTGGTCGATGGACTTCTGTCGCGCCGCGTTGCGCTCCGCAAGTTGCTCGTCGGTCGGCTCGGCCGCCGCATCGGCCACGCGGTCCACCACCTCCCGGCCGCGCTCCGTGCCCACCTCCACAAGGTAACCGGACTCCAGCGGCGTGATATTCAGATCGAAGCCGCTCTCGGCAAACGGCCGCCCGCCCACAGCGGTGCAGAAACAGTTCTCGTGAACCGCCACGCAATCGACCGAGACCAGCAGTTCGCTTTCGCGGCGGGCCTCGTAGAACGGGTCCTTGAAGTCGCCCTCGCGGAAGACCTTGTCGAGATACGCGATGGCCACCAGGTCGCACGCCCGCAGACCGACCAGCGCGCGGTCCTCACAAACGAGCCGCGACGCCTCGACGTCGAAGCCCTCGTTCGTGTAAACGGCCACGCGCTCTTTGGCAGGTTGAAGGAAGGCCTTCAGGCTGGAACTCGGCCGTGGCTCGCGCAGGGCTAATTCAGCCTCGGGAACCTTCTGAAGATGACAATACTCCGGGCCGCGCTCACGGCGGACCGCCGCATAAACTTCGGAGGCCTTGACGGCCTCCAGTAAGCGCACCAGCCCATCCTCGCTAAGGAACAACATCTTCGACACTACGGGCTCCCTTGCCAGCACCGTCGTGCTTATGGTGTCCCCGAGGAAGAAGACGTGCAGGACACCCCCCTCACATCCGCGTGAATTATTAAACGGCGACTGATTTTAGGAAAGCCAGCCTGAAACTGTCAACAGGAAAATCCGGAACCTTTTGGGAAGTGCCCCACTAACCGGGCAGCGTCGCGCCCGGACCGCCACTTGCACATCGTCCGCTCACAGCAGTTGACAACCGGGACCCTGCGCGGCATGATGACGAGCCGACGCAGGGGCGGCCTCGTGCGTGGGGGACACGCACGCCCAAGAGAAGAGACACCGAATGGTTCGCGAGAGAGCGAGTTGCGCTTGCTTCGTAGCGGTTATGTCGCTGGCAGGGCTCTTGATGCAGGGCTCCGAAACCGCCCAAGCCGCCGTGGCCGAGGACGCCCGGCAGATCCTTGACGCGACAGGCGTCAGGGGCGGCCTTATCGTCCATCTCGGCTGCGGTGACGGGAAACTAACGGCGGCCCTGCGCGCCAGCGACAGCTATCTCGTCCACGGTCTCGATGCCGATGCGACCAACGTCGCGAAGGCCCGCGAGCGTTTCCGGTCGCTCGGCCTCCTGGGCAAGGTGACCGCCGACCACTGGACGCAGAAGGCCCTGCCCTATGCCGACAACTTGGTCAACCTCATCGTCGCCGAAGACCTCGGTCCCGGCGCGCCGGGAATGGACGAGGTGCTGCGCGTCCTGTGCCCCGACGGCATCGCCTATATCAAGACGGGCGGGAAATGGACGAAAACCGTCAAGCCGCGGCCGAAGGCCATCGACGAGTGGACACACTTCCTGCACGGCCCGGACAACAACGCGGTCTCGCAGGACACAGTGGTAGGACCGCCGCATCGCATGCAGTGGGTCGGTGGACCGCGGTGGGCACGGAGCCACGACCACATGGCGAGCGTCAGCGCCGTCGTGTCGTCGACCGGCCGGATCTTCTACATCGTGGATGAGGGCCCCATTGCAGCGGTGGTGGCGCCGCCCAAGTGGTCGCTGGTGGCGCGCGACGCCTTCAACGGCGTGATGCTGTGGAGGCGGCCGATCCGCGTGTGGGAGTGGCACCTGCGCGGCTTCCGCAGCGGCCCGCCCCAGATCGCGCGGCGGCTCGTCGCCGGCGGCGACAAGATCTACGTCACGTTGGGCTACGGCCAACCGGTCGCCGCCCTCGACGCCGCCACCGGCCAGACCCGCAAGACCTACGCGGGTACCGACGGCACCGAGGAGATCATCCTCCACGACGGCAGGCTCTTCGTGGTGGCCTGTGACGTAGATGCCGCACAGGCCGCCGAGCAGGCGAAGCGCCGCCGCGCTGCTGAGATCCGCCGGCAGCGGCCCGACTATCCGCTCGACATGCCGCCCAAGCGCATCATGGCGCTCGAGGCCGCCAGCGGCCGCCTCCTCTGGAAGAAGGCCGATGCCGACACCGCCGAACTCATGCCCACCACCCTTGCCCTCAGCGACGGCCGCCTGTTCTTTCAGAGCACCGACAAGGTGATCTGCCTGGCTGCCGCGACGGGCAAGGAGATATGGCGGGCCGACCGGCCCACGAGCCTGGTCCGTCCCGCGTGGTCGGCCCCCACGCTGGTCGTCTGCGATGGCGTTGTCCTCTCGGGCGACCGCGCCGCCACCGACAAGGGCGCGGACTCGGGCAGCATGAAGGTACAGTGGATGGTCGGCAGCGCCGGCGGCCGGGCGCCGGTGGGCGACCTCATCGCCTACTCGGCCGAGACCGGCCGGCGGCTGTGGACCGGCAAGGCCCGCGAGTGCTACAACGCCCCTGCGGACGTGCTTGTGGTCGACGGGTTGGTGTGGACCGGCAGCCTCGTGCGAGCCTCCGACCCCGGCATCACCGAAGGCCTCGACCTGCGAACCGGCGAGGTGAAGAAGAAGCGGCCAAAGGACCAGACGTTCTTCGCCTGCGGCATGAGCCATCATCGCTGCCATCGCAACAAGGCCACCAGCCGCTACCTGGTGCTCGGACGCTCGGGCGTGGAGTTCATCGAACTCGCCTCGGGCAGGGGTATCCCCAACCACTGGGTGCGTGGCGGCTGCCAGTACGGGGTGATGCCCTGCAACGGCCTGCTTTACACCCCGTCGCACTCCTGCGCCTGCTTCATCGAGTCGAAGATCGACGGTTTCAACTGCCTGGCCCCAAAGGGGGAAGCGCCCGTCTCCTCGGCCGCGCCGCGTCTTGAGAAAGGTCCTGCCTATGGAAAAGTCGGCGCCCGGCAGGCACCGGGCGGCGGGGCTGACGGATGGCCGACGTACCGGCACGACCCGGCTCGCAGCGGGTGCACGAAGACCGCCGTGCCGGTGGCGCTGAAGCCGGTGTGGCAAACCCAGGTGAGCAACCGCCTCTCGGCGCCGGTTGTCGCGGACGGCAAGGTGCTGGTCGCCGCCATTGACACCCACACGATCCACGCGCTCGATGCGGCAGACGGCAAGCCGGCGTGGAGTTTTACCGCCGGTGGCCGCGTGGACAGCCCGCCGACCGTGCACGGGGGCACGGTGCTCTTCGGCGCGGCCGACGGCTGGGTCTACTGCCTGCGTGCGGCCGACGGCGCGCTCGCCTGGCGGTTCCGCGCCGCGCCCGCAGACCGCCGGATCGTGGCCTACGGCCAACTCGAATCCGTCTGGCCCGTGCCCGGCAGCGTGCTCGTCCGCGACGGCGAGGCGTGGTGTGCCGCCGGCCGCTCGTCGTATCTCGACGGCGGCATGACCGTGGTACGGCTCGAGGCGAAGACGGGCAAACTGCTGTCCGAGACGTGCATCAACAGCCGCGACCCGAAGACCGGCTACCAGGTGAAGGGCGCCACCCGCGGCACCAACCTGCCCGGGGCGCTGCCCGACATCCTCTCGACCGACGGCACGTCCATCTTCATGCGGCATCAACGGTTCGATGCCCAAGGCAAGCGGCAACCGCCCGACGTGCCCCACCTGTTCAGCCCGGCCGGCTTCCTGGAGGGCGAGTGGTGGCACCGCAACTACTGGCTGGTCGGCACGCGTATGGGGACGAACTACGGCGGGTGGCCCCGCTCCGCTGCGCAGGCGCCTGCCGGCCGCCTGCTCGTGGTGGACGGAAGCACGGTCTGCGGCTTCGGCCGCGACCTCTACATCCACCACGGCAGCCATATCGGGATCGACGGCGCTTCGATCTACCATTTCCGCAAGGGCCAGCAACGCTGGACCCGCTACCGCCTGTTCACCGTCACCCGGCACGAGGGGCCCGGCAACAAGAAGAAGCCTCGCAAGCAGGTCCGCTGGGCACAGCCGGTGCCGTTCTTCGTGCGTGCCATGGTGCTGGCCGACGAAACCCTGTTCGTGGCCGGCCCGCCCAACCCGCTGTCGGGCGAGGAGGCCCGCGACGTGGGGTCGGGTGCCGAGAAGATCGAGCGTCTGACGAATCTGGACGCCGCCTTCCGCGCAGAGACGGGCGCGGCCCTGTGGGCCGTGTCGGTTGCCGACGGCAGGAAACTCGCCGAGTACAATCTGGAGCACCTGCCTGTTTTCGACGGTATGGCCGCCGCCCACGGGAGATTATACCTCTCGACGGAAGGCGGAAAGGTGTTCTGCATGGGAGCCAAACCATAGACAGGTGGCCGCCGCAGAAGGGAGACCAAACATGAAGAAGTACTCGCGCCGTGGATGGCTGAGGCACGTGGCCGGGACGGTGGCCGTCTCGGCAGCCGCACCGTACGTCGTGCCGTCCTCGGTGCTGGGCGCCGACGGGACGGTCTCGCCGTCGGAGCGAATCGTGATGGGCGCCATCGGCATCGGCGGGCGCGGCGGTTACGTGATGGGCGCCCTCATGCGGAACAAGGACGTACAGATGACGGCCGTCTGCGACGTCCGGGGCGATCGCCGCAAGTCCGCCAAGGGCCGCGTGGACAAGCAGAACGGCAGCAGCGACTGCAAGACCTACATCGACTTCCGCGATCTCCTCGCGCGTGGCGACATCGACGCCGTGATGATCGCCACCGGCGAGAATTGGCATGCCATGGCGGCGATCCTGGCGGCCAAGGCGGGCAAGGACATCTACAGCGAGAAGCCGCCGACCCACACCATCGCCGAAGGCCGGGCCCTGGCCGACACCATCAAGCGGCTCGGGACGGTCTACCAGTGCGGCACGCAGCGGCGGAGCATTACGCGGTTTCGGTACGCGGCGGACCTGGCGCGCAGCGGCGCGCTGGGCGAACTGAAGACGCTCCGCGCCGAGGGGGCAGGACGGATCTCGGTGCCGGGCTACTTCAGCGCCCCGCCGCAACCCCTCCCCCCGCGCGACCAGGTGGCCTGGGACCTGTGGCTGGGACCGGCTCCCTGGCGGCCGTATAACCAGAAGTACCTCGGCAAGTGGAAGGGGCACCGGGATTTCCAGGGCGGGAGCATCTCAGAATGGGGCAGCCACACCGTTGACCTCTGCCAGATGGCCCTCGACGCCGATGACACCTCCCCCGTCGAGTACGAATACATCGGCGACAGGGGCGATCGCATCCGGTGCCGGTACGCGAGCGGGGTGGAACTCATCCTCATCGACGGCTCCTGGCCCCTCCACGTCGAGTACGAGGGAACCGAGGGATCGGTGTACGTTGACGATGACGGCAACATCAGAACGAAGCCCGAGTCTCTGCTGCGCGGCCGGACGTTCGGTAAAGGCTACCCGGCGGAAGGGCACGTTCGGGCCTTTCTGAATTGCATCAAGCCCCGCCGCACGCCGGTCTCGAACGCCGAAGCGACCCATCGCTCGATGACCACCTGCCACATCGCCAACATGGTCCTCGTTCTGGGGCGGCCCCTGAAGTGGGACCCCGTGAAGGAAGAGTTCGCGGGCGACCCGGAAGCGAACCGGATGCGCTCGCGGGCAATACGCGGGCCCTGGCACACGTAGCGGGGCGGGTGTCTGCCTGCGCGAAGCAAGGGACGCCGGAGCCCGGCTCGTGCGGCCTGTCTCACCGCGCGGCCAGGATGCTGCCGCGACGGGAAACTATGCACAGATATATATCGGAAGAAGGAAGCGCCGACATGAAGATACTCGTCCTCGCATGTCTGTTGGTTGCAGTCGCCGGATGCGCCGCCACGCAAGACGTCAACAACTCGCAGGCCGGGTGGCGGCTCAAGAGCGACACGGTCAACCTGTTCATCACCCGGAATGGAGGCCACATGGCCCCGGTGACGTTCTGCACTGACACGGGCTCGCCCGTTCAGCCGTATTACATCAGCCCGTGGCAGAACGAGGATCTGCAGGGGCTTCCCGACCCGGTGCTGATTCCGCTGCGGGGCGACTTCTTCTGCATGCCGTTCGGCAGCAACTCCGAGGTCCTCAACGGTGAGAAGCACAGCGGCCACGGCGAGGTCTCTTCGTCAAGGTGGTCCTTCGTCCGCGAACGGCACGACCGCGGCGTGGCCACGCTAACCCTCCAACTCGAGACGAAGGTCCGCAAGGGCCGCGTCACCAAGAAGATCCACCTCGTCGACGGGCAGAACGTCGTGTACGTCTCGCACACGCTCGAAGGCTACAGCGGCGCCATGCCGATCGGGCATCACTGCACGCTGGCCGTGCCGGAGGAGGAAGGCGCTCTTCAGGTCGCGGTCAGCCCGTTCGCCCTGGGCATGACGTGTCCTGTCGTCTTCAGCAGTCCGGCCAACCGGGAGTACCAGTCGCTGGCCGTCAACAAGACGTTCACCGACCTGACGAGGGTCCCCACAGGCTGGAAGGACGCCCCCACCGCGGATTGTTCGAGCTTCCCCAGGCGCACGGGGTTCACGGACTTGATCCAACTGTTCAGGAAGTCTTCGCCCGACCCGGCCTGGACGACCGCTACGTGCCAGAAACAGGGCTATCTCTGGTTCTCGCTGAAAGACGCCGCAGTCCTGCCTGGCACAGTCTTCTGGATCGCCAACAAGGGGCGCCACGGCTTCCCCTGGAACGGGCGCAACCGCTGCCTCGGGCTGGAAGAGAGCTGCTCGTACTTCGCCGAGGGACTGGGGCCATCGACCCGGCCGAACATCATCAACAAGCAGGGCTTCCCGACGGCCATCGAACTGTCGCCGACAAAACCGACCGTCGTCAAGTTCATCGAAGGCGCGGCAAGGATCCCGCCGGGGTTCGAGAACATCAAGACCGCCAGGTTCGCGCCGGGTCAGGTCACGTTTGTCTCGACGACCGGCAGCCAGATCACGATCGAAGTCGACCACGAGTTCCTCAAGACGGGCAAGGTGCGGGCGGCGCCGTGAGCGCCAACCTCGCCCGCGACAGATCAAGGAGGCAACCATGTACAGATTTTGCGCACGCGCGCTCGTGCTGCCGGCGCTATTGCTTTGCAACACGGCGGCCGCACAGGACAAACTGACCTACGGCGACATCGCCGCGAGGCTCTACGATCTGAAGCGGCTGGCGACGCCGCCGCTTCCGGGTGAGCGATCGGGCAACTTCTCCAGTTGCGACCGAGGGGCAAAATACAATACTGAGAAGGGACAGTACGAGAGATGGCATGCCAACTGGGACGGGGGCGGGGCCATTCGCCGGGAAGGGGCCAGCATGGTCGTCGCGGAGATCGACGGGCCGGGGGTCATCTGGCGGGTTTGGTCCGCGTCGGCGGGCAAAGGCCACATCAAGATCTTCATCGATGGCCTCGAAAAACCGGCGCTCGATATTCCCTATAGCGAGTTCTTCAACAACCAGAGCGGCATGTTCGCCTATCCGGAGTTGGTCCTCACGCTGTCGAAAGGGAGGAACAGCTTCGTGCCGATTCCCTTCCAGAAGTCGTGCAGGATCGTGTACGAGAAGGGCTGGGGGGCGTATTATCAGATCACCTACACGCAGTTTCCCAAAGGCACAACCGTCCCCAGCTTCCGTGGTGAGTTCAATAAAGAGGAGCAGGCGGCCCTTCAGAAGGCCAACGACGTGTTTGCCGCGAGAGGCACCGATCCGAAGCCCCCAGGCGCCGACCGGAAGACCGTCACCGAAACGGTCACGATCGAACCGGGCAAGAGTGTGGATATCTGCCGGTTGACTGGCAGACGGGCGATCTCGCAGATCCATGTCCTGCCGTACGCGGACGAGGACCCGGTCCGCACGCTGCGCGAGTTGACGCTTTCGATTACCTGGGACGACGACCGGCAGCCCGCCGTGTGGACGCCGCTGGGCGACTTCTTCGGAACGGCGCCGGGCATCAACCGCTTCAAGTCGATCCCGACCGGTATGACCGAGAAAGGTTTCTATGCGTACTGGTACATGCCGTTCTCGAAGTCGGCCCGAATGACCATCGCCAACGACGGCGCAAAACCGCGGACGCTCTCGTTGAAAGTTATGCACGAGCGGGTCGACACCGACAAGCCGCTGCTGCGTTTCCACGCCAAGTGGCATCGCGACGCGTACGTCGGCGTGGATGAAAAGTCGTTCACCCACGGCGAGCGCTGGCCCGACTGGCCGCTGATGGTGACCGAAGGCCGCGGACGTTTCGTCGGCGTGAATCTGCACGTCTGGAACCCCAATCCGTTCGGCCGGGTGGTCAAGGTGCTCAATATCGATGCGAAACAGTTTGCGCCTCGTATTTACAGCACGATGCTGGCGGCGGCCAGGGGCTGGTGGTGGGGCGAGGGCGATGAGAAGTTTTTCGTGGATGGAGAAAAGTTTCCATCCACGTTTGGAACCGGCAGCGAGGATTACTTCGGCTACGCCTGGGCGGCGCACAATCCGGTCGAGTTCGAGAGCGCCCTGCAAAACCAGCCGCTTAACAAGAACAGCAGCCTGGGGCACGTGTCGAACAGCCGTTTCCAGTTGGCCGACAACGTGCCGTTTCAAAAGCGTTTCGAGGCGGTGATGGAGAAGTACCATCCCAACAACTGGCCGCTGCTGTACGCCTGCACGGCCTACTGGTACCAGACGGCGGGCGAATCGGATTTGTACCGGCCGGTTCCCGTGGAGCGGCGCGTCGACTACTACGTGCAGCCGAACCGCGCGGCCATGGTGCCCGCGGACGGGATCTACGAAGGCGAACAGCACGTGGTGTACCATCGCCCAGCCAAGGTGCAGGGAATGAAGCCCTCTGACGGCGATTGGAGTAACGGGCATCATCTGCTGTGGCAGGGTGATGTCGGCAAAGAGATGTCGGTCACGTTTGAAGTTGGACAGCAGTACCGAGGTCCGATGACGGCCCGGTTCACGCTGGGCCCCCACTACGGCGTCTTCGACGTGTTGCTGGACGGAAAGGTCTTGAAGAAGGGGATCGATCTGTACGGCCCGAAAGTCGCGCCGGCCCCGCGGCAGGAACTCGGGACGGTCGAACTGTCACCGGGCACGCACAAACTGACGTTCCGTCTGACCGGCAGCAACAAGCAGGCCAGACGCGTCAAAGACAAGTTTCTCATGCTGGGGCTCGACTACATGGCCCTGGCACCCGCTGAGTAGAGTTGAAGAACCCGCAGAAAAGAATGGGAGCAATGTCATGAGATGTAGTATGGGTTTGGTGGCGGTTGTGGTCGCGCTTGCGGCCCGGCCGCTCCCCGGGCAACCGCTTCGCCGAAAACGACTGGCATTGGAAGTATTTACGGCATGAAGAAACTTGTTATTATCGCATTACTTCTGTCTACATCCTGTCTCTACGCTGAGCCTCTGGGACAACAGAAGATCATACCGATCAAATACTCTGATACGTTTACGGCAGAAGGAAACCCGCTCTTCGATTTCGATAAACTCCTCTTCGTCAAGCGGCAAACCTATCATTCGAGCCATTTCTACACCGATTTCATCGACGGCTGCACCCGGTACGGCGGGAACCTCTGCGTGCTCGATCTCAAGACCGGCAAGGTGACGGACCTGATCCCGGAAATGAAAGACGGCATCTTCGGCCGGTTCGACCTGCATTTCAGCGCGAAGAAAATCGTATTCGACTGGAAGAAGGCGCCGAAAGAGGGTTTCAGAATCTATGAAATTGATATTGACCCGGCAAAGGGAATCAAGACAGGCGGCCCGCGTCAACTGAGTTTCCCGCCGGATGATGAAGAAGCACGCATCAAGAAATACGACAATTCCTTCACCGGCGCCTGGGGCGGGAAGTACTACCACCAGACCGATGACATGCATCCCTGCTACCTGCCCGACGGGGGCATCGTGTTTACCTCGACGCGCTGCGAGTATGGCACACTGTGCGACGGCGCGGACGTCCTGACAACGCCCGTCATTCACCGCATGGACGGTGACGGAAAAAACCTGAAACAGCTGACCCTGAGCCCTGTCAGCGAATTCTCGCCAAGCATGATGCAAGATGGCCGGGTATTGTATACTCGCTGGGAGTACGTCGACAAGGGCCAACTGGGCGTCAAGTGTCTTTGGGCAATGCGGCCGGACGGTTCCGGGACAGTAGAAGTCTACGGCAACGATATCCAGTTCCCACCGACATTCCTGCACGGCCGCCAGATCCCCGGCGGGCCCAGCATGTTCGTGTTCCTCGGCACTCCGCATTACCCGCAGAGCGGTATCGGAACGGTTATCCTGGCCGACATGAACAAGAACATCCGCACGCGTGACCCGATGACTTTTATCACACCCCACGTTGACATCCGGCAGGAGCCGGGCTGGAACCAGTACAGAAACGGAAAGTGGGTGCGAGACCACAACGGACCGCTCTACATGGACCCGTACCCGCTCAGCAAGAGTCTCTTTCTTGTCGCTCACAATCCTGACAAGAAATGGAATAATCCAAATGCCTACGGGCTCTACAGTCTGAATAATTCGGGATTGCATGAATTAATCCACAAGGAACCAGAGATTTCCTGCTGGCAGCCCTATCCACTGCACCCGCGCAAGACTCCGCCGGTTCTGCCCAACACCTGCGACCCGGAACTGGCAAAGAGAAACCTGGCCGAATGCGTTGTCCAGGACATCTACCACGGCATGGAAGGAATCAAGCGCGGCGAGGTCAAGTACATCCGGGTGATGGAACAGATCCCGCGGCCCTGGGACTGCAGGCGGTTCTGGGATCAGCACAACAAAAAGAACGATACTACAAAACTCGTAGGCGGCGGGGCCCTGGCCTGCAAAGCAATGTGGGGAATCGTACCTGTTGAGGAAGATGGTTCGGCACATTTCTATGTCCCGGCCATGAGGAATATCTACTTCCAGGCACTGGACGAGAACTACATGGAGCTCCAACGTGAGCGGACATACGTAAACTACATGCCGGGCGAGAAACGTTCCTGCGTGGGCTGTCACGAGACACCCAACGGCACGCCTCCGCCAAAGAAGACAATCCCTGTCGCCCTCAAGAAAGCCGCTGTCATGCCGGGCCCTCAGCCGGGCGACAAAACAGGTCAACAGGCAATACACTTCCCTACCTACATTCAGCCAATACTGGATGAGTACTGCGTTAAATGCCACGGCGAGAAGGAGCCTAAAGGCAATCTTGATCTAAGAGGCATACCAACAAGACTCCATAGCAGGTCATGGGAAAACCTCATACGCCGCCACGCGGCACCAACTTACAGGGAAAATTCAGGCTGGGACGGCACACCGTACTCGCCGCCGAAAAGCATCGGGTCCCACAAGAGCAGACTCATCAAGGCCCTGCGTGAAGGCAAACAGCACAAGGACCTGAAACTCCCGCAGTGGGCATTCGTCAGAATAGCGACGTGGGTGGACGCCAGCGGCGTGTATTACGGGTCATACTGGGGCAGACGCGATATTGAATACAAGGACCACCCCTTCTTCAGGCCTAGCCCCACATTTGAAGAGGCAATCAGTCCTGTCTGCAAAGTCCCGGTTGAGGAAAGGTAAAGAGAACTTATCCGTGATCGAAAGACTCGAAGATCGCGTGGCGATCCCGTCCCTTGGGTCCCTGAAATGAACGGCTCATTCTGGGATTTTCCGGCTGTGGGGAAACGCATGAAGACAAAGCTTATGAGGTCCTAACATTTAACATTCATGGATGTCCCCCCACAGCCAGACGGACAAGGTGCCGATGCGCTTTGTATCAGCGCCGACGTTGCACCATCCGGCTTTGTCAAGGTCACGCTCTTCGACAAAGACGATAAGCAATTGGCTGTAGGCGAGTTGATCCCGAAGACCGTCACGGACGCCGCTATCGAGTCGACGGACTCAGGCACGACCTTCAATCTGGTCTGCGAAAGTCAGGCGAAGTAGCCATCCATCAAACAACAACGAAAGGAGCGTTTTCTCATGCGCGCATTCATGCTCTCTCTGGCGGTTCTGGTCACCTCGCAATTTGCGCTGGCTGAGGATGGCGCTCCCGTCAATGCGCATGGCGACGCCAAACCAGGAGATAGACTCCTCTGGTATAACAGGCCGGCCGGCAATTGGGGAAAGGAGGCCCTTCCCATAGGTAACGGCCGCATGGGTGGTATGGTTTTCGGGGGAACCGAAAAAGAACATATTCAGTTCAATGTAGACAGCCTGTGGATAGGCGATGAAAAGGACGTCGGCGCCTATCAGGCGTTCGGGGACCTGTATATTGAGTTCGGGCAGACAGAAACAGAGTCTTCCCCGGCATCTTCAAAATACGGACGCTCGCTGAATCTCAAGGAGGGTGTCCACAGAATCAGCTACCATCTGGACGGAGTCAACTACCGGCGGGAATATTTTGCGAGCTGTCCGGCCGGCGTGATGGTTTTTCACTTTACCGCGGACCGGAATGGCGCCTATACCGGCACCATACAGCTTACGGACACGCACGAGGGGACCATTACGACGCAAGGAAACCGAATCACATCCTCAGGCTCAACGCCTGGACGCACTTTGAACGGGATCAAACAGTCGTATTGGATCAGGGGAAATTACGACATTTCCCTGGATTATGAGGCCCAGGTGCTGGTCCTGAACGATGGCGGCACCCTGAAAGCCGGACCGGACGGGACGATCTCGTTCAAGAACTGCGACGGCCTGACTGTTCTGCTTGCGGCGGACACCGACTACCTGAACCAGAGAGACAGAAAATGGAAGGGAGAACATCCTCACAAACGCCTGTCATCTCAATTGGCGGCCGCTTCAAAGAAATCCTTCAAGGAGCTGAGGAAAGAGCACATTAAGGATTATCAAAGTCTGTTCAATCGCTTTACCCTGGACATTGGAACGACCCCTGAAACAACCTTACAACTGCCCACGGATGAACGCCTCGCCAGATACAAGCAGAAGGAACCGGATCCCGATCTCGAAGAACTTATCTTTCAGTACTCACGCTATCTTATGATCGGCTGTTCCCGACCGGGCACACTGCCGGCCAACCTCCAGGGAATCTGGAATAAGAGCAACAGTCCTATCTGGGAGTGCGACCTTCATTCGAACATCAACCTCCAGATGAATTACTGGTTTGTCCACCCGGCCAACCTTTCGGAGTGTTTTCTGCCACTCGCTGAATGGGTCAATTCGATACGTGAGGTCAGGAAGGAAGAAACAAGAAGAGCGTACAGGACCAGAGGTTGGGTCGTGCGTTCCAAGAACGGGATATTCGCCGGTTCTACCTGGAGACGGTCCCATGGAGACGCCGCGTGGATTGCCCAGAACCTGTGGAGCCATTACCTTTTTACACTCGATGAGGGATATCTCCGGACCCGCGCATACCCGGTCATGAAGGAACTGTGCGAGTTCTGGGAAGACTACTTGAAGGAGATACCTCGTGATTTTGCCGCCGATTACTTCGATCCTGAGCGGTCCAGGTTCTGGAAAGCCCACTTGAAGGAGTTGCCTGACGGGACGCTTATTTGTCCCGATGGATGGTCCCCCGAACAGAAACACATTCCTCGTGAAGACGGGGTCTCATACGACCAGCAGTTGGTATGGGATCTTTTTGGTAATTTCGTTGAAGCATCTCAGGCGCTGGACGAGGATGCAGAGTTTCGCAAGAAAATCCTCTCCATGAAGAATCGTCTGCTGGGACCTAAGATCGGCAAATGGGGCCAACTGCAGGAATGGATCGTTGACAGGGACGATCCCAAAGATCAACATCGCCATTTGTCGCACATGATAGCGGTTTTCCCTGGGCGGCAGATTTCACCATTAACAACACCGAAGCTCGCGCAAGCAGTAAGAGTATCCATGAATGCACGCGGTGACGGATCAGCAGGTTGGAGCAGGGTATGGAAGATCAATATCTGGGCACGACTGCACGACGGCAATCACGCGTACAAAGTGCTCTCCGGGATGATAACCAATAACTACTATGACAACCTTTTTTCTGGTCATCCCGCGATCTTGGTCGATGGAAATTTCGGTTATGCCTCCGGCGTATGCGAAATGCTTTTGCAGTCACACAGGGGCGAGATTCATCTGTTGCCGGCCCTGCCGGAGGCATGGCCGGCCGGTGAAGTGAAAGGCATGCTGGCACGTGGCGGATTCGAAGTCGATATCCAATGGAAAGCCGGAAAACTGTCTCAAGCCGCAATTCACTCTGAGAAAGGGGGAATCTGCCGGCTTCGCGCAGGCATTCCTGTAAAGGTCAAGTGCGGCTTCAGCAAAGTCAAAGCAGAGGAAACAGGAAAAGGCGTCATTTCCTTCCCGACAAAAGCAGGCCGGGAGTATAGGGTCAGCGGGATTGTCCCTTGATACCCCCCCTCGCATGTGCTATATTTCGCGGTCGGCTTGTAATGCTGTTTTTTCAACAAAGGGTTCTGCGAAATTAAGAAATTTCGCAGAAATGGTTTCGGGTTTCAGGATGGAGTTATGTAACATCATCCGGATCAATTGCTTATATTCCTGAACGCTGAAACCTGAACACTACTTCTGCAAAATGTATTTTGCAGAAGTCTTTATTCAACAACGAAAAGCTTGGTTATTATGCGCGGATTCATGGTCTCACTGGCGGTTCTGTTCACCTCGCAAATGGCCCCGGTCGATCCGTTCATCAAAGATTACCCTGTCGACCCGTCACGCATCTACATCACCGGGGCGTCCAATGGCGGGGTAGGAACCTGGGAAGCCCTGCGGCGACGGCCCCGCTTCTTTGCCGCCGCTGCGCCGATTTGCGGTATTGGACATGTTCCCAGCGCCAAGACTTTTGCGAAGGTACCGATCTGGATGTTTCACGGCGACCAGTGGTCGGTTGACGACTCAACTCGATTCAGTCAACGGCGGCTCCGTGATGGGGCTGCCTGAGTAGACGCCTTCCGGGCATAACAGTACAATATAGCGCGAAAGGGGCTGGCCATGAATCTACGAGCTGCATTGTTGTTCGTCCTTGTCATCTGCGCATCCTCGCTGTACGGAGCGGAACGTGTCCGACCGGCCATCGTTGTTGGGAAGAAGGCATCGGAGATGGAACGGTATGCCGTTCGCGAGCTACAGCGGTACTGGTATCAGCTCTCCGGCACGCTGCCGGAGGTCCGGACCGGCGCGACCGGGAATGCGAACATCCTGTTCGTCGTCGGAACAAAGGACAGTAATCCGCAGGTCGGGAAAACGGTTTCCGTGAGTCCTGAAGATCCAGGGCCGCAAGGTTATGTGTTGAAAACTGTTGCACAGGACGGGAAGAGAGTATTGGTCATCGCCGGGAGCGACGAAGCCGGGTGTCTGTACGGGGTGTACGGCCTATTGGAAGATCACCTGGGGGTACGATTCTACCTGGGAGGCGATGTCCTGCCCGAACGGAATCCCGACCTGAAGATTCCGGATGTGGATGAACGCAAGGCGCCCGCCGTCTATATCCGTGGCTTCCTGCCCTGGACCAACTTTCCGCAGTCGGCAACGGTCTATTCCTGGGAGGACTGGAAGTTCATCATCGACCAGATGGCCAAGATGCGGATGAATTTTCTGCATATTCACAACTACAATGGCCAAAATAATCACAACGAGATGTATCACAACTTTACATATGAGGGGTTTATGTCTCGGGTCTGGATGCCCACTGTCCGCAGCGGCCACAGGTGGAGTTGTCCCCGCTGGGATGTGTCCAAGTACGAGTTTGGCGCAGACGAGTTGTATGCCGATTATGATTGGGGCGCGGACTGCGCGTTGCACAACAAGCATCTGGACAATGCGCAGGTGTTTCGGAAAGGCGCGTCGTTGTTCCAGAAGGTTATCGCCTACGCCCATACGCGCGGAGTAAAGATGGGGTTGGGACTGGACATCAATCTGATCCCCAAAGACTACAAGACCAAAGTGGACGATCCGGCGGTGGCAGCAGCCCGCGTAGATCAGATCGCCAGTGATTACCCGGACTTGGACTTCCTGCTTTGTTTCCAATCAGAGCAGCAACGGAACGCGGCCGCCTACGCAGTGTGGCGCAAGATCTTCGACGGGTTCTATCGGGGTATGAAGGCCTCCTCACCGCGCACGCGGCTGGCGGTCGCCGGTTGGGGACTCGATCCGAAGCCTATTGCCACGCTCCCGGACGATGTCATCTGCGCGCCGATCTCGCGCTATTCCGACGGATGCAACAACGGCTCGATTTACGGCAATCGTGAATATTGGGGCTGCCCATGGCTCGAACGTGACGGAAACAGTTCACAATACTACTATCCCTACAACATACACCTGTCGAACACGATCAAGGCCTGGCAGGACCGTGCACCTAACATGAAGGGACTCTACTGCCTGACATGGCGTTTAACGGATGCCATCGATCCCAAGATGTGGTATATAAGCAAGGCTCCCTGGGATGCCGAAAGCAAACTGACCACGTCCGAAGCAGTATATCGCGACTACGCGGTGCACAACTACGGCGCCGAGGCGGCGGCCAAGACCGTGCCGATCATCAACCAGAACGAGCCTGAGGGGGATCTGTGGGGTGAATGCCAGAGGACCTCTGGTCTAAACATGCTGGGCAAGAACTTGTTCCACGTTCAGTCGCTGCGTATCGGACAAACAGAGAAGTCGATTGACGCCGCCAATTTTGCGGCCAAGCATGGGGGGATTCGTGGAGGCAAGGGGATAAGCCGCATCACCGACGGCACGTGGGTGCAGTACAAGGACGTCGACTTCGGGGAGAAAACTGAAACCATTGAACTAAGCGTCGCGGCCGCCGGGCACGGAGGCATAATAGAAATCCGGCTTGGCTCACACGACGGCGACCTGCTGGCTTCGTGTGAAGTCAATGACACTGGAGGCTGGAAATCGTGGGTCTCGAAGAAGGTAAAGATCAAGCCGACATCGGGTAAGCAGGATCTATCCCTTGTCTTTCACTGCCATCCTTTGTCTCGCGACGTGGAACATAACAAAGCTCTCGAACAGATAGAGGTAGTGGACCGTTGCATTAAGGAGGCCGATGATAACATGCAACGTGAACGCCTGAAGTGGTTGCGATGCCGTCTTGCGGCCACACGCGGTCACATCGCGCTGAAACACCGCTTCAACAGCTACAAGTGGGATGATTTGCCGGGCGAGTTTGAGCCATGGGTAAAGAACTTCATATACCGGGTGACAGATATCTCATCGCTGGGTAACATCATGAGTTCGCAGAACCGGTTCGTGCAGATCCATTACGTTGCCAAGACGGCGAAGCTGAGGAAGTCCATGCAAGTGAAACCGCCTTCCCACGTACGGGCAAAAGGCACCGGGCGCGGTGCCCTTATCACGTGGCGTAATGAACAAGACGAGGTGCGTGGCTTTCATGTATATCGGGACGGCGAGCGGGTTACCAAGGAACTGCTCTCCGCGCAGACTGATACCTTCAAAGACCGCACCGGGGACAGACGCGTGTATTCTGTTTCATCTGTCAACGCCCAGGGCAAAGAAAGCGCATTATCCATCCCTGCGCATTGTGAAGCAGGTTCCGCGGACCAAACGCCACCGCATATCATTGTGATCTCGCCGCCCACATCGGCCGTAATCGGGCGGCCGGTATGGATCACGGCTCGCGTTCTGGACAATCGGAGCCTCGACAACCTATCCGTTACCCTCCGGCACCGTACGCCGGGGACAGAGAGGTGGGATGCTCTGCCCATGAAACGGCGTGCGCGTTCGGTCTTTGCGCGGATCCTGCCTGGATCGGCCGTTACGGGGCAGGGCGTGGAATACTACATTGAGGCTACGGACGGCGACAATATGGCGGTATTCCCCGCATCCGCCCCTCAGACCGCTCTCTCACTGGTGGGCTGTCCTGCCGCGGATACTCCACCAGCGCAGCCTGAGTTGACCGCCGAGAACGGCGTCTTGAAATGGAAGCCCGTGGATCAAGCGTTTTGGTATCGAATCTACCGTAGCACGGAACCGAAGTTTGAGTGTGGTCCGGCCACATTCCTGACATACGTTGCCGCAGGCACCGAGAAGTTCAAGGATGTTGGCGAGGATCTGCTTGGCCGGCCGCTCAAAGGGAAGTGGTATTACTGCATAACGGCAGTGGCCAGGGGAGACGCTGAAGGCCGGCCCTCTGCGGCGGTGGAGGTCGTCTATCCGCAGGGGAAGTAGCAATTTGTGTGATGAAAGTGAAAAATGTCATGAGATTTAATGTTGGTTTGGTGGCGGTTGTGGTCGTACTTGCGGCCGGTCAGTTTGCCTCGGCGGCGGACAAGCCGGAGGGCGGCATTGATCTGTTCGACGGCAAGAGCCTCACCGGTTGGGAGTATTATCTCGTCAAGCCTGATGTGAAAATGGCCGACGTGTGGAGCGTCCGCGACGGGCTGCTCATCTGCAAGGGCAAGCCGATGGGGTACCTCGCCACGAAAAAAGAATTCACCAACTTCCGGCTCATCGTCGAGTGGCGGTGGCCGTCCGGCAAACCGGCCGGCAACAGCGGCGTGCGGTTGCGGATTACCGGCGAGCCGCGGGCCTTGCCCAAGTGCGTCGAGGCGCACCTCAAGGCCGGCAGCGCCGGCGACGTCTACGGCTTCCACGGCTTTCAGCTCAAGGGCAACGCCGCCCGGTCGGTATCCGCCGAGGCCGAAATGATCGGAACACTCTCCGGCGTATCGAAAATCAAGGGCAACGAAAACAAACCGGGCGAGTGGAACAAGTACGACATCACGCCCGGTGGCGGCGAAATCCACTTTCGCACCGTGCGGTTGATTCCGCTCGAGAACGACCAGGACGCTTGCGCACTTAATAAGGAGGAATGAACATGAGTATGAACAGAAGAATGTTTATCCGCATCGTTGGCGGCGTTGGCCTGACCTCGACGGTTCCCTTCCGTTATGTCCTGGGAGCGGGAAAGACTGCCTTGTCGACCTCCGGGGTCCTGGTCGAGGCCGCATCCTTTGCAAAGCAGGGCGGGTGGAAACTCGATACTCAGCATTATCAGCAGATGGGCGGCTGCTATCTGCTGGCGCATGGAATGGGCAAGCCCGTTGCCAATGCCCGGACTACCGTCGAAATTCCCAAGTCGGGCAGATGGCATGTCTGGGTGCGAACGCGAGACTGGTGCCCGGGTGACTGGCAGGCTCCGGGCCGGTTCAAAGTCCACGTCCACCGCCAGACTCGCCGCCGACCACGACGCCGCACCCCCCGCCGCCGAAATGGTGCGCCACTGGAGCCGGATTTCGGCGCTGAAGGTGAGCGGTGGCATTGGCAAACTGGCGGTACCGTCAACATAGCGTCCCCAGGCACGGTTGAAGTGGAATTGGAGGACCTGACCGGTTTCGACGGCCGTTGCGATGCGATCTACTTTTCCCGGGAAGCCTCGCCCAATCTTCCCAATGACGACCTCGTGGAGTTGGCTGCCTGGAAGGATCGCCTCAGCGGTCGCGTGGGCAAGGAGATCAAGGAGCGGGCATTTGACGTTGTCATTGTGGGCGGCGGTATAGCCGGGTGCGCCGCCGCGCTGGTGGCCAGGTTGAAGGGGCTCAAGGTCGCTCTGATCCAGGACCGTCCCTTATTCGGGGGCAACGCCAGCGAGGAAGTCCGCGTCCACACGATTGGCATATCCGGAAAATGCGAGGCGATTCTAAAAACCATCGACACGCCCCACTATCCCAACGGGCACGCCGATGCAAAGAAAGCCCAACGGAAGCGTGAAGCGACCATGGCTGCCTCCGGCGTCGATTGCTTTGCCCAGCACATCGCCATCGGACTCGAAAAGGACGGCGATCGCATCGCCGGCGTGGAGGCACGCGAGGTAACCACGGGGAGCATCCACCGCTTCCGGGCTCCGGTCTTCATTGACGCGACGGGGGACGGCTGGTTGGGTTACTGGGCCGGAGCGGATCATCGCTACGGACGTGAAGCACACACCGAATTCGGAGAAGCCTGGGAGAAGTATGGCGATCTGTGGAGCCCGGATACGCCCGACAATCGCGTGCTCGGCACCAGCGTGCTTTGGAACTCTGAGCAGACCAGCGAACGTTCGGACTTTCCCGGCGTGCCCTGGGCGATGCCCGTGGCGAAGGGGCACTCCGCAATCAAGGGCGAGTGGTACTGGGAGTATTCGGCTCAGACGGTGCATCAGATCAAGGATGCGGAACATATCCGCGACCACATGCTGCGGGCCATATACGGCTCGTTCGCCAATGCGAAGAAACACCCGAAGAACGCCACGGTCGCTCTCAAATGGGTCGCCTATGTCGCAGGCAAACGGGAGTCGCGGCGATTGATGGGCGACTACATCTACACGCAGGCCGACATGCTCGAGCGTCGCGAGTTCCCGGACACGGTGGTGACCGAGCGCCGTGCCATCGACCTCCATTATCAAAAGGCGCTGAAAGGAGCGAAGCAGGACTTCCTCTCGTGGTACATGTTCTACAAGACGGGCGGCGACTACTACGTTCCCTTCCGCTGCCTCTACTCCCGCAACATCGCCAACCTGATGATGGCAGGCCGCTGTTTCAGTTGCTCGCACGCCGGTCTGGGAGGCCCCCGAAACATGCGCACCCTCGGGCAGATGGGCGTCGCCACCGGCTTGGCCGCGGCGGTCTGCAAGAAGCGCGGCGTGCTGCCGCGCGGGGTGTACGACAAACACATAAAAGAACTCCGTGCCCTGGCGGGGTATGCCTGAGCCATGTTCTGGTATGTGGTCAATCTCGATTCAGCAAACCGCCGCTGCATTATTTCAAGCAGAAAAACCAAGGAACGGTCGTGACGAAAATACTCACCCTCGGCATCATGCTATGTATGGCCTTGTCGATCAGCACAGGGTTTACCCAAGAGATACCCAACAAGTCGGCCGTCGATATAAGCAGCGTGAAGCCCGATTGGGTCGTTCCCAAAATGACCCGGGGAAGACCTGCGCCTGGTGTCCGGGTAACGGCGAGGAGCAGTCCGAGCCAGTGCGACTGGCTGACGTGCCCGCGGTTGCGGTACTCCTCGCAGAGTTAGACGTCAACCCGCTTGAATTGCTGCACCTGCTGAGGACATACAGGAGAACGGCATGAACCGGACAATCGTGTGCCCAATGGTCTTGCTGGCGCTGTGTCTGCCGGCCACGGCAGATCAAGAGCGCAAGGAAAGTGTGAATCTCCATGAGACGTACCGGCCGCAGTTCCACTACACGGCCGCCAAGGGGTGGATCAACGATCCCATCGGGCTCGTGTTCTACAAGGGCCAGTACCATTTGTTCAACGATCACAACCCCGTCTCCTGCCGGTTCCCGGGCGGCAAGACGTCCGGCGAGCAGTCGCATTGGTCGCATGCGGTCAGCCCGGACCTGATCCACTGGAAGCACATGCCCATCGCCGTTTTCCCGGACGACAACGGCGCCTGCTGGTCCGGTTCCGGCATCGTGGACCGCAGCAACACCGGGGGCTTCCAGGCCGGCAACGACCCGGCGCTGGTCCTGATCTACACCTCCGCCGGAAAGACCTTCGGGCAGAGCCTGGTCTACAGCACCGACCGCGGCAGGACATGGAAGAAATACGAGCACAATCCCGTACTGGGGCAGTTGGTCCCCTTCAACCGCGACCCAAAGGTCATCTGGCACGAGGTGACGGGCAAGTGGGTCATGGCGCTGTACCTGCGCGGGCACGATTACGCCCTGTTCACCTCGCCCGACCTGAAGCAGTGGCAGAAACTCTGCGACGTGAAGCACCCCTCGGCCACGGAGTGCCCGGACTTCTTCGAACTGCCCGTTCTCGACGCTCAGGGCAAAGTCACCGACGGCGGCAAGGACAACACCCGCTGGATCTTCTGGGGCGGCAACGGCACGTACCTCATCGGCCGCTTCGACGGCAAGGCCTTCACCCCTGAAAGCGGCCCGCACAAGACCGAATGGGGCCGCAACTGCTACGCCGCACAGACCTGGTCGGACATCCCGCCGCAAGACGGCCGGCGCCTTATCATCGGCTGGATGCACGGCGGCAAGTTCCCCGGCATGCCGTTCAACCAGCAGATGACCATCCCCCGCACGGTTACGCTGCGAAGCACCGAGGAAGGCCTGCGGCTGTTCCTGTATCCGGTCAGGGAAATCGAAAACGTCCACGCCAAGAAGCACACCTGGTCGAACCTGGCGCTTAAGGGCGGCGACAACCCGCTCGTGAACCTCAACGGCAAACTGTGGGACATCGACGCGGTGATCGAGCCCGGCAAGGCACAGCAGGTCGGCTTCGACATCCGCGGCCACAAGGTCATCTACAGCGCGAAAGACCAGAAACTCACCGCCCTGGGCAGTTCGGCGCCGCTGAAGATGCACCGCGGCAAGATCGAACTACGGATCGTGGTCGACGTGACCAGCATCGAGGTCTTCGCCAACGGCGGGCAAGTCGTGATGTCTTTCTCTCTGCCGATCGACCCGACGCACACCTCGCTGTCAACGCTCGCCACCGGCGGCAAGGCGAATGTCGATTCGCTGACGGTCTGGCAGTGCAAGTCGGTCTGGCCACAGTAGGCTTAAGCCCGCAGGATACGGTCGTTCAGGGGTTCCGGCCGCGAGCGAGAAGTGTTCGACTGGGGCGGCGGCCTCGGACGGGGATCCTGGCTTGCAGGGATGAGGAGTTTGGGCAAACTCCACGAGAGATGACCCACGGTGGCCGTGGTCCAGAGCGTGTTTGGAAATCCCGCTTCACCGTTCCGGCCAAACCGACCCGAAAAGGAGCGACCTCGATGAGCAGATCCGACTGGAAAGCCGCCCTGTCTCTTGCGCTGCTGCTTATCGTCGCGGCGGGCCCCGCCGCCGATCTCCAGAGTCACTCGTCGGTTGAGGAGTTTGGCCACATCAAACGGCCGAGGGCTGCTGAGCACGTTGCTCATTTCACCGAAGCAGAGCACCTCGAGGGGGAGCGTGTGATCACACGTGTGATCACATCTGTGTCAGGTCTGGATGGAGTTCTTGGCAACCGCCCAATCGTCGCGGCCCCGCCGGGACGAGGCGGCTGCGCAGTTCGGCCGCGCTCGTGCCTGCCGGGCCCAGCAGCATCTGCTCGCCGACGGACGTGGCGAACTTCAGCCGCTCGCCGCGGATCGTCTCGGAAGGCTTGCCGCTGCGGTGGAGCACGACCGCCTTGCCGCCCCAGGGGTTGACCAGCGTGCACGGCCGGCCGCGCTCGCTGCGGATCATCACGTACCGCACCTGTCCGTCGGCCAGTTCGCTGGAGACCAGGAACGCCCCCTCCGCCCGGATGCTGGCGAAGCGTGCGCGGCGATCCCTCGGCCAGACGCCGAAGACGCGCAGCACGTTCTGGTGCCCCATGCAGAGCATCATGTTGACGGTGTTGGGCACGGTGCTGCAGTTCTCGATGCCGTGGGGATTATGGGCGGCGAAGCCGTTCATCTGGCAGTGCCGCGTGACGTAGTCGCGCAGTTGTTTCAGGATGACGTTGGGATCGTACCCCACCCGCACCGCGGCGGGAAAGAAACTGTTCGAGCCGTTGTTGTCCACCCACCTGCCCATGACCTCGATCGTATTGCGGCTGATCCGGAGCAGCGTGGGCTCGCTGTCGAGTCCGATCGCCCCGGCCGGGTAGATGTGCTGGATGCCCAGCGTGTTGCCCCGCACCCAGGGCGTGCCCCGTTCGGTGTAGCGGAAGACGGTCTTGCCGCCCATCTCCTGCGTGGCGAAGCCGCTGAGGTGCTCCAGGATGTGCCTCCACTTCTTGTGGCAGCCGGGGTCGACGCCAAGTTCGCGGCTCATATCCAGTGCCGTCTCGAAGGCGTTCCGGGCCAGGCCCAGTGAGACGATCGAGTTGAAGTTCTCGCCCGAGCCCTCATGGACGGCGTCCTTGTGGATGACGTATCGGCCGTCTTCGAGTTTGAGATAGTCTTCCCAGAAGTCCGCCACCTCGCGGACGAAGGGGTAGACCGTCTTTGCGTACGCCTTGTCGTAGGTCAGGTACCACCGCATGGAGAGGTTGACCACGCAGTAGGCGGCGTTGGATTTCTGGCCATAGAACAGGCCGCCCTTCACCACGTTTGCCCCGTGCCGGAGGCAATCGCGGGTGGTCTCGATGCCCTTGGGGCCGATGCCGACCGGCAGGAGGATGCCGCGGCAGTTCAGGATGTTCCTGGCGTACCATCGGCCGCGTTCGATCGACGCCAGCACGGGCGCGTGGTAGGGGTCGGCCTGCTCGATGTGATTCGACGAATACAGCGCGTAGAAGGGTGCCATGTGGTTGTAGTTCAGGTGGTAATCGCCCGCCCACGCGGGAGAGTCCGTCGTGACCCACGTCCCGAAGATGCCGGGCGGGAACTCCGGGTCGCGCGAGCAGGAGCCCATCACGTAGTTGCTGAGGTAATACCGCTGCTCGATAGCCCGGTCGTCCAGTTCGACCAGCGATTTCGCCCAGAAGCCCAACCACCACGCCGTATGCGCCTGCCACAGATCTTTCAGCCTCGCCCCGTCCAGGCCGGCGACCAGGTGGCGGGCGTCCGCCAGAGGAGCCTTGCTCTTGAAGACGCTTCGCATGGCCGCGATGACCGTCACCGGCTTGCCCGGTTGCAATGTGAAGGACAGCGCGTCCGCCCCGAGCAGCCTCATCGCGGCGGCGGCCCCGGAGGGAATATCGACGTCGCTCACAAACGTGCGGACCGCCCAGTGCACCCCGTCGGTGCTGCCGGTCTCGTGGTCGCTGCCGCCGCCCGTGGCCGGTGCGAGGCCGACCGATACGTCGGCGGTCCTGCCTTCCGCGCTGAGCCGGACGACCACCACGTTTTCCGTGGCCGCAACCCATGCCCGCATCTTCACGGTCAAGTCGCCTTTGGTAAAGGTGGCCTGCGTGACGGCGTCGAAGAGCGACTGCTCCACGCGATAGTCTGCGCCCTTCAGATCGGGGATGTTCACGTCGATGCCGCCGAACACGCGTGGCCCGGATGTGTTGTACTTCGACTTCAGCCGCCAGAAGTCGTTCTTGCACAGCCACAGCCGCTGCGCCTCCGGCGGGCCGCCCAGGGCCACGGCCATGTCGCCGTTGCCCAGCAGGGGGGCGTCGGTCTGCGTCCTGCTGGGGATGCGTCGCGGCGGATTCGTAAACACCGTCCTGTGCCGCGAGACGATTCGCCGGGCCTCATCCCGCATCCCGCGGTCCTCTTGTGCCGCGAGGGCCGGTTCGACCGGGATCATGCACACCAACAGCGCGACGGCGCGTTTCATCAAGAGTCCTCTCCTGTCAGCCGGATGTGACGGCGTGATGCTCACGCCGGCGGCGCCGCTACCGCCAGGTCGTTTGCCCCGGTCGGGCTCAGCAGTTCCGGAGAGATTCCTTCGGTGTCGTGCAAGTCTGAGACGTCGAGCAGGAAGATGTGAGTGGTCTTGGTCGCCGGGTCGCCGCCGGTAAAGAGGATCCATTTGCGGTCAGGCGTCAGTTGCGGATGGAAGTCGGACTTCTGCCCGCGGCCGTAAGTGGGCCACGAACCCGTCAAGTCGACGAACTCGCCGCCGGTCTCGTCAAGGCGTTTCAGGTACACCAGCCGGTGCCCTCCGCCGGGGTCCTCCCAAAACCACAGACGCCCGTCCGGATCCCAGCCGGTGTGGACGCCCCCGGCTGGGAAGTTGCTGGGTAGCGGGAATTCGAACCGCCGGCGCGTCAGCGGGTCGTACAATCCGGATCGCCTTCCCGTGTGGATTTCGTAGGCCATTCCCCGCCGCGTAGACAAGTGGTGGCATATACGGCCGGTCACGACGCCCGGGTCGCCCTGACGCAAATGCACGTACTTCCCGCTTCTCAGGTCGGTCATCAGCATGCCCATGCCGGTGGGAGTGTGGCAGAAGATGAAGTGCTCGTTGTCGTACGCCTGAACGTGGTGGATGTGGGTATCGACCGTGCAGAGCACGCGTTGCTCTTTCGTGTCGAAGTGGTAAGCGACGACTTTCGCGCCCTTGACCTGCCTGCCGGGCATGCTTCCCCGCGGCGAGTCGATGTAGACGAGCCATTTGCCATCCGGAGACGTGCAGTTCTGGCCCACCGCCTCGCGGTTCTTCGGCAGTTTGAAGAGAAGTTCGTCTTGGAGGGTCTCCACATCGACCATCCGCACGTCGTTCCCGATTTCGCCGGTGAAGTAGACGACCTTTCCTCGCGCCACGTTCAACACGCTGCGATGATCCAACACGCCGCGCCCGGATTCGAAACACCAGCCCTTCCAGCGAGTCTCTGGCGTATTGCCGTGCGTCAGTTGCACCGACTCGGCAGTTTGCAGGTTCAGCCGATGGAGTTGCACCTGTCCGGCTTCGGCCCGGTGGTAGATGAGGTACTTCGCGTCGGCGGTCAAAGAGGGAATGAAATAGTACAGCGGATAGCAGAACGCCGTGCCGGCGGTCAACTGGACGGCCGCACGGCCGGTTCCCGGCGCCTTGAGCCGTTTGAACGTGTCGGAAAGCGGCATTTTGGGCGTTGCCGGCACGGCCTTGCAGTCTCCCGACTCGACCAGTTTCACCATCTCGCTGCCGGCCAGCAGGAAGGCACCCATGGCGTATTCGTGGGTCATCTCGCGAGTGGCCGGCGTGGGCTCACCGGCTGACGGCTGCACGAAACCCAGCTTGCCGTCAGGCTGCACGTGGCGAACCAGTCCGCTCCACGCCTTCATCACCACGGGCAGGAACGCGTCGCAGTCCAGCACGCCGTTGTTGACGCCCCAGGCCATGGCGTAACAAAAGAAGGCCGACCCGCTGGTTTCGGGGTTGGGGTGCTGGTCGGGATCGTCGAGGTTGCTGCGCCACAGGCCGTCGGCCCCTTGCCGCCTGGCGATGGCGGCGGCCATGGCTTGCAGCAGGCTGACGTAGTCGTCGTAACGCTCGTTATCCTTCGGCAAATATGTCAGCACCCGCGGGATCCCGCCGATGACCCAGCCGTTGCCGCGCGACCAGAAGACCTTCTTACCGTTTTTCGTCTTTGCATCACAGAACCGTTTGTCGCGATAGAACAGCCCGTACTCCTTGTCGAACAGGTGCTCGGTGACGTCCCAGTAGACCTCGTTGAGATAGTCGTAGTACTTCGTCTCTCCGGTGGCCTTGCCGAGCATGGCGATCGTCGGCGGCCCGACGTACAGGGTATCGCAGTAGTACCAGCCCTTGATAGGCGGCTCGCCGGCGCCGACGAGCTTCATCCGCGAGTCGACGTAGGCGCGCATCCTGGCGATCCGCCGGGGGTCGCGCCGGAGGAAGTACAGTTCCAGGTAGGTCTGCCCACAGGTCTTCTTGTTCGCCCGTTCCCGTTCGTTTCCTTCGGCCCACCGGTGTTTTTCAGCCCAACGGACGGCCTGTTCGAGGATCTCGGGGTCGCTGGTCGTGCGGTACAGCGCCATCACCCCCGTGTAGTAGGTGGCGCGAATCCAGTTGCGATCGTGCTTCTTGTAAGGATGGGCTGCCTGATAGGCGTGAACCTTTCGCATCACCTCGACGATCTTCTGTCTGGTGAGCCTGTCGTCCACCTGTTGAGGTGACGGCGCGTCGGCCGCCCGAGCACATCCGACGTCCGCGACCAGGGCAACAAAGATCCAAATCAGGAGGCATTTCATGACGGGCTCCTTCCCAAGGGGCCATGGTACGTGACTGCAAGGTACGTGATGGCGGTGCGGTGTCAAGGGCCGGGGCAAGGTCGGGGTGTTCTGCGCGCCGAAGGTGCGCTGCGCACGGGCTGCCCATCGTCACGACACGGGGCCGCGTAAACCGGCAAACACACGAGAATCAGCAGCGGGACGGGAAGGAAACCCTTCATCGCTTCGGGAACCGAATTCGCCTTACCTCATCTTGGCGCGTGCTTTGCCGACCTTGTTTCTCCTTTTTTCGACTCTTTGTTCCAGTAGACCGTTACATCATCACGTGTGGCCCAGGAACCATCCGTGTTCTTGAGGGTCTTAAGCAAATGGCCATACTTAGGGTGGTTGCCCAAGTGGCCGAGGCTGCCGAGCATGCCATAGCCTTCCATATTGGACTGCCCCGCCAGGATGAACACCTTCACCTTCCTGTCAGCCGCCCGAACCCGGGACGCGAGGCCAAGGAACACCGCCACACTTGCCAATATCATTGCCGGCGAACAACGCTTCATTGCCGTCTCCGGGTTTCGTCTGGCATGGGTTGCCCGGCATGGCCTCAAGCTACTTCTTCCAGATGGAGTTGAGTTCGTAGATATCGAGACCTATAAGCCTGGCCTTGCCGCCCTCGGCAAAGGCGCTTATGGCCGAAACGTTGCCCCTCTTGCCGCGCCCGGACGTGATGTACACCCGGCCGTCGTTGCCGCAGATCTCGATCATCGGCCGGTCGACGATGACCTGCATGGAGACCTTCCCGTCGACGGGCTTCATCTCCGCCCCGTTGAGTTTCTTGCCCGCGACATCGTAGACCACGCGGTTGCCTCCGATGTCCAGGCCGACGGCCTTGGCCTGGCCGAGGGCGAATTCCGCGCGGATCTCGAAGAGTTCTCCCGAAACAGCCCCGGTCTTCGGCGAACCGGGAGCCAGGTCGGCGCTGCCGGCGGAGTGCTTCTTCTTGTAGAGTTTCTCGATCTCCTTTACCGGCGTGGCGAACATCCGAATGCCGTCGGCGGTCTTGCGGAGCGTCAGGCGGTGCGGGAAGGTAAAGGCCTGGTTAAACGGCATGCCGGGCATGGCGATCCTCGCCCAGCCGATCTGTATTCTCCGCCCGTCGGGCGGGTTGCTGAACGTCTGCGAGGCGTAGTACGCCCCGTAGTGAACGCGGTGCTTGCCCTCGTGGTCCGGTGTGAACGTCTTGCCGTCGAACTTTCCCACCACGTACTTGGCGTCGCCAGCGAAGACGACCCAGCGGGTGTTGTTCTGGTCGGCATCGACGGGCAACTCGAAGAGCTCCGGGCACTCGTGGTAGCCCTTCAGGTGGCTTTGCACTTGCCAATCCTTGAGATTCTTCGACGTGTAGAAGGCGATGTTTCCCCGGTCGAAGACGGCCATCACCCAGTGCTTGCCCGGCTTGTACCAGATGATCTTCGGGTCGCGTCCGCTATGCTTGACGACCGGGTTCTTCTCGTACCAGGTGAACGTGCGCCCGCGGTCGTTGCTGTAGGCGATGGCCTCGCCGGCGCCCGTGTCGGTCAGCGCCGCGATCAGGACCTTCTCCTTGCCGGTCTGGAAGCCGGCGGTGTTGTCGGTGTCTATGATCGCGCTGCCGGAGAAGCACGCCCCCCTGGCCATCGTGGACGGGAACAGGGCATCGGGCAGTTGCGTCCAGTGGATCAGGTCGGTGCTGACGGCGTGGCCCCAGGTCATGTTGCCCCACTTCCACCCGACCGGGTTGTGCTGGAAGTACAGGTGCCACTCGCCGTCGTAGTAAACCATGCCGTTGGGGTCGTTGTTCCAGCCGACCTTCTGGGAGAAGCGCAACTGCGGCCGCAGCGATTCGGTGTAAAACGTGTCGGCGCCGGGAATCTCGTCGGACTGGCGGATCAGCGCGAAGCCCTCCTCGGTAGCGCCGGCGGCGCTGACGATCGCGGGCTTGCCCTTGTAGGATTCGATCGTGAAGAAGGCGTAGAAGTCGACGGAATCGGCGCTGGTTGCGATCTCCGTGCCGTACCGGCGAACCTTCTTACCCGCGACCTCCAACTCCAGGTTGCATTTCTTGGCGCCGTTGCGGATCGGGATGATGAGGTATTTCTTCTGGATCGTCATCTCCTTGGTCGCACCGAACGCCGACGGGATCGTGAAGATCGATGCTGCCAGACATAATGCGAGAATGAATCGGTTCATCATAGGCTCCTTTCATCTTGCCGATCAACCGGCATTTCCTTACAGGGCCCCTGTGGCGTCGCTGCGCGGCGCCTTGGGCGTCCTGTGTGGCCTCTTCCCCGCGGCTATCGCGGGGCAGTTGCAGTGATTCTACCAAGTCTGACACCTCGGGCAAGCCGAAATTTCGCCCACACGGCTTCGGGTACGGCATGTCCGTGCGATGCACCCCTATTCCTTCTCCTCGCCCGTGAGCCATCTGAGCGGAAACTTCGCGAAGGTGATGGTCTTGTAGCCATCCGCCTCGTACAGACAGCAGATGGACCCGTCCGGCAGCACGGCCAGGTCGCTGTAGGCGCTGCCGCCCTTGTGGAGCCGCCTGGCTACCGACCAGGTCTTGCCCTCATCGTAACTGGCGCGGATGGTCAGGTCGTTCCTCCCCCCGCCGCCGGGCCCGGAATAGAGGATGATGTCGGGCTTCCACGCATAGCGGTGGATCGACGACTGGCAGGTCGGGCAGTAAACCTGAGCGTGATGCTTCGGCTCAGACCAGGTCCGGCCACCGTCGCGGCTGGTCGCGAAGGCCCGCTGGTTTTTGCCGTGGTAGTTCCGCATGCTCAGCATCAACCGCCCGTCCGCCAGTTCCACGGCCTCACACTCGTTCATGCCCCAATCGGTGGGCTTCCCGAGTTGGAACGTCTTGCCGTGGTCGTCACTGTAGAAGACGTGTGACCGTCCCTTGTCCTTCCAGCCGCCTTTTCGGCCCTTGACACCGTGGTCGCAGGGAAAGACCAGCCGCCCCTTCTGCCTGCCGCGGGCGAGTTGGATGCCGTGGCCCGGCCCGGTGGCGTACCAGCCCCAGTCCTTTTCCTTCACGTCCGCGGTGATCTCCTTGGGCTTGCTCCAAGTGAGCCCGTCGTCGGCGCTGCGGGTCATGAACACGCGGTCGTTGTTGCGGCAGAAGGCCAGCCACACGGCGCCCGTGGTCTTGTCAACGACCGGGCAAGGGTTGCCGATGGTGACCTTGGCGGCACCGCCTTCCTCATAGACGATCTCCTGGGCCGACCAGGTCTTCCCGCCGTCGGTGGAGCGCCGGAGCATCAGGTCCAGGTCGCCGTGGTCGGACCTGCTGGTCTTGCGTCCCTCGCAGAACGCCAGCAGCGTGCCCTTCGCGGTCACCACCAGGCCCGGGATGCGGTAGGTGTGGTAGCCCTTCGTGCCGCTCCTGTAAAGGACCTGCTCGTAGGGTGTGTCCTCGTCTGCCGCTGCAAGTGCGCCGGTTGCCTGCGGGAGGCAGAGGGCTATCGTCGTCAGAGCCAACATCACTTTCATGGATGCGCTCTCCTTCCTATTCTTTCGCCTGCTTCAGAATTGCCTCGGCTTCCTCCGTCGGTCGCCGGCGTACCCATTCTTCCGCCTGTCTGCGAAGGTTGTTCAGCCGTACGTGTTTAGCATCCCCGGCGTCACGCGACGCCGAGCAAAGCCTACCGTTCCTATATTCTGCAGCCCCCCTCGCGCGGCGTGAAGTCTTTTTTCCGTTTTGCCTGGAGCGCCGCGAGCGTCGTGTCTCCGGAAACATAGGAGCCGGACGGTTCCGCAGCAACCGCAAGATTCACGCCTGAAGCAGCCACGGTCGTGCCGCCGACTTTGGGGGAACCAGACTCAGCACCCGGACTCTGCCCGGCGAAGGCCGTGCAGGCCAATGCAATGGCCAGGCCGCTGACGAGTGTCGTCATGAAACGGCACGAAAGCGTTCTTCTCATCGGAATTGTCCTTTACCTGAAAGTATCTCGTGTGTGCCGGATGTTGTCTGTTCCCTGCCCAGCGCTGCGCGTTGGCGCCGATCACGCGAATGACCTGCCCCCACCGCTGATACCATTCGCAACGCGGCGTGTCAACCTGACGTGCAGCCCATTTGGCCGACGCGGATCGCCAGGCAGGCTGGCTCATGTTGGATCTCGGTCCAGCAGATTCAACTTGAGCGGCGCGCCAGGATACGACGGCAGAGATGGGCCTACCGCACACGGAGTCGCTCTGCTACGATACCGTGAACTTCACGGCACAGAGCGAGGGCACACGGGGCGTGCCTGCTGCTTTCGCCCAAGCCGACAGGAGACATGCCGATGAGTGGCGCATGGGTTGGTCGGGCTGGAGGACTGTTGATGATCCTGGCGCTGAACTCTGCGGGCGCCGACGCGTGGGCCGAGCCGGCCGAAGCGCGTGGGCTGGAAGAAGTGAGTCACGAGCGAGTGGCGCTACGTGGCGGGTTCTGGGGACCGCGGCTGAAGACCCACCACGAGGTAACCGTTCACCACGCGTTGGACCGCTTGGAACAGGCGGGTCACATCAGCAACTTCGACAAGGCGGCCGGGGTATTCGAAGGCCCGCTCCGCGGCCACCATGCCTTCGACTCGGACCTGCACAAGGCCCTGGAAGGGGCACTGTACTCGCTGCAGCACCGCGACGACCCCAAGTTGCGCCGGCGTGTGGAAGGCATTCTCGATCGCATCCTGGCGGCGCAGCAGAAGGACGGGTTCCTCATCTCGTGCTATATCGTCAAGGACTCCGACCAGCGATGGCAAAACATGCGTTTGGAGCACCAGTTGTACAACGCGGGCCACTTTTTCGAGATGGCGGTCGAGCATCATCGATTGACCGGACAGCGCAAGGCGCTCGATGCGGCGAAGCGATTTGCCGACCACATCGACGGCATTTTCGGACCCGGCAAGCGGTATGACGTGGGGGGGCACGAGGAGGTGGAACTGGCCCTGGTCAAACTCTACCGTGCCACCGGCGAGCGGCGGTACCTGGAGTTGTCGCGCTTCTTCCTGGACGAACGCGGGCATGCGCACGGCCGGCAGCGCAAGCCCTTTGATCCTAACAGCGTTTCGACGGAACTGCCGAAGTTCAAGCCTCCGCTGACCCAAGCGCAGCGCCGCACTGTTCGGCGCGCCCGCAACAGCATCCGCAACGGCCGCATGCAGGACCACAAGCCGCTGACCCGGCAGCACGAGGCGGCAGGCCACGCCGTGCGGGCCGGGTACGTGTACTCGGCCATGGCCGACATCGCCCGGCTCATGGATGCGCCGGCCTACGAGCAGGCCTTGGATCATCTCTGGCGCGACGTGGTGGGCCGCAGGATGTACCTTACCGGAGGCATCGGCACCGCCCAGTATCACGACGAGGGCTTCGGAGATCCGTACCTGCTTCCCAACGAGTCGGCCTACTGCGAATCGTGCGCTGCCATCGCCCACGTGCTCTGGCAGCACCGGATGAACTTGCTCAAAGGGCAGGCCAAGTACGCTGACGTGATGGAACTCGCGCTGTACAACGGAGTGCTCTCGGGAATTTCGATCTCCGGCGACGCGTTCTTCTACCAGAACCCGTTGGCCAGCAAAGGCAACAGGCAACGGCGGTCGTGGATCGGACTCGCCTGCTGCCCGACGAACCTCACGCGCATCATCCCGCAGGTCGGCGGGTTGGCGTATGCCCGCGGCAAGCGGCAAGTGTACGTCAACCTGTACCTCGCCGGCGAGGTCGCGATCAAGATGGATGACGGCACGACGGTCACGCTGGCCCAGCAGACCGACTACCCGTGGGACGGCCGCGTGCACCTGACGGTCACTCCGGATCAGACGGCCGAATTCACCCTGTGTCTGCGGATACCGGGTTGGGCACTGGGCCGACCCGTTCCCAGCGACCTGTACCGCTTCGCCGACCCCGATGTCCCGCCGGTCGGGCTGAAGGTCAACGGCCGGACGGCCGGTCCCTTACCACAAGACGACGGCTACGTCCACTTGCAGCGTCGTTGGCAGACCGGGGACGTGGTCGAACTCGACCTGCCGATGCCGGTCCACCGGGTTTACGCGCACGAGAAAGTCGAGGCCGACCAGGGCAAGGTGGCGCTCATGCGCGGTCCAATCGTTTACTGCCTGGAGGGCGTGGACCACGCCGAGGCCGACTTGTTCAGGGTCTCGCTGCCACGCAAGGCGGAACTGTCTGCCGAGCACCGGCCGAGCCTTCTGGGCGGCGTGACGGTCCTTCGCGGACGGGCACAGGTGATGGCCCGCGGCGCGAACGGGGCCGTCAACCCCAGGGCGGTCGATCTGACGGCCGTCCCCTACTACGCATGGTGCAACCGTGGGCCTGGGCAGATGGTCGTGTGGCTGCCGTGCGGCGTCGCCGCATCGCCCGGGGCCTCCGGCCGGCCGGTTGCCGGCCGGTGAGACCAGACCGCCGCGCCGGGGGCGGCGGCGTCAGAGAGTACCGCCGTCAACCGGTACGTCAAGCGCGAATACCGCAAGGGCTGGGAAGTGTAACGCGCCGATTCGCCCGAGCCCGATTGCCTGCTGCCGACCCGGCCGCAGCGGTCAGCGTGGGCAACAGGTCCAGAACGGTGACGACCTGGCTGGTCTTGGCGCCGGCCGTGATAGCAGCGGGCCAGCGCACGACGGCCGGCACGCGGATGCCGCCCTCTTGAACCGATCCCTTGCCCCCGCTCAACGCGAGGGTGCCCACGCCCCCGCCGCGATGTCCTTCTGTTCTTTCCTCCTGTTGCACTTACGATGTGAATTCGCCCTCCTAACTGTCGTAGTACAGGTGGAACTCGTACGGATGCGGCCGCAGCGCCATCTCGGCCAGTTCGTTCTTGCGTTTCCACTCGATCCAGCCACGGACGAGGTCGTCGGCGAAGACGCCGCCCTCGGTCAGGAACGCATGGTC
>JAUVZF010000135.1 GCA_030602705.1 Planctomycetota bacterium
AGATCAGTTCGAGCGACGTCGACGGTTTCGCGTCGGCGTACCAGTCGAGCAATCTCGATGCGGACTTCCAGGACGACGCTCTCATCCCAGGCCCGCCGGACGACGAGATCAGTTCGAGCGACGTCGATGGTTTCGCGTCGGCGTACCAGCGTGGCGCGAGCCTGCCGGACCTGCCGGCGTCGCAGCCGCCGCCGATGGCGATGGGTGGCGGCATGGCCGTCGGCGCCCCGTCTCCGCTGCCGCTGATGGCCGCGGAAGCAGCATTGATGGCGGCACCGGAGGTGGCACTTCTGGCACCGGCAGACGGACCCCGCCCAGTCGTGGACGCGACTGACACGCCTACGGATGAAAGCGCCTCAGGAACGGATCCGGTGGCAGGGCGCACGCGCTCGGCGCGGCAACCGACGGCTGTGCCAGCCGTTCCACGATTGCCAATGGCAGGTGATGAGCCGTTCGCCGAAGAGCACGGCGATGCCGCGGCAACGGTATGGGCCGGAACAAAGCGCCGTGCCGCTGCGCACGACGAACCGAGCGTCGAGGGTGCCTTCCCTGACCTTCTGTCCTTGCCGGCGCTTGAGGTGCTGAGCGTCCCGTAGTCCGCCGGCTACTTCGGCATCATCTTCGCCAGCGCCGACGCCAGCGCCTTCAGGTTCGCCTTGTCGGTCGTGTAGACGACCGATTTGCCCTGCCGAGTCCCGACGACAAGCCGGCCCACCTGGCCATCACGGTGTGCGTGGAAGGAAGGTCCATGACGCGACCCAGACAACCTCGCATCAGCGTGCGTCTGGTCACAGATTGGTCACAGAGACTTGCCAGTTCGGGTGGTCTCATGTAGTGTCAGGTCGGCCCTTGTGGGGTCGTAAGAGCCGTTGGCGTGCCAGCGCGCCGGATTCGAAGTCCGAACTCCCACGGTAAAGACGAGTAAAGACACGGAAAACAGCAGCGTAAAGGGCACTCTCCACACTTCCTTGCCGTCCGGCCCGAGGACGCTGACCCCGGCACTCCGCACGCGCCGCACTCTCCGGCCCGTGCTGCGCCGCCTCATGTCAAGCCTGACGACTCCCCGCACACCCGCTCAGGGCCGCATCTGGCGCACACTCTCCGCTCAGACGATGCAGGGAGTCGTCTCGGCGGCGCTGCGTCGACTAGAGGGCAGCGTAGTGCCTTCCTGCGAGCGCCAGCGGCTTGCTGGTGGTGTGCCGGACGCGGCGCCGACAAGGGCCGAGGCGCGGCGGCGCGACGGTTCGGATACGGGGGAAGCGAAACCGACTTTCCCGACAGACCCGCGACCGGGGACAGCCCCCCTGCGGTTGGCGGCCTTTTGAAGCCGAATTCGCTTGCAGCCCTGCGTGGCCGACCACACTGTTGTAATCCGAGATTTCCCGGATGAATCCGGCCCACGACCGGCGTTGGGCCTTTCCGGCAATTCTATCACGACCCCGGAGATCACCAAGCACTTCTCCAGCCCCTGAGCCATCTACTTTATTCTTTGTTCTTAGGCTGGTGCGCAATAACCCCTTGGCGAAGGCAAACTTAGACGCTGAGCGCCTGGGAATCGCCGTTTGGCCCCCTCGCGCGCCGCAGGTGCCGCCAAGGCACATATCCGTCGTTTCGGGCCAGAAACCCATAACGGGCGGTCTGCAAAGGGGTTAGCCACCGTGTTCCACATTGCGCACCAGCCTATTCTTTCTTCTCAGTCAGCGTTACGACGATCTCTCCGCTGAAGATCGACGCCGGGTCGCCGCGCTCAGCCAGCGTTTTGGCCAACGTGCCGATCCTTCGCTTGATGCGGCCCTTGTAAACCTGCTTGCCTTGCGACGTCACGGTGATGATCTCGTCAAGGCTGAACATGCGGTCGTTGGCGCGGATGATGAGTTGGTCGACACCTCCGGCCTGGAGGTCGATTTGTTGTCCCCTATATTCGGCGCGAATAACGGTCCCCGGCCGCAACCGCTTGGCCGCCAGCCAATAGAACCGCGGATGGTTCTGCTGTCGCCAGACGATCCGCCCAGGCAGCGGATTGCGGGTGTGTTTGGCCATCCACGGAATCGCCGCCGCGTCCTGCCCGCCGAGCACGTGGCCTTTGCCCGCGTAGATCTTTGTCCAGTGGACGTAACCTTGGGGATCGTCCTCGTGCAGCGCGTCGAGCCGTTTTCCCCAGTGGCGTGCCATGTCGTTACGGTTGTACGCCGAGTCATCGGCGCCCACGTGGATGGAAAAGGGCAGGTTGCGCAGGCTCAGCGGCGAGGCGCGGCCGGGATGGCCGGCTACCATCGTTGCCGCCGCAAAGCGATCGGCCATGCGCGGCGCCAATCTGTACACGCCGTCACCGCCGGCGGAGCCGCCCACCAGGTACACGCGATTCGGATCGACCTCCTCGAACACGATGAGGTTTTCGATCAGCCGGTCGAACAGCCCGTCGATGTGCCCCTGATGCCACAGATTCCAGGTATTGGTCGGCGCCCGCGGCGCCAGATAAACGCCCTCCGGCACCCGGTACAGCCGTTTATGGATCTCCCACTGCTGATCGTTGACGCGCTTGGGCGCGCCCCCGCCGCCGTGCAGGGAGATGTAAAGGCTGCGACCGTTTTCCGGCTTGTCGCCGGAAACGGTGTAGTGGAAGGGCATCTGCAAGTCTCCCGCTGCCAGCCGCCGCGTTTTCATCTCGTCGGCGCGAGTCTCTTTGATTCGCTCGACGTGTTCGTTCCACAACAACAGTTCGGCCTCTTGAGCGTGCTCGCGCGCGAGGGCGATAGTGGCGAATTCCTGTTCCGCAAGCGGGGGTCGGCCGGCCGGAGCCACGTTCAAGTATTCCTTTAACTCGGCAACGGCGTGCAGAGACGCCTCGATGTCGATGCGTGAAGCGGTTTCCACCGCTGGCGGTTTCTCGTTGTCGCGTGCTTCGGGCTTCCCGTAGCGATCGGTGACGTTGACCGCATGGACGTAATCGACCTTTCGGTCCCAAAGCAGCGGAAACGTCACGCCCGTGCGTTTGAAACTGGTCGCATAGATCGCGTGCAGGCGATGGTCGCGCCGGGCGGTCGCTGCTCGACCGGCGAACCATGCCTGGTCGAGCCTGTCCCCGGCAGGCTCGGCCGCGCCGGTGTAATGCCAATCGCCATCCCAGATCTCTACCCACGAATGATTCCCGCTCTTGTTGGTCCACAGCGGCGTGCCTGCAAACCGCGCCGGCACTCCGACGGCCCGGCAGGCGTCAACCAACAGTACCGACAGTCCCGTGCAGGACGCCACGCCCGCCTCGATCGTCTCGTAGGGGCTTTGGTTGGCCTTCGGGCATCTGCGAGAAAAGCGGACATCCAGAATATCAAAGATCTTTTGATTGAGGATCACGGCGGCCTCCGCGGGTGATTCGGCCTCAGCCACGAGCGGCTTGAACCGCCGGTAGAAGTCCCCGCGCCAGTCGTCGCGTCGCTCGTTGATGCTGGCGTATGGGAGCACCTCGTTGAGGAACATCTCTTTAGAGATGCGCTCCTTCCACGGTGCCTCGTTCCATGCGCGGTAACCGAATCGAACATTGTTCAAAAGGAAATCGGTGGAGAGGTTCTGCAAGTCACGCTCCGGCATGTACGCAACGAGGAACCGGACGCCTTCCTTCTGATCCGCCGGTGCCGCGTCGAGGGCATCGCGAAGCTGAACCGCGTTGTCGCCGGCCCGTGCCAGCGCCGACTCGACCAGCCTGGACGACTGGTTATCACCCAACACGCGGACGCCGTTTAGTGCGAAGAGAACGAGAGCGATCGTCAAGTATCGAGGCTTCAACGCCGTTGTTCCTTTTGGCCGAACTTTCCCAGAGGGGTTCCGGCCCACGACTGCCGTGGGCCTTTCCGGCGATTCTATCGCGACCCCGGAGAACCTCAAGCACTTCTCCGGCCCCGGCAACGGGCATGTGCACGATGCGCACATTATCTTCGACAAGTTCCACCTGATCGCCAACTACCACGCCGTAATCGACCAGGTGCGGCGGGAGAGTGGGCAGGACAGAGAGGCCCGCGTCTCGGTCACGCGGGGATTCGGCTCTTGGCCGCAGTTCGCACAGGAGCAGCGACCCTACCCCCGCCCCTGGCACCGCCCCCCAGACTGTCACCGGAACTTATGGTATCAGGCGGCCTTAAAATCACAGTCAGAGGCATTCGGGGCTTGCGGGCCGGTGCGGCGCTGGCGGAAGCCGAGACGCGGCGGCGCGACGGGGCTGAGGTCGGGTGACGGAATCGACTTTGCCCGACAGACCCGCGACCGGGGGGCCCCCCCAGCGGCTGGCGGCGCGAGGGGGGAATCCCGACACACCTAACTTCTGACCATTTCGTTCCTGACCATCCTCTCCGCGTGGCCGAAAGAAGAGCGACGATGCTGTGGGCTGCTGGCGGTAACCGTTTGTAAGAGCCCGATGAAGGCTCAGGCGCATGCTTTCCTGGCAAGCCTGTACGATGACGACAAGTACTCCGTTGGCGTGGCGGCAATGGCCGGAAAGTGAGACTTCGACGATTCCGCTCTTGATGAGGTAAAGGACTTCCTGCGCATGCTCTAGCGAGTGCGCCACTTCCGCTAAGGGCCTACCCAAACAGGTTGTGTTCCTGAGAAACAAAGTCGTCGATGTTCAGGGGTGTGGGGCTTCCGCCCCCCGCTGCCAGCCGCAAGGGGGGCTCCCCCTGGGGTCGCGGTTTTGCCGGGCAAAGTCGATTTCACTTCCCCGTATCCGACCCGTCGCGCCGCCGCTTCTCGGCCATCGCCGGACGCTCTCCGGAAGCCTTCGCACGGCCCGTTTTCCGGAAAAAAGCGCCAAGCAAAGCGCCTAGTTTTTTTGGCCGGATTCATAAGGCCTTGTCGTTGCAGGGGTTGCGCCGGGGGCGTAGCGGATTGCAAATCCGCCATTCACCGGTTCGAATCCGGTCGCCGCCTCCAGTTTCCGCCTCGTCGGCCCTCAGCCGCCGGTACTCGAACAGGTCGCGAGAGGACGACGCGGTCGTTCTCCACGCCGGCGCACTCGGTGATGCGGGTGATCTTGTGCGTGCCGTCGGTCAACTGGTCGTGCTGCACGATCAGATCGATCGCCGCGGCGATCTGTTTGTGGATGGCCCAGAGCGGCAGCATGAGGCCGCGCGACAGCGACATCATCTCCAGCACGCACTTGGTGACGGTGCGGGTCAACTTTACCACCAAAACGTTAATGCGCCCTTTCCGTTGGAGTCTTCTGCGCAGCCTTGCGGCCCGTTTGGCCGGGGCCGCTGTGCCCGGTTCAAAGGGCGCGCGGAGCGTGTATATTGCGGAGGAGGGATGTGTGCGCCGACGCATCGCGTTCGGCCGAAACGCAGAGCGCTTGCTCCGTGGGAGGTCGAGAACAAGGCAAGAGGTGGCCGGATGACCGAGACAACCGTCCCCAGATCTTCCAAGACAGGTTCCTGGAACCTCTTTGCCCGACGGCGCGTCCGTTACCATGGTGTGTGGTCACGCCCGGACAGGGGGGTGTGGCAAGTTTTTCTGGCGGGCCGGCGATGGTCTCTGTCACCCCGAGCGAGCGCAAAAGAGTCGAGGGGTCTCGCCGCTGGCTGTTTCGGACGGCGAGATTTCTCCGCTCGGTCGCCAAGGCGACCTCGGTCGAAATGACAGGCCCG
>JAUVZF010000075.1 GCA_030602705.1 Planctomycetota bacterium
TTAGCCGCCGCGCTTGCGCGGCGCGCCATTGTTAGCGTGGCACGCGCCGAGTGAACTCGGCGGCCAACTCGTGTGTGCCTGGTTAGCCGCCGCGCTTGCGCGGCGCGCAACTGTTAGCGTGGCACGCGCCGAGTGAACTCGGCGGCCAACTCGGGTGTGCCTGGTTAGCCGCCGCGCTTGCGCGGCGCGCAACTGTTAGCGTGGCACGCGCCGAGTGAACTCGGGTGTGCCTGGTTAGCCGCCGCGCTTGCGCGGCGCGCAACTGTTGTGGGGTTATCATGCCCGACGCGTCACTACACCGCATCGGCATCACGCTGGGCGACCCGGCGGGCGTGGGCCCGGAGGTTGCCCTGAAGGCGCTTGCGGACGAGACGGTGCGGGGTCTCGCGCGCTTTGCCGTCTTCGGCCCGCCGCGCGAGCGTTGGGCGGAATCGGCCGGCAGCCAGCCGTCGTTCCTCACACGGTCGCACGACCGGGACGAGTGGGACGGAACTCTCGAGGGCGTCGAACTCGTTCACGTCAAGGCCGACCTCAACGGAGTGTCTCCCGGCGGGCCGAGCAAGGCGAGCGGCGAGGCGAGTATCGCCTACGTCCTTGCGGCCGTCGAGGCGGCCAAACGCGGATGGATCGACGCCATCGTCACGGGGCCCATCTCGAAGGAAGCCGTCGGCCTGGCGGGGTACCCGTGGCCGGGGCACACGGAACTGCTGGCCGACGAGTTCGGCGCCCGCGAGGTCGCCATGATGCTGGCGGGCGGCCCGTTTCGGGTGGTCCTGGTGACGATCCACGTGGCGCTGGCCGAGGCGATCCGGGCCATAACGGTCGAGCGGATTCTGACCGCCTGCCGCCTGGGCTCCGAGGCGGTCCGCCGGTGGTTCGGCGTCGGCGTGCCGCGTCTCGGGGTGTGCGGCCTGAATCCTCACGCGGGGGAAGCCGGGCGGTTCGGCCACGAGGAACGCGAAACAATCGGCCCGGCCATTGAGGAGGCCAACGCCGTCGGCCTGTGCGCGTTCGGGCCCCTCGCGCCCGACACGGCGTTCCGCCAGGCGATGCAGGGCAAGTTCGACCTGGTCGTGGCCATGTACCACGACCAGGGCCTGATTCCGATCAAGACCGTCGCGTTCGAGGAGTCGGTGAACGTGACGCTGGGCCTGCCCATCGTCCGGACGAGCGTAGACCACGGCACGGCCTACGACATCGCCGGCCGCAACGTGGCCGACCCCGGCAGCATGAAGGCGGCGGTCCGCATGGCGGTCGAGATGGCCGGGCTTGGGCGCGGCCTATGAACCATCCTCCCACACAGAGCGAGATCAAGGCGATGCTGGCCGAGGCGGGGCTGAGGCCGGACCGCCGATGGGGACAACACTTCCTCATCGACGGCAACCTCATGCGGATGCTCGTCGCGGCCGCAGACCTCTCGCCCGCCGACACCGTCCTGGAGGTCGGCGCTGCAGTGGGCAACCTGACGGGGCTGCTCCTGGCGGAGGCCGGCCGCGTGGTGGCGGTGGAGGTGGACCCGCTCCTGGCATCCGTCGCACGCGACCGCCTCGCCCACGCCGCCAACCTCGACCTGTTGGTCACCGACGTCCTGGCCGACAAGCACCGCGTGGCGCCGGCCGTCCTGGAAAGGGTCGAGAGACGCCGGGCGGAACTCGGCGGGGCGGTGAAACTCGTCGCGAACCTGCCGTACCAGGCCGCCACGCCGCTCGTGGCCGAACTGGTCCGGGCCGACCCGCCGCCCGAGCGGCTCGTCTTTACGGTCCAGAAGGAAGTGGCCGACCGCCTGGTCGCCGTGCCCGACACGTCGGATTACGGCCCCGCGAGCGTGCTGGTCCAGGCGCTGGCGGAGGCGGAGGTGCTGCGGCGCCTGGCGCCCAGCGTCTTCTGGCCGCGGCCGCGCGTCTGGTCGGCCATGGTGCGCATCCGGCCGAGCGCAGCGAAGCGAGCGCGGGTGGCGGACCTTGGGGTGTTCCGCCAAACCATCGACGGTCTGTTCGGCCATCGGCGGAAGCGTGCGGCCCGAAGCCTCGCGCTGGCCGACCCGTCCGGCGCCTCGCCCGAGGTCTGGGCCGAACGGGTGACGGCGGCAGGGCTCGACCCGAAGGCGCGCGGCGAGGCGTACTCGGTCGAGGAGATCCTGTGCCTGGCGAACGCCCTGGCGCGGGCAACGCGCGGTTGAGGCCGCTCAATCGGGCGTGGCAAGTTTTCTGGCGGGCGCAGGCGGTTGTAGCGCCGGGCTTTATGCCCGGCGGCCGTTGGCGGCGGCACCGGCCAGGATGCGCCGGGGATAAACCCCGGCGCTACGACCAAGGCGGCCGTTGGCGCGGGCCAGGATGCGCCCGTACGGGCGCTACGGCCAAGTTGTAGCGCCGGGCTTTATGCCCGGCGGCCGTTGGCACCGGCCAGGATGCGCCCGTACGGGCGCTACGGCCAAGTTGTAGCGCCGGGCTTTATGCCCGGCGGCCGTTGGCGCCGGCTAGGATGCGCCGGGGATAAACCCCGGCGCTACGGCCAAGCCGCAGGAAATCGTCCCCTGCCGGAAATCGCTACCACACCCGCTCAATCGGCCGCCGCCATGAGGTCCGGCCGGTTCTCGCGGAACCAGGTCAGCGTTTCGCGGAGCGAGTCTTCGGTGCCGACGTGCGGCTGGTAGCCGAGCACACGCCAGGCCTTGTCGATGTTGTACGTCAGGGGCGTGGCCATGAACTTCAGGCGCGCCTTGTTGACGAGCGGCGGTTCGCGGCCACGCCGGAGCGAGCAAATCCCCTCGAAGACCGGGCACACCATCCGGACCAGCCATTTCGGCGCGTGCGCCGTCGGCATCGGATAGCCCGTCTCTTCGCAGATGATCTCCAGCAGCCGCACGCGGGTGATCGCCTCGCCGTTGGTCACAAGGAACACTTCACCCACGACGTCGGGCCGGGTGGCCGCCCGAAACAGGACGTCCGCGACGTTGCCGACATAGACGAGTGTGAGGGGATGGCGGCCAGAGCCGATGAACTTGAACTTCCCGGCCTTAAGATTCTCAAGAAGTCTCGGCAAGACCTGGCGGTCGCGCGGCCCGTACACGTACGGCGGCCGGATGATGACGGCCTGAAGGCCGCGCTCGCGGACGAACCCGTGGATGAGTTCCTCGCTGCGGATCTTCGTCAGATTGTAATTGTCGCCGGCGTGAATCAGGGGGGCGGTCTCGTCGAGATTCCGCTGCGGGTGCATCCCGAAGACGACCATGGAACTCAGATACACGAACCGCTTGAGTCGGCCGCACGCAATCGCCGCCTCCGCCAGGTGCCGCGTGCCCTCGACGTTGACGCGCACCATCTCGGCCAGCGGCGCCCAGTCCGAGACCATCGCCGCCAAGTGGAAGACGTAGTCGGCGTCTTCCAGCACCGGCGTGAACGATCCGGCAGGGTCGCTGACGTCGCCTTCGACAAGGTCCACGCCCCAGGACTCCAGGAGCCGGGTATCGCTGGTCGTTCGGACCAGAGCCCGCACGCGCCACCCCTCGTCGAGCAGACGCCGGACAAGGTGGCTGCCGATCATCCCGGTGGCGCCGGTCACGAACGCCAGCGGCGAATCCTGACCCGCCATCGCTCTCCTCTTCTATGGAAATGCAGCCCGTATTGTAGGCCAATGCCACGAGCGGTCAATGAGAAACGCACGCCCGGTGGCAAGGCGCAGGGCCGGTCTTGCGACGGCTCGGCGCGGCGGGATTGAAAGGTCCGGTCCTTTTGGATTTCGCCGCAAGAATCGCCCAAAATCCCTTGCATCCAGGCCGCTTGCAACTCAAGATGCCGGTGCCATAATTTGTCTTGGCCGCGATAGGTGTGCCACTACGTTGTCACACAGTCACCGGTTCTTGACGGAATTGGTACATGGCGGCCCGGCGAGGCGTCACGCTTACGGAACTTCTCGTCACCATCGCCGGCTTGCTCTGCCTCTCGACTGCGCTGGTTCCGGCCGTCATAGGCGCCAAAGACGTTGCCGATCGGACGGTGTGCGCAGCCCACCTGTCGTCGCTCGGCAAGGCCATCGTGCTGTACGCCATCGATCACGACGGCCGGCTTCCCGATTGCGGCGCCGCGTCGCCGTTGGGCGACGAGGTGCCGAAGGACCAGTGGCACTTCCCCAGCCGGTTCGATGCGCCCGGAACGTGCGCCTGGCCGCACGTGCGGGCCGTCGGAAATCAGGCGAACCTCTGGCTGCTGGTCCGCGAGGGCTACACCCTGCCGCAGATTTTCGTCTGCCCCGCCACGGCGGACCGGCCCAGCCTGAACTCCGCCACCTCGCCGGCCGTCATGGGGTTCCTGGCAATGGACCCCGCCACCGGCCAGGCCGTGCCGGCCGAAGACCGTTTCCTGAAACGCGTGCACGCGGGTCGATGCTCCTACTCGTACCAGAACCAGTTCGCCCATCCGCAAACCAAATCCGGCGGCGCGGGCGGCCCGCCAACCACCCTCCGCGCGGTCCATCCGCCCAGGCTCGCCATCCTGGCCGACCGCAACCCGTACACGCGGACCGACCTCGTCCGCCAGCCCATCGTCTCTCCCGAGGAGCATCCCGAAGCCAACAGTCCGAACCATCACGGGACCGGGCAGAACGTGCTGTACCTGGGCGGCGAGGTCGAGTGGCACGACACCCCCTTCTGCGGCGCACTGCGGGCCGGCGGGCGACGCGACAACATCTACCGGCCCGACGCCGGCCGGCCGGACGACCCCTTCAACGTTCCGCGAGCCCCCGCCGACTCGTTCCTGGTGCCGTGATGGCACGGCCCGCCCTCACCGCCGGCTGCGGCGTCAGCGGGTTCACGCTCCTGGAAATGCTCGTGGTCATCGCCATCATAGCCGTCCTGGCGGCGTTGCTGGTACCCGCGCTCTTCGATGCGATAGGGCTGGCACGCGCGCTCGAGTGCCAGGGCAACCTGCGCACCATCGCCGCCGCCTACGAGCGATATATGACCGACTCCGGCGGCGTCTGGCCGCCCATCATGACCAGCGACGCGCCGGAGGAACTGTTCAAGCGGATCGAAGCCGAGACGGGCCTGGTCATGGCGCCGCAGCGACCGGCGGACAGATGGGGCCAGCCCGGGCCGCACTGGAGCATCGTCTTGTGGCCGTACATCCAGTCGCTCGAAGTGTACACCTGCCCGGCCGACCCCAAAGCGGGCCTGCGCGGCGCCGACGTGCTGCCGCCCGACAGCGAGGCCGGCGCGGCGCTGCTCGATGCACCGCCCGAAAGTTATGCCCTGAACGTCATCCTCTTCCGGACGGCCCCCGACATGCGGCGGCAGGCGGAGTGTGAGTGGGGCACCAGCGGCGACTCCGACTTCAGCGGCCCCCAGTCGTGCACGACTCAAGGCGAGCAGCGGCGGCAGTTCCCCCAGTGGCCCCGCGTCATCCTGTTCTTCTGCGGCGCGGCGGGGCAGACCGTCGGCAGCCAGTTCAACATACCGTTCCGCACCAGCGGCCTCGTCGAGCGGTGGGAATGGCACCCGCGGCGGGCGTCGGCCCCATTCGCCGACGAACCGGGAAAGGGGGCAAACTACCTCTACGCCGACGGCCGCGTCGAATACCACGACGAACTGCCCAGCAAACGCGAATGGGGTTATGACATCGGCCAGGCGCCGCCGCCCAGTGAAGTAGACGCGCGCCGGTAGGCACACGCTGAAAGCATCTTGGCGCCAATGCCACTTGCGCGGTACTATTACCCCAAGTACGTAGCGCCACGGAACAGCCAAGTTCACGGGGGGCACGCGATGGCAGATATCCCTAAAGACGTGGTCACACTGATTTACCACTTGCTACCTGGCTTCCTCGCTGCATGGATATTCTATGGACTTACTGCACACCCCAAGGCAACGCCCTTTGAGCGTGTCGTTGAGGCGTTGATCTTCACGGTAATCGTGCAAGCAATCACCATCGGCGTGCGGGAACTCCTGTTTGTCATTGGCAGCCTTTTTTCGGTAGGGGCGTGGACCAGTGAATCAACACTGGTTTGCTCACTTGCTGTTGCTGGTGTCGTTGGGTTGCTCTCCGCGCGCATGGCCAACAACAACACCATTCATGAATGGTTGAGAGAATGGAAGTGGTTTGAGAGACTGCGGACGAGGAAGGTTCTGTCCTGGCTGCCGCAATGGGAATGGACATGCCGAACCAGCTATCCCTCTGAGTGGTATAGCGCATTTAGGCGCGAGAAGCGATGGGTCATCCTGCACCTTGCGGGCGACCGGCGCCTCTACGGCTGGCCCCAGGAATGGCCGGATCAGCCCGACAGGGGGCATTTCATCATTGACCAACCTGAATGGATCCTGGACGATGGCAAGCGTGCGCCCCTTCACCAGGTTGAGGACTTGCTGGTGCGCGTGAATCAAGTTGAAATGGTGGAGTTTCTAAAGTATAATGACGAAGTGGAGGCAGAAGACTCTGAGATCGCAAGCACTCGGAAGCTACTCATAGGGATCCGTCGGCAAGGAGAGCAAAATGGGAGCAAAGGCCCCACAACCAGCGCCTAACCGGTCAGACAAAGAAGCCCGGGGCAGAAATCCCCAGAGCTCTACCGTCGTGGTTAAGAAGGGCGTGAATAGACCGCCTTCTGGCTCGAAGCCTGAGCCATCCCCACCACCCCCCCCGAAGAAGTAGGACACGAAATAGAAGGCAGCCCCTGCCGGGCGGTCACGTTGAGTTCCGCCAGCCCCTGCCGAGCAAGCGCCAGTGGTGATACGACATCGGTGGAGCACTATCACTCGATAGTGGTCCCCCGGACCGTCCTTGACGCGCGGCCGGCGCCGGCCTACGATGCCGCCGCACCATTGGCGGGACGGGGCGGGCGATGGCACGCAAGGAACAGGGGCGCGTTCCCAAGCGAATCTTGCGCGGCAGGCTGCCGCGCGAATCCTTCGAGATGGGCGAGCGCACCTACCGTCTCCAGAAGACGCTGAAGCAGGACTTCTTCGCCGCCACCGGCCGCTACGTCTCGGACGACGGCCACCGTGTCTGCCTGAAACACTATCACACGGAACCGTGGCTCGGCTGCCCGCTGGAATGGGCCGGGCGGCTGATGGCCGACCGCGAGGTCCGCCATTACCAACTGCTCCACGACACGGGCGGCGTGCCGCACCTCGTCGGACGCATCGGCAAGAGCGCCTTCGTCCACGAGTGGATCGAGGGCAGCGACCTGCTGGACCTGGCGGACCCGCCGCCGGAGGATTTCTTCGACCAACTCGAAGCCCTGGTGCGGGCGGTGCACGCGCGCGGCATGGCATACGTTGACATGAACAAGCCTGATAACGTCCTGGTGGCGGAGGACGGGCGGCCGGTGCTCATTGATTTTCAGATCTCCTGGGCGCCGCGGCCGTCGTGGGGGCCGCTCGGCACGATCAAGCGGCGGGTGCTGGCAATGCTCCAGGAGGCGGACCTCTACCACGTGCGGAAACTGAAGCGCCTCTACCGCGGCGACCTGATGACGCCCCAGGAGCGCGCCGCCGGCAAGCGGCCGCCGTGGTTCCTCAGGCTTCACCGCGCGTTCGGGGCGCCGCTCAGGGACCTCAGGCGGAAGTTCCTCGAATGGGTCGGGGCGAGATAAGAAACTGTTTCAAAACCCGGTGTTCCGCGCGACTGCGCTGCCGTCGGAAAAGGCATCAGTCGCAAAAAAATGGTGCGCGGGACAGGACTTGAACCTGCAAGGCCGTTTGTATGGCCACCAGCACCTCAAGCTGGCGTGTCTGCCAATTCCACCACCCGCGCACGCCATCCAAAAGGATAGACGCGCCGGCGAAGCGTGTCAAGCGCTTCCCGCCGTCGGCGGCCGACAGGGCAAAAAGGTTCCAGGAACCTTTTCCCTGAAGGGCCCGGAGGGTGCTACGCAGAAAAGGTTCCTGGAACCTTTTTGCCCTGCCGCGCTTCTTTGCAGAACCGCTCGGAAACGCTTGCAAGGCTTCGCGGCACGCCCTAGAATCGCGGCGACTCGATCGCCGCGCATGTGGGGAGACCCGAGATGGCGGAAGCCGATTCCGACTTCGACGCATTTCAACCCTACTACGACATCATGGTCAACTGGGAGGGCCGCATCGGCCACGAGGCCCCGTTCTTCCAGCGGGCGCTGGCGAGCGTGTCGGCCCAGCGTGTGCTGGACTGCGCGTGCGGCACGGGGCACCACGTGCGTCTGTTCGCGCGGTGGGGGATGGAGGCCGTGGGGTCCGACATCGCCGAATCGATGGTCGAGCAGGCCCGCGCCGATGCCCGCGAAGAGGGCTCGCCCGTCCGGTTCGAGGTGGCCGATTTCCGGAACCTGCCCGGCCATTTTCCTCACCCGTTCGACGCCGTCACGTGCACCGGCAACAGCCTGCCGCTGGTCGGTTCGGCCGATGGTATGCGGCAGGCCCTCGCCGGCATGCACGACGTCCTGCGGGCAGACGGCCTCTTGATCCTCGACACGCTGAACTTCGCGCGGATTCCCGAAGGCCGCACGGTGATCGAGGACCCGCAGGTCCGCCGCGTGGACGACCGCGAGATCCTGTTCGTGAAGATCCTCCGCAAGACCCGCCGCCTGTGCGACATCACGATCCTGGTTCTCGAGAAGCAGGCCGGCGAGTGGAGCAAACTACAGACCCACGACCGGGCCTGGGCCGCCGGCCGGAGCGAACTCGAGGCGATGCTATCGGACGCCGGATTCAACCGCATCCAGTTCTACGGCGGCTACGAACCCAAACCGTTCGACACCGACACCAGCCGCCACCTTCTTGTCGTCGCACGGAGAGAAAAGGCCTCGCCATGACACCGCAAGAACGTTTGCGCGAACTGGGGCTGGAACTGCCCGCCGCGCCGAAACCGGTCGGCGTGTATATCCCGGCCGTGCGGACGGGGAATCTCGTGTTCGTCAGCGGCCAGTTGCCGATGAAGGACGGCGAGTTGATGGCCACCGGCCACGTGGGCGCGGAGGTCTCGCTCCAGGAGGCGCAAGGCTGCGTCCGCCAGGCGGCGCTCAACGCCCTGGCGGTCGTGGCGGCCGAGGTCGGCGGCCTCGAAAACGTCGCCCGCGTCGTCCGTCTGACGGGTCACGTCGCCAGCGCCCCCGGCTTTACGGACCAGGCCAAAGTCATGAACGCCGCCAGCGAACTGGTTGGCGAGATCTTCGGCGACGCCGGCCGCCACAGCCGCGCGGCCCTCGGCGCCGCCGAACTGCCGCTCGGCGCGCCGATTGAACTCGAAATGATTGTCGAGGTCAAAGGCTGAGCGGTCCGAGGAAGGTTCCTTTAGGTACGAGCGCGGCGGGTGCCCATTCGGCAGGCTCAGGGCAGGCTCCGACACACCGCGCAAGGACTTGGTGAGGCGCATAGGTGCTACCATGAAGATCGTCGTCCTCGACGGCTACACGTTGAATCCCGGCGACCTGAGTTGGGATAACCTGGCGGCGCTCGGCGACTGCGAGGTCTACGACCGCACGCCGCCGGATGAGATCGCGGAACGCGCCGCCGGCGCCGAGATCGTCCTGACGAACAAGGTCGTTCTCGACCGCACCCGTCTCGAAAGCCTGCCGGACCTCAGGTACATCGGCGTCCTGGCCACCGGGTACAACGTCGTGGACGCCCGCGCCGCGCGCGAGCGCGGCCTCCTCGTCACGAACGTTCCGGACTACGCCACGCCGGCGGTCGCGCAGGCGGTTTTCGCACACATCCTGGAACTTACGCACCGCGTAGCGCACCACGCCCAAACGGTCCGCGACGGGCGCTGGTCCGACGGCCCGGACTTCTGCTACTGGGACTTCCCGCTCGTTGAACTCAATGGCCTGGTGATGGGCATCGTTGGCCTCGGCCGCATCGGCTCGGCCGTGGCCGATCTGGCCCGGGCGTTCGGGATGACCGTCCTCGCCTGCACCGAGCCGCCGCAGGTGCCGCGAGACGGCGTCCAGTTCGTGGATCTCGACCGCCTGCTGGGCGAGAGCGACGTCGTGAGCCTGCACTGTCCGCTGACGCCGGAGACGGAGGGTCTCATGAGCGCCGAGCGGCTGGCCCTGATGAAGCCGTCCGCGCTGCTCATCAACACCAGCCGCGGGCCGCTGGTCGATGAGCAGGCGCTGGCCGATGCGCTGAACGCCGGCCGGCCGGCCGGCGCGGGTCTCGACGTCCTTGCCGTCGAGCCGCCGAGGCGCGACAATCCGCTCCTGGCGGCGAGGAATTGCTTTCTGACGCCGCACTACGCGTGGGCCACCCGTGCGGCCAGGGCGCGGCTGATGAAGACGGTCGTCGAGAACGTAAAAGCCTTCCTCGACGGCCGCCCGCAGAACGTCGTCGGGTAAGGGCCTGTCAAGGCTGAACTGGGGTGTGACTCTTTTCACTGGCGGGCGGCAGGGCAAAAAGGTTCCAGGAACCTTTTTGCCTTTCTGGCGAGCGCAGGCGGTTGTAGCGCCGGGCTTTATGCCCGGCGGCCGTTGGCGGCGGCGCCGGCCAGGATGCGCCGGGGATAAACCCCGGCGCTACGGCCATCACAGCGCTGTAGCGCCGGGCTTTATGCCCGGCGGCCGTTGGCGGCGCCGGCCAGGATGCGCCGGGGATAAACCCCGGCGCTACAGCCATCACAGCGCTGTAGCGCCGGGCTTTATGCCCGGCGGCCGTTGACGGCGCCGGCCAGGATGCGCCGGGGATAAACCCCGGCGCTACGGCCAAGCCGCAGGAAATCGTCCCATGCCAGAAATCGTTGCCACACCCCTGAACTGCCGGGTCAGCCTTTCGCCTTGAGTGCCCTCCTGCCGGGTCCTATAATGCCCCGCCCGTAACCGCAACAGGGAACGCAGTGCCATGGCAAGAACGCTTGTCTACAAAATCCTCGAAGACCACCTCGTGGAGGGCGACCTGGCTGCGGGTGAGCCCATCGGCATCCGCATCGACCAGACGCTGACCCAGGACATCACCGGCACGATGGCGATGATGGAGTACGAGGCGATGGGCGCCCCGCCGCCCGCCACCGACCTTTCCGTCAACTACGTGGACCACAACATGATGCAACTCGGGGTCGAGAACGCCGACGACCACGAGTTCCTCCGCACGTTCTCGGCCGCCCACGGCATGGTCTTCTCGAAGCCGGGCAACGGCATCTGCCACCAAGTCCATCTCGAACGGTTCAGCGCGGCCGGCAAGACGCTCCTGGGCGCCGACAGCCACACGCCGATGTGCGGCGGGGCGGGAATGATAGCCATCGGCGCCGGCGGCCTCGACGTGGCCTGCGCCATCGGCGGTATGCCGTTTCACCTCACGTGCCCGAAGGTGCTCGGGGTGCGCCTGGCCGGCCGCCTACGGCCGTTCGCCGGCGCGAAAGACGTGATTCTGAAACTCCTCTCCCTCCTCTCGACCAAGGGCAACGTCGGCTGGATGGTCGAGTACACGGGGCCGGGCGCGGGGACGCTCAGCGCGCCGCAGCGTGCGACGATCACGAACATGGGCGCCGAACTCGGCGTCACGTCCAGCGTCTTCGCGTCCGACCAGGTCACGCGGCGGTTCCTCGCGTGGCAGGGCCGCGAAGACGCCTGGCGGCCGCTGAAGGCCGACCGCGGCGCCGCCTACGACCGCACCATCGAGATCGACCTCGCCCGCGTCGAGCCGATGGTCGCCTGCCCGCACTCGCCGGGCAACGTCAGGACGGTCCGCCAGATCGCCGGCCTGACCGTCAACCAGGTCTGCATCGGCAGTTGCACGAACTCCAGCCTGCGCGACCTGCTGACGGTCGCGGCGATGTTGAGGGGCCGCCGGGCCCGTCCGGAGGTCGGCCTGGTGGTCGCGCCGGGCTCGCGGCAGGTGCTCCGGACCATCGCGCGGACGGGCGCGCTAGAGGACCTGATTGCGGCGGGGGCACGCATCGACGAGGCGGCCTGCGGCTTCTGCATCGGGGCGGCCCAGGCGCCCCGGACGGGCGCCGTCAGCGTCCGCACGTCGAACCGCAACTTCGAAGGACGAAGCGGCACGAAGTCCGCCCAGGTCTACCTGACGAGCCCCGAGACCGCCGTCGCGTGCGCCCTGACGGGCCGCCTGACCGACCCGCGCGATCTCGGCATCCCATGCCCGGAGGTCCGCGGGCCGCGCCGACTTGTAATCGACGATTCGATGATCCTGGCGCCCTCGGCGGCCCCGGCCGAGGTCGAGGTGTTCCGCGGCCCGAACCTGGTGGGCCCGCCGCCCCTGGAGGCCCTGCCCGACCGTCTGGCCGGCCCCGTGGCGCTGGCGGTGGGCGATAAGATCACGACCGACCACATCATGCCCGCGGGGAAACTGACCATCTACCGGAGCAACGTGCCGAAGTACGCCGAGTACGTCTTCTGCCGTGTCGACGGCCGGTTCGCGTCGCGGTGCGCCGAGACTCGCGACGCCGGGAAGGCCAACTTCATCGTCGGCGGCGAGAGTTACGGCCAGGGATCCAGCCGCGAGCATGCCGCCTTGTGTCCGCGGTTTCTCGGCGTCCGGGCGGTCATCGCCAAGAGCATCGAACGCATCCACCACGCGAACCTCGTGAACTTCGGCATCCTGCCGCTCGTCTTCGCCGACACGGCGGACGCCGAGAGCGTCGGACAGGGCGATGAACTGGACCTGGCGGACCTGAGAACGGCCGTCGCCGAGCGCGACACCGTGACCGTCCGCAACGTAACGCGTGGCGCCGAGTTCGAGACACGGCTGAACCTCTCGCCGCGCCAGCGCAAGATCCTTCTGGCCGGCGGCGTCTTGAACTTGGCGGGAGCCGATGCGAAAGGGTAGGCACGGGCTCTTGCCGGGCGAAAAAAACCTCCCGGGCACCCGACCCGGGAGGGTACGCCCTCGCCCGCGCGGTTTTCCTGGCTATGGACCTCCTCAGCAAAGCGCCAGGTACGTCGCGAGCGTTAGAACTACAATCTTGATACGCCTGATGAGTTCTGCGTGTGACATTTGACCGATTCCGCCATGGATGCCTACTAGACTATACACGAAAAGGGGAGAAAAGCAAACGCGGCCCGAAAAATGTAACCCTGGGCAAAATAGGGAATTAGGGAACATCCATTCAGGCCTCTCCCAGCACCGATTCCGCAGGTAGAAGGTAGACATTCGGGCGGCCGGGCATATAATTCACGCTCCACGGCCACTGCCGGACCGCAGCGGGCGGCTCGGCCGGGACCGGTGACTCGGGGAGGATTTCGCAATGAGAGAGAAGGTCGAGGCCATCATTAACGAGATCCGTCCGATGCTCCAAGCGGACGGCGGCGACATCGAACTGGTGGACATCGAAGACGGGGTCGTCAAAGTGCGGATGCATGGGGCCTGTGCCGGTTGTCCCGGCGTACACATGACGTTGAAGATGGCCGTCGAGCGCCGTCTGAAACAGCAGATCCCGGAGGTGAAGCGCGTCGAACCCGTCGCCGACGTGACGCCCCAAGGAACCGACATTTAGATCTTTCGATACCGAAAGGAGCGAGACGTGGCGTACAAGATCACCGACGACTGTGTTTCGTGTGGTTCGTGCGAGGCGGAATGCACCGTTGAGGCCATCAGCGAAAGCGATGACACGTACGTCATCGACGCCGAGAAGTGCACCGACTGCGGTTCGTGCGCCGAGGTGTGTCCGAGCGATGCGATCGTCCAGGCATAGCGCAAACCGGTAGCGACGCCGCAAGGCTGCCCGATGCCGAGGTGCGTCGGGCGGCTTCTCTGTTCAACTCGCCCGGTCATCGGCCTGCCACGAGGCGACCTCACAATGATTTCCAACGCCGACTATCAAGCGGCCGTCGCGGCGCTGCGGCGCGCGCGGTCCGTCGCGATGACGACCCACGTCAAGCCCGACGCCGACGGGCTGGGTTCCGCCGCGGCCTTGCGCCGGTGGCTGCTCGATGCCGGCAAGACCGTAGATGTCGTCGTCCCCACGCCGGTCTCCGAGAAGTATGCGTTCCTGGACCCCGACCGAGACGTGAAAGTGGCCGGGCGCGACGTGGACCTGGCCGCCCTGGAACCGCCCGACCTCATCGTTATCGTCGACACGGCCGCCTGGCAGCAGTTGGAGGGGGTAGAGCCGCTCGTCGCGGAGTCGGGCGCGCCGGTGCTGGCCATCGACCACCACCAGACGGTCGATCCCCTGGCCGACATCGCGCTGGTCGATACCGATGCCGCCGCCACCGTCGTGATCGTCCACCGCCTCCTCATGCAAGCCGGCGCGAGCATCGACGAGGCGACCGCCGGCTACCTGTTCGCCGGGTTGGTCGGCGACACCGACTGGTTCCGGCTGCCGAACGTCAGTCCCGAGACGTTCCGGCTGGCGGCGTCGCTGGTCGAGGCCGGCGCCAACCCGACCGAGATTCACGCTCGCCTGCACCTCAGCGACGACCTGGCGAAGATGCGGCTGTGGGGCCGCGCCGTCGAGACGCTCCACCCGGCCCTCGACGACCGTGTCATGGTCATGCACCTGACGCGCGCCATGTTCCGCGAAACCGGCGCCGACGTAGGCGACACCGAGAACCTCATCAACGAGTGTATGCGGGTCCGCGGAACCAAGGTCGGCCTGATGCTCGTGGAGACCGAAGGCGAGCAGGTACGCGTCAGCCTGCGATGTACGCCGGGCCTGAACGTACTGAAAGTTGCCGAGCAATTTGACGGCGGGGGTCACACCCGGGCCGCCGGGGCGCGGGCCACGGGGTCCTTGGACCACGTTGAGGCCCAGGTCCTCGCGGCCGTCGAGGAAACCCTGGCTGACGCCGAAGAGCCGGAAAACCCTTGACAGGCGGCCCGGTCCGGCCGTATGGTTCGCACTTCACACGGGTCTACAGAGGGCGTGTGTGCGCGAAGCAAGAGAGGAGAGCCGCATTTGGCGAGGCTTCAGGTACAGGAGTTGATCGATGCGGGTATCCATTTCGGCCATCCGGCCAGCCGCTGGAACCCGAAAATGGCCCCCTACATTTACGGCCGTCGCAACTTCATCCACATCATCGATCTCACCGAAACCATCCGGGGCATCGTGCGGGCCAGGAAGTTCCTGATCCGTCTGGTGGCCGAAGGCGATGACGCGGTCTTCGTCGGCACGAAGCGCCAAGCCCGCGCCGCCGTCGAACAGGAGGCTGGGCGCTGCCTGATGCCGTACGTCAGTTATCGCTGGTTGGGCGGCACGCTGACGAATTTCCGCACGATCCGGTCGCGGCTCGGCCGCCTCGACGAACTCGACCAGTTGATGGAGTCCGGCCGGATCAACCGCTACTCCAAGAAGATGATCGCCGCACTCCAGCGCGAACATCGCAAGATGAAGCGGAACCTCGACGGCATCCGAAAAATGGAACGCCTGCCCGGCGCGCTCATCGTCATCGATCCCGTCCGCGAAAAGAACGCCGTCCGCGAAGCCATCAAACTGGACATACCCGTCGTGGCCCTCGCCGACACCGAGGCGGACCCCGACGACCTGACCGTGGTCATTCCGGGCAACGACGACGCCATGCGGGCCATCGAAGTCATCGTCAAGCACCTGGCCGACGCCTGCGTCGAGGGCCTCGCGAACCGCGCCGCCCGGGCTGCGGTCAAGGGCGAAGGCCAGGCACTGCCCCGCGCGCCCAGCCGGCCCCGTGCCCGGGGCACGCCTCGCCGTCCGCCGAGCGAGCGGCCGGTTCCCGAAATGCCGCTCCCGACGCCCCACCCGGCGATGCAGAAAACGCAAAACGGCACGGCTCAGCCGGCCGACGCTGACCCGGCCCAAGCCGAACCGGCCGACGCCGGAGCCGAATAAAGCCGGGGCACGCCCCGGCCTACGCCGCCGCGCGGGCGGTCAATGTAGGCCGGGACAACGTCCCGGCGATCCAACGGCATAAAGCCGGGGCACGCCCCGGCCTACGCCGCCGGGGGCGTCGGCCGTTCCCCGGCGCCAGCGCAGACGACTCTTGACTCCCCGCAGGCGGCCGCGTCCTACGCCCCGGCGGGCAGAGAACGAACACGTTTACTCTTGGTGCAAGGAGCCGAATCGATGGCCATCAGTGCAGACCAGGTCAAGGCACTCCGCGAAAGGACCGGCCAGGGAATGATGGAGTGCAAACGTGCCCTGGAAGAGGCCGGCGGCGACGCCGACAAGGCCGTCGAGGTCCTCCGCAAGAAGGGCTTCGCGACCGCCGAGAAGAAGGCCGGGCGCACCGCCGCCCAGGGACGCATCCATTCCTATATTCACCATAACGGTCGGGTCGGCGTCCTGCTCGAAGTCAACTGCGAGACCGATTTCGTCGCCAAGAACCCCGGGTTTCAGGCATTTCTGAACGACCTGTGCCTGCACATCTGCGCCGCAGCGCCGCTGGCCGTCCGCCGCGAGGAGGTGCCCGAGGACCTCGTCGAGACCGAGAAACGCATCGCCCGCCAGCAGATCGAGGGCAAGAAGCCCGACAACATCATCGAGAAAATCGTCGAGGGGAAACTCAAAAAATGGTACGCCCAGTGCGTCCTGCTCGAGCAGCCTTACGTCAAGGACGACCAGCGAACCGTGCAGGACCTCCTGGCGGAGCAGATTGCGAAGATCGGCGAGAACCTCGTCATCAAGCGGTTCGCACGGTTCGAGGTCGGCGAGACCCAGTCAGACTGAGCGGGGGCCGCACATGGCCACAGGCGCATACAAACGGGTTCTGCTGAAGATCAGCGGCGAGGGATTCTGCAAACCCGGCGGGTTCGGCGTGGACCCGGAGGAAGTCCGGATGATCGCCCGCCAGGTCGAGGAAGTGGCGGCCACCGGGTGCGAACTCGCGATCGTGGCAGGCGGTGGGAACTTCATTCGCGGCGCCGTATTCTCAGAGGAAGCCAACGTCGGGCGCGCCACCGCCGACTACATGGGCATGGTGGCGACGGTCATCAATGCGCTGGCCCTTCAGGACTGCCTCGAAGCCGCCGGCGTTGACACGCGCGTCCAGTCGGCCGTCGAGATGCAGGACGTGGCCGAGCCGTTCATCCGCCGGCGCTGCATCCGCCACCTCGAAAAGAAACGCGTCGTCATCCTCGCCGGCGGCACGGGCAACCCATTCTTCACCACCGACACGGCGGCCGCCCTCAGGGCCAACGAGATACAGGCACAGGTCCTGCTGAAGGCCACCAAAGTCGACGGCGTGTACTCCGACGACCCCGAGATCAACCCGAAAGCCACGCGCTTCGACCACCTGACGTACGAGGACATCGTGCGGAAGGATCTGAAGATCCTCGACATTGCGGCCATCAGCCTGTGCCGGGAAAACCGGATCCCCATCATCGTCTTCAATCTGAAACGCGAAGGAAACATCCGCAAGGTCATTGCGGGTGAGCCCATCGGAACCCGTATTGGAGACTAGGTACCGTGCCCATTGACGAGATACTCCTCGAAGCCGAAGACAAAATGCGGAAGGCCGTCGAGCACCTCAAGGCGGGCCTCCGAACGCTACGAACCGGACGGGCCTCGGCCGGACTGATCGAGCACCTGAAGGTCGATTACTACGGCAGCCCGACGGAACTGCGGCAGTTGGCCGCCATCACCGTTCCCGACACGCTGATGATCCTCATCAAACCGTACGATCCGGGCAGCGTCCACGACATCGCCAAGAGCATCCAGGCGTCGGAACTGGGGATCACGCCGATGGTCGAGGGGAAAGTCATCCGCCTGGCGATTCCGCCACTGTCCGAAGAGCGACGCAAGCAACTCGCCCAGCAGGTCAAGGAGCAGACCGAGGAAGCGAAGGTCGCTCTGCGCAACCTCCGCCGCGACGCCATCAAGCACATCGACGCCGAGGAAAAAGCCAAGGCACTCGGCAAAGACGACGCACGAAAGGCACGCGACGACGCCACCGACCTCGTCCACAACTACGAGAAGCAACTGGGCGAGGCTCTCAAACTCAAGACCGACGAGATCATGGAAGTCTGACCGCCCGGCGCGGGGGTGGGCAAAAAGTTAAAGATGAATTTAACCCAAACGGCCCCCCCGGGGGCGCGCCAAAAAAATAGAGGAGCACTTTTGGTCCCCCCCCCCCCCC
>JAUVZF010000054.1 GCA_030602705.1 Planctomycetota bacterium
GCGTACTGCGGTGGCAGTTGCCGGCGACAGAAACCAACGAGAACAAGCCCCGCGCAGAGGCCTTGTGACCAAATTGTGACCATCCCAGGGGACAGACACACGAAAACAGGCGCAACCACAGGAAAGCCCCAAATCCTTGCCCGCAAAGGCCTTACGTTCTAAGCCCTTGTTTCACAAGAGGTTGTAAAAACCCCTGTGTTCGAATCCCGCCCTCTCCGCCATATCTTTTGAGTTCCGGCGACACCCATAGCCGCCCACGTGTCAAGGGGGCGAATTCACAGCCCAAGACCACCCATAGCGACGCCAAACCGTTGAGGTCGAACGGCTCCCGCCGTTGCCGTCCACCGCTTGCCTGCCGGCCTGTTATTCGTTGCTTTTCAATCCGCAATCCGCAATCCGAAATCCGCAATTGCCTATTCCCCATGCCCCATTCCCTATTCCCTGCCTTTTTGTTAGAACTCTAACAAAATCCCTGCCCCTCCCTCCATTTTGTTAGAACTCTAACAACTTTTCGGTCCCTGCGGCGCTGCGCTCGCTGGTTGCCTTTCGGCCTTGGTGACTTACATCAATTTTGCCCCCTCAAAAACCCCTCAAAAACGGAACAAAACGGAACAAAAACGGACAAAAACGGACACATAAATCGCAAAAACCGATCAAAAACCAGCGCGTTTTGCCTTACCTATCTTAACATTCGAGGCCAAATCGCCCCTCGCGGGCCAGAATCAAGGCTCGGAACCAAAAAAAACGCGCATTTGGGTGTTTCGGCAAGGTCAAAATTGACGTAAGTGTTATAGAGCAGGCCGCATGTGTGGCCAACCGATCCAAGTGCCGGCGCCGGGTAAGAGGCTTCCAGCAGGGCGGGGGACCTTGAGAGATGCGCAGGTTACGCGCGGCCGGCCAGGGCTTTGACGGCGCGGACCCATGCGCGGGCCGTGGCGGCTTGGCGGGCCTCGGCAATGATCCGCAGAATCGGCTCCGTGTTCGACGCCCTGATGTGCAGCCACCCGTCGTCCCAGGCCAGGTGCAGACCGTCACGCTGGTCGACGCGGGCGTCGGCGAAGTGCTGCCGGGCGGCGTCGAAAACGGCCTCCGGCTGCGTGCCTGCCAGCGGAACCTTGTCCTTCACCATGGCAAGCGCGGGCAGTTCGGCACAAAGTTGACTGAGTTTTCGGCTTCGTGCTGCCATCATCTCAAGCAGGAGGCCCGCCCCAACCAGGCTGTCTCGGACAGGCACCACGCGGGGGTCGATGACACCGCCGTTTCCCTCGCCGCCGATGACGCAGTCGTGTGCCAGGATTGCCTCGGCCACGTTCAGTTCGCCGACGGCCGTACGATGGAGCGGCACCCCCGCCTCTTCGGCAACATGGTCCATCATTCGGGAGGTGGAAAGGTTGGCCGCCACCGGGCCGGGCTGCTGGGTCAAGCGATGGCGTGTGGCCAGGGCCAGGGTGTATTCCTCGCCGACGGCCCGGCCCGTCTCATCGACCAATGCCAGGCGGTCGGCATCCGGGTCGAGGGCCAGGCCGATGTTGGCCTCTGCGCCCGTTACCGCGGCACAGAGGGATCCGAGGTTTTTGGCGAGCGGTTCGGGTTCGCGGCCGAACTCGCCGGTGGGCTCGCCATTGATGACGGTGAGCGTACAGCCCAGTTGCTCGAGCAGCATGGTCATCTCCCGGCCGCCCGCACCGTTGACGGGGTCGAGAACCACGGAAAAAGCGTGCGTGCGTATCATCTCGGCGTCCAGGATACTGAGCACGCGCTCGACGTGGATCGCGGCGCCGTCGTCGGACGTTTCGGTGGCGCCCTGAGTCTCCGTTTTCGCGAACTGGTCCCGGCCGTAGAGACGGACGATGACCCGGCCCTGCTCGCGGTCCAGGGCCATACCCTCAGGCGAGAGCAGTTTGATGCCGTTGTACGGCGCCGGGTTGTGGCTGGCGGTGATGATAACGCCTCCCTGGGCGGCGCGCTGGCGCACCATGAGGCTGACGCCGGGTGTGGAGAGCACGCCGACGTCCAGAACCGTGCAGCCGGTGGCCAGGAGGCCCGTGCGGACGGCATCGGCCAGCATGGGCCCTGTCGGGCGGGAGTCGCGGCCCACGACGACGGTGCCTCCACCAAGGTGGGTGCCGAAGGCCAGGCCGAAGCGTTCGGCCTCTGCCGGACCGAGACCGTCTCCAACGATTCCGCGTATGCCTGAGATGCTCACAATCAGTTGGGCCATGGCGGCTCGATAATTCCTCCGGCAGGCAACGTGCAAGTCCGTCGCGGGCGCGCGCGTCCTGGATGCATAGGAAGCGGCGCACCGTCATTATCGACGCGCGCCGTGCCGCGGCGAAAGCAAAAAGGATCGGATCGGAACGCAGGGGCAGTCAGCGGCGGATGCGTTCCTTGAGGTGCGTGAGCAGCGCTTCGGCCGACATCGTGCGGCGTGAGGCACCGTCGGCCCACGTGACCTCGGTGCCGTTCTTGACGAGTTCATGCCACTTCCGGCAGGCCGCAAGCACGGTCGTGTGGTTCTTGTTGCCCATGGCCCGGGCGACGTCGGCGTAACTGAGGTCGGTCAACTGTCTGGCCAGGACCATGCAGACCTGGCGGGCGATCGATATCTGGTGCAACTTGCGGGAACTATGGATGTCGGACGGCGTCACACCGAAGAACGACGTGACGGCTTGTTCAATCTCCGACAGGCTGGTGCGCGCGGAGGCCGTGGCCACAAAGTCCAACAAGGCCTGGCGGGCCAGTTCCGTCGTGACGGGCGCCTTCAGCAACGCGGCATAGGCGATGATCCGTGTCAGGGCCCCTTCGAGTTCACGGACGCTTCCCTGAACGCGGTCGGCAACGAGTGCCAGGACGTCGGGGGACAGCGGGCACCCTATCTGGAGGGCCTTGGCCTCGAGCATCCGCCGGCGCGTGTCGGCATCGGGCCGCGAGATCCGGACGACAAGGCCTGCCACCCAGCGGCTGATGAGGCGGTTCTGGATGGCCTCGATCTGGCGCGGATGGCTGTCGGACGCCAGGACGATGAGCCGGCCCTGGCCGTCGAATTCGTCGAAGGTATGCAGGAACTCTTCTTGCGTCGCAGGCTTGCCGGCGAGGAAGTGAATGTCGTCGATGGCAAGGATGTCCAGGTTGCGGTACCGATGCCGGAAGGCGTCGAGTCTTCCCGTGCGCATGCATGCCAGGTACTGGTTGGTGAACCGTTCGGCCGACAGACAGGCGATGTGCAAGTCAGGGTGTGTCCGCACAGCATGGAGGATGCCGTGGAGCAGGTGGGTTTTGCCCAGGCCGCAGCCTCCGTGGATGAACAGGGGGTGAAAGTCCTTTCCCGGAGCGGCGGCGGCGGACTTCGCAGCCGCATAGGCCATTCGGTTGCACGGCCCCACGACGAAACCATCGAGCGTGAAAAGCGGGCGATACGTGGGCGCGGCACGCTCGTCGCGGGGGCGCCCCCTCGGGCCCGACGGTTCAAGGCGCTCCATGGCTTCGGCCTCGCCGGCAAGGTTCTCGGCTCGGCGCTTCTGGAAGAGATGCGGCTGCACGCGGTAGGTGATGGAAAGCGGCTGCCCGAAGGTGGCGGTAATGACCTGGGCCAACTGGTCGGCGAAGTGGGTCTTGAGATAGTCGCTGATGAAGAGGTTCGCGACGCCGACCTTGAGTCCGTCGTCCGTGACGCGGAAATCGGTAGCGCCCTCGAACCAGACGCGCCATCGCTCCGTGCCGACGGCTTCGCGAAGGTTTACGACGAGCGATTCGATCTGCGTCTCGTGAAGCGGTGCCACGAAATGCATCCCCAGACTGGCGCAACGACGGATTCAGGTTCCCCACGCAAGCGGTGTGACCGGCGGGTCTCGACCGTGCGGAAAAAGCGGCCGCGTTGCCATCGGCCGACGTTGCTATCCTACCGTTTTCACGGAAGGAAAAAAGAGGCCGATTCTTATTCAGGTCGTCTTCGGACAGCGCGACGTGGCCGAAGCGGTCGAACGACAGGCAGTTACGTGCGACGGACGGCCTGAAAAAAGTTTTTTCCACCGGCGCCCGGGACAGTGGAAATCCTGTGGAGAAAACCCCCGCCCCGCGCTGGGTCGGAAAGCCGCCGGGGGTGGGCAAGTTTTTCTGGCGAGCGCAGGCGGTTGTAGCGCCGGGCTTTATGCCCGGCGGCCGTTGGCGGCGGCACCGGCCAGGATGCGCCGGGGATAAACCCCGGCGCTACAACCACCACAGAGGCCAAGCCGCAGGAAATCGTCCCCTGCCCGAAATCGTTGCCACGCCCGCCGCCGGGAGGGAACGCGGATTTGCCGTTGACACCCTCGCGGGGGCGTGCTATGAGTTAAGGTCCGCACACGAACTGCATGGAGAGCCGCGGTTTGAAATTCCAGGGTGCGGCTGCGGAAGGAGGATGAGAGGATGGGCGATCGGATTCGCGTGGCGATCGCAGGAGTGGGTAACTGTGCCTCGAGCCTGGTGCAAGGGGTCGCCTACTATCGCCACCGGCTTGAGGCGGACGGCATCCGCGAGACGCTCGGGTTGATGCACTACGACGTCGGCGGGTACTTGCCGGGGGATATGGAGTTCGTCGCGGCTTTCGACATCGATGAGCGGAAGGTCGGCAGGCCCCTCGAAGAAGCCATCTTCGCACCGCCGAACTGCACGAAGATCTTTTTCGACGACCTGGCCGCCAGCGGCGCGACCGTGCAGATGGGCCCTATCCTCGACGGCTGCGCCGACCACATGGCCGAGTTCCGTGATGACCAGCGGTTCATTCCAGCCCATGCCGAACCTGTGGATGTCGCCGCGGCCCTCAAGGAGTCCGAGGCGCAGGTCCTGTTGAACTACCTGCCCGTCGGCTCGCAACAGGCCAGCGAGTACTACGCACAGGCGTGTCTGGCTGCGGGGGCCAGTTTTGTTAATTGCATTCCCGTCTTCATTGTCAGCGACAGGGCATGGGCCGCCCGGTTCACGAAGGCCGGCATCCCTGTTGTCGGCGACGACATCAAAGCCCAGGTCGGCGCCACCATCGTCCATCGGACGCTCACTCGCCTGTTCCGGGACCGGGGCGCGGTACTCGACGCCACGTATCAGTTGAACACCGGCGGGAACACCGATTTTCTGAACATGCTGAAGCGCGAGCGGCTGTCGTCGAAAAGGGTCTCGAAGACCGAAGCCGTCCAGTCGGAACTCGAAACGCCGCTGCCCGACGACCAGGTGCACATCGGGCCGTCCGACTACGTGCCTTGGCAGAAGGATAACAAGGTTTGTTTCCTCCGGATGGAGGGCCGGGGGTTCGCCGGCATCCCGCTGAACCTGGAACTGCGTCTGAGCGTCGAGGATTCGCCGAACAGTGCCGGCTGCGCGATTGACGCCGTGCGGCTGTGCCAACTCGCGCGCGACCGCGGTCTGGCCGGGCCGCTGAAGTCGGCTTCGGCATACCTGATGAAACATCCGCCCGAGCAGATGCGCGATTCGGACGCCAGGGCCGAGATCGATGCCTTCATCGCCGCCGAGAGCAGCACCGAAGCGGTTGAAGAAGTGCCGTCGGCCGCGAAGTGACGCAAAGCGATTCGGCAGCGGCGCCTGTTCCCGGGACATGTGAACCCTGTGACCGGCCGGGCATCTCGCGGACATGGTTTCCGAGCACATAGGTCGTTTTTTCTCCGTTTGCCGCGATGGTGTGGCCCGCGGTCTCCTGCGGATCGGGCTGAGGCCGAATTACATCACCGTTCTAGGTCTCCTTTTTACCGTTGCCGCCGGCGTGGCCGTGGCGTGCGGCCGGGCGCACTGGCGACCACTGGCGGTCGGCTTCCTGATTGCTGCCGGGGCGTGCGACATACTCGACGGCGCGATGGCGTCGGTCGGTAAACTGACGACGCCCTTCGGGGCGATTCTCGATTCGGTGTGCGACCGGCTCGGCGACGCCGCCCTGTTCCTTGGCGCGGTCTTCTATTATGCCCTACAGCCGGATGCTCCGGGCGAAGCGGCGAACCTGACGCTCGCCGTCCTGGCAGGGCTTGGCCTGGTGTGGGCATTCCTGACGAGTTACCTGCGGGCTCGCGCCAGGGAGGAAGAGGCCGACGCCCGCGGCGGCTTCTGGCAGCGGGGCGAGCGCGTCGTCACGATGCTGCTTGGCATTGCGTTCCTGCACCTGGCGACCGCGGTTTGGATCCTTGGTGTGCTGCCCGTCGCGACGGTTGCCCATCGGTTGTGGCGAGCGCGGCGAACGTGCCCGCCGTCCGCCGGAGCGGCAGGCGGCGCCGTTGGCGACGACGAGCCGCGCGGAATCCTGGGCGTCGTTCTCTTCCGGTGGCGCCGTGGGTCGATCCCGTTCGACATCCAGGCCGGCACGACCATCGCGCTGCTTATCTTCCTGGAGTTTGCTTTCGCGGACCTGGCGGCGGCCGACCCGCTTCGCGACTTGGCGAAATGGCTGGTTGGCGCTTGACTTCAGATCTCAAGCCGATAGACTCGCCAGTTGACACGGGATGGTCCCAAGACCCGGTAGGGGTGGAAGGCGGCGACTAAGCAGGAGCGAGGAAGTCTTTCCGAACAGCCGTAGCGCCGGGGTTTATCCCCGGCGTGGAACCGCCTATCCGGCCGCAACCGCGTCACATAGCGTCGTAGGGTTAGGGTCATACAAGGAATGAGGCAAAGCGAACTACTGGACCAGGCGAGAGGAGCAGTCATGCGAGCGTTTACGTGGACGGTGGTGATGGTGATGGCTCTTGGCGCCCTAGGCTGTGCCGAGAAGCGAGAGGAGGAACTTCCGCAGATCGATCCGGCGGAACTCGAGGCGATGGGGCCGGTGCCGGTGCCGACGACCGCAACGCCGACCGTCGAGGTCGAGACCCCGGGGGCCGCAGTTGCGGCCGTGCCGGCCCAGACGGCCGGAGAAACCTACACGATGCAGCGCGGCGACACGCTTTACAGCCTCGCCAGACGCTTCTACGGCGATGGCAAACTCTGGACCAGGATCGCCGAGGCCAACAGGGACAAGTTCCGCGACGTGACCGCGATTCCCGTCGGAACCGTCCTGGTTATCCCGCCGAAGTAGGACGGCCCGGTCAAGGCGGACCTGCTTGGCGCGGAGGCTGCTGACTGCGCCCGGACGAGACAGACCATGGCGCATCTGCGCGATCGGGGTTCCGAGCAGGTGGCGGCGTTGCCTTGCCCAAGAGGCCATCTGGCGCTCGGGGAGATATGCGCCGACTTCGCCCGGCGCGACGCTGTGCTTTCTGCTCGCGCGGCAGCGTGCGGCATGACCCGCCGCCAACTGCTCGCCTTTCTCGCCGCCGGCGCATCGGCGACTGTGTGTGGGGCCGGCGCATGGGCGTCTGCGGCCGGGACGCTGCCGAGAAGCCGCGTCGTCCTCGTGACCCATCCGGAAGTTATCATCAAGGACTATCGGGTCAATCCACCCATCATGCGGCAGATGCTCGATCGGGCTCTGGTCGAACTCACCGGCAAACGCACGGAGTCCCTGGCGTGGGCGACCGTCGGCCGCCAGGACGACTTTGTTGCCATCAAGCACAACTCCATCGGCCGGCCGACGCTCCATAGCCACACGGAGATCAACGACGTGCTGGCGTCGCGCCTGGCTGCCGACGCGAAGGTGAACCCCGAACGCATCCTGGCGGTGGACCGTCGCCTGCCCCCGCCGCACAACGCGTTGTCGGAACCGTTTACGCTGCCCTCGCGGGGGCTGAAGACGCGCCTCAGGAGGCTCTACACAGACCAGGCAACCGCCATCGTCAATGTTTCGGTTCTGAAATCGCACTTCGGCACGGGCATTTCGGCCGCCATGAAGAATCATCTGGGCAGCGTCAACAACCCTGCGGCGTTCCACGGCTGGGAGCCCGACTGCATGCCGAAGAGCCTGCCGGAGTTGAACGCCCTTGGCCCGCTTCGCACCAAGACGCGCCTCGTGATTGTCGATGCGATCCGTCCGCTCTTTGCGGGCGGTCCGGTGGATCAGCCCGAGTACCGCTGGGACTTCCGGAGTCTCATCGTCGCGACCGACCCGGTGGCGGCGACGGCCGTGGGGCTGCGGATTCTCGAGAAACAGCGTGCGTCGGTGCGCGGCAAAGAGTGGCCGATGACGGCGGCGAGGCAGATGGTGGCCTGGGGCCAGGTCATCGGGCTGGGCAACGCCGATGCCGACCGGATCGACCTCGTCGAGGTGGACATGGCCTGACGCGAGCACCTTGACAGCCTCTTTCGGCCCTCGGAGGACCGGTCGGTCACGTGAAACACGGTCTGGTTACGAACAACGCGGTGCGAGGACTGTTGTATCGGGAGGCCGTGCGCCGAGGCGAGACGTGGCTGCCTTATTCGCCGTTCACCATCTACCTGGATCCGTGTAACGCGTGCAACTTGAAGTGCACGTTCTGTCCGCAGTCGCACTGGGGCAGCCGCGCGCGGGGATGCATGTCGTGGGAACTGTTCGAGCACGCCCTTGCTCAGGTGGCGGAACTGAGGCCCGCAAGGCTGTTTCTGTTCTGCTTCGGCGAAGCGACGCTTAACGACCGGCTGGCGGACATGGTGCGGGCCGCCGTCGATGCGCGATTGCGCGTGCGCATCCACACGAACGCCGTTGCCCTGACCGAAGAGAAGGCTCGCGGCCTGATTGAGGCGGGCCTTCAGAACATCCGGTTCAGTTTCGACACGGCCGACCGCGAACTGTACGAGCGTATGCGCGCGGGCAGCAGTTTCGACCGGGTCGTCGCGAATATCCGGCGTATGATCGCGATTCGCCGCGCGACCGGACGCGCCAACCCCGTCTTCGAACTTCAGGAAATCGTGCCCTACGCCGAGGGGGTCAAGCCGGAGAACACCCAGGCCTACCGCGACCTGTTCGAAGGTGAGAACGTTGTCTTTAGGGCCAAGTTCATGCACTCGTTCGCCGGGCAAAGCCGTGAGACGGAGTTCGCCGCTCAGGGGCGGGAGGGTGTGTCGCATTGCAGCCAGTTGTACCGGCGTATCGTCGTTAACTTCGACGGGAAGATCCACGCGTGCTGTCTCGACCCGGAAGGATACAACATCGTGGGCGACCTGGCCCAGGGTGACACGATTGCCGAGGCCTGGAACAGCCCACGGATGCTGGAACTCCGCCGGCGCACCAACGAGGGCGATGTGGCCGGCCTGGAACCGTGCGACGATTGCGAACTGCTGACCCGTGCCAACCCCGTCGTGGGGTCGCCCCTCGGGCGAATCGCGTCGTCCCTGGCCTGGGTGTGCATAGGCGCGCATCGGTGCGGAGGCGTATGATCGATCCGGCGCCGATTCCTGCTCGCAAACTCTCGTTGCGAGGCTATACTGTTGGCCGGCACCGTCAGGAGCATCTCTTTGCGGATCACGTTTCTGGTTCCGGAACGCGGATTGGTAGGCGGCATCAAGGTGATGGGCGAGTATGCCGGTCGCCTTCGCGTGCGGGGTCATGACGTGGCGGTCATGTACCCCGGCGGCACGAGGAACTTCAAACGCTGGCTCCAGCGGTGGGCCACTCGCGGCACGCCCGACGCGCTCGACGACTCGGGGTGTACGTTGACAGCGGTCCGCGAGTTCACGTCCGAGACGGTTCCCGACGCCGACGTGATCCTGACGACCGGGTTGCGCGCGGTCCGGGCGGCGTCGGCGCTTCCGCCTGAGAAGGGGCGGCTGGTCGAGATCGTGCAGGGCACGATCGACATGGAAGAGGGTCCCGCCGAGGCGCGAAGGGTCATGGCCCTGCCGCTGCATCGTGTGGCCGTGTCGGATTACGTGGCCCGGTACCTGAAGAATGAATTCGGCGTGGAGGCCGCGGTTGTGCCGAACGGCGTGGACCACTCGCAGTTCTACAACAATGAACGCCAGTTCCGCACGCCGCGCACCGTCGGCATGATCTACGTGGCGGGCGAAATGAAAGGGACGGCCGAGGCGTTCGAGGCCATGCGCCGTATCCGTGATCAGTGGCCTGACGTGCGGCTGGTGCTGTACGGCGCCAAGCGACCGCGCAACGCGCCGCCGCGAACGGAAGTCTTTGTCCGACCGAAGGCCAGCCGCCTTCGGGCTGTCTACTCCGGTTGCGAGATCTGGCTGGCGCCCAGTCACAGCGAAGGCTTCGGCCTGCCGGTCGTTGAGGCGATGGCGTGCGGCGTTGTGCCCGTGGCGACCCGCGCGGGCGGCCACGAGTGTATCATCGAGGATGAGGTCAGCGGTTTCCTGGTGCCTGTCGGCGACGCGGAGGCGATGGCCAAACGGATTGCCCTCCTGCTTGAGGACGAGTCTCTTCTTCGCACGATGTCCGGCGCCGCTCACGAGCGAAGCCTCGCCTTCGATTGGCAGACCTCCACCGACGGGCTCGAGACGCTCCTCAGAGCGTGGACCGGCGAAAACAACCGGCCGCCGGGGTCGCTCGGCGCGTGATACATGCCTGACGCCGACTGGCAACTGGAAGACGTCCCCTGCGACTACTGCGGCAGCCGCGACGCTGACGTACTCATCACCGGCCGCGACCGCGCCTACGGTCTGCCTGGTGAGTTCAACGTGGTCCGGTGCCGAAAGTGCGGCCTCGGCCGGACGAATCCTCGCCCAACAAGGGCGTCTCTGGCGGAGGCATATCCGGAGGAGTATCCGGCGCACCAAGCCGCCGCCCGCGAGGCTCGCGTGCCGCGCGGTCTCCTGCGACGGGCTCTCGTCAATCGCCTGAACTACCCACTCGGCCGCCGCTGGCCGCGCCTCGTTCGCGCCGTCATGCTGCCGGTGACGAGGGCCGTGCTCGCGCGGCGGCGCGCGGTTGGGTATCTTCCGTTTGCGGGGCAGGGCAGGCTGCTGGACTTCGGTTGCGGCGTCGGGCGGTACGTCTCGAAGATGGCAGCCGCCGGCTGGAAGGCCGAGGGCATTGACATCAGTGCCCAGGCCGTGCGTCTCGGCCGCCAGGCCGGCCTCACGCTGCATCACGGAACACTGCCGGGCTTGGACCTTCCTGCCGAATCGTTCGACGCCGTGACGATGTGGCAGGCCCTGGAGCACGTACCGAGCCCGAAGGCGACGCTGGAGGCCGCCGCGCGGCTGCTGCGTCCCGGCGGGCGACTCATGGTGGTCTGCCCGCGGCTCGACAGCCTCGACGCAAAGTGGTTCGGCTCGTGCTGGTTTGCCCTGGAGTTGCCGCGCCACCTGTGGCACTTTACCGAGGCGACGTTGCGGCGGCACCTGGAGGCGACGGGGTTCGAGGTGGAGCGTGTGCGGTCGATCCGTCGGCCGGCGATTCTGCGTCGCAGTTTTGCCCAGTTGGCCGACGAGACCGGCAGGGGTCTGCACCGGCGACTCGCACGGTCGCGCCTGGTGACCGGCGCGATGAGTTGGATGACTCTCCTGGCGGGGCGGGCAGGCCAGATGATGGCCGTGGCCCGCCGCAGATGAACGCCGCCTGGGTTGCCGCAGCCGCGCGCGTCAACCGGCGTTAGCCGGCGGGCTTGCCCGCCGCGCGGTCCGTACGGACCGCGCTATCCCCATAGGCTGGCGATGCGAAGTTGACAAAGTAGCGGATAGGTGCTCACACGCGGGTCGGCCGAGGCTCTTCGCTGTTCTGGCTGATCAGAAAGACCGGCACGGCCACTGCCACAACGTCGGGATCGAAGATCGACCCGCTTCCACGGACCAGGATGTCGATGGCGAGGCTGGTATCCCGCGCTGCCCGGTAGGGGCGGCGGCTGGTTAGAGCGTCGTACGTGTCGCAGACCGCGATGATCCGCGATCCGAGCGGAATCTCGTAGCCGGTCAGGCCTTGCGGGTATCCGGAACCGTCGAACGCCTCGCTGTGCGAGCCGGCAATGGCGGCCACCTCTTCGAGGCCGCTCATCGGCGCCAGGAACTCGTGTGTGCAGCCGGTCAGTCGGCGGACCTCCGTCAACTCCTCGGCAGTCAACTGACGCGGCTCGTCGATCAGCGATTTTGGGACGGTGATCGTGCCGAGGTCATGGAGCAGGGCGGCCCACTTCACGTTCACCGTGTCCTGCGGCGACATGCCCAGGGCCATCGCTACTATGACGGTCAGGTTTGCGACGCGGCGACTGTGGCCGATCTTGTCCGCCGGATGGGCGTCGGTGACATGCGCGAACAGTTCAAGGAGCCCTGTGATTTCGGCCTCGGTCGTGGCGAAATCATCGGCTGCAAGGCGCCGAATCCTGCTTTGAACGATGGATTCCACGTCCTCGTCGGTCAGCAGTTGGGCGTAGAAGCCCGATTCGCCGAGAACGTCGGTGCCGGCATCAGCCACCGGCGGCGAGACTTGCCCTGCCGTCCGGTTCCGCACGGCGTCGAGGAAAGGCAGGAGTTCCGGCGACCCCTGTTCTCTGAGAATGAAGTCGCACGTGTCGGCGAACCGCAGGACCTGCGCCGCCGGACTGATTTCGCTCCCCACCTTGCCGCGCGGGTAGCCGTGCCCGTTGGTCCACTCGTGGTGGTTGAGGATAATCTCGGCCACGGCGTATAGCCCCGGCACGGTGCCCACCAGTTGGGCGCCCGTCAGGGGGTGTGACCGCATCAGTGGCCGATTGGCTTGCTCTACCAGGTTTGCAGGATGGGAGTAGTCGGGTTGCTCATCCAGGAGGCCGATGTCATGGATGAGGCCCGCGTAGAAGGTGTCGCGGGGGTCTGCCCCGGGAACTCGTGAGGCCGTCCGCGATGCCAGGGCCGCCACGCGACCGTGGTGCGGAACCTCCGGACTCGGCCTGTAGTCAAGAACACGAGACAGGGCTGCCAGCACTTCGCCTCGATTCAGGTGGACTTCCGTGCCGGCGGAACCCAGGGGTGAGGCCGGGAAGGGGTCCATAGTCTTCTCCGAACCGTCATGCCCCGTAGGGGTAGGGCCGTCCCAGTGCGTGGTACGTCCGGTGCCGTTGATGTTATCGGCCGGACCGGGCGGTGATATGAGGGATTCCCGCCTGGGCGCGAGGCTTCTTTTGCGTTTGACTGGCTTCCAACCCGCCGTTACGATACGCCGCGATTCAGGGCGGTTTCCGATGTGTCCCGATGACGCCGGCTCGCGAAGGAGAGAGGGTTGAGGACTTACGACGTAGCCGTTCTTGGCGGGGGACCCGGGGGATATGTGGCCGCACTGCGGGCCGCTGCACGCGGCGCAAAGGTGTGCTGCATCGAAGCCGGCCAACTGGGCGGCGTGTGCCTCAACGTCGGGTGTATCCCCACCAAAGCGATGCTCCACGCCAGCGAGATCTTCCGTCAGATGGGCCGGGCACGCGAGTACGGCCTCGATGCCGGACAGGTTGCGGTGGACGGCGCCGCTTTCATGAAACGCGCATCAGACGTGGCGGCAGACCTGCGAAAGGGCGTCGAAGGGCTCCTGAAAGCACGCAAGGTGGACGTCATCCGGGGCCGCGGTGTCTTGACGGCGCGAGACACGATCCGCGTCGATGCCGACGGCAAGAAGCAGCGCGTGAAGGCGAAATCGATCATCATCGCGACGGGCGCACGGCCGACGCGCCCGGACTTCCTGCCGTGGCACTCCGACCACCTCTGGACCTCCGATGAGGCCACCACCGCGAAGCAACTGCCGCAGAGCGTCGTCGTGATGGGCGGCGGCGTCATTGGATGCGAGTTCGCCACGGTCTATGCCGAACTCGGTATTCCGACCACCCTGGTCGAGATGCTCGACAGACTGGTTGCCGACCTCGATGATGATGCCGGCAGAGCCGTCGCCAGGAGCCTCAAGAAGCGGCGCGTGAAGGTCCATACCGGCGCCCGCGTCGTCGGCATGAAGGCGACGAAGAAAGGCGTGACCGCCGAACTGGACGACGGCAAGACCGTAGAGGCCGCCGTCGCCCTGGTCGTTGTCGGACGCCTGCCGAACGTCGAGAACATCGGCCTGGAGACGGTCGGTGTTGAACTCGACGCACGTATCATCAAGGTCGATGACCGCTGCCGGACCAACGTCGAGGGGCTCTACGCCGTCGGCGACTGCGCCTCAACGCTCCAGTATGCGCACCTTGCCAGCCGCATGGGTGTTGTGGCGGCCGAGACCGCCACGGGGCACGACGCGCGCGACCCGCGCCACGTCGTTCCGGCCGTCATCTACACGCATCCGGAAGTTGCGAGCGTGGGGCTGACGGAAGGCCAGGCACGCGAAACCGGAAAGGACATCCGCGTGGCCCGTTTCTCGTACCAGGCCAGCGGCATGGCCCGGGTCTACGGCGATTCGGAAGGCGAGGTCAAACTCATCGCCGAGACGGACTGCGGTGAAATCCTCGGGGGCCTGGTCATCGGCCGGCACGCCGCCGACGTGATCCAGGAGATCGCCCTGGCCATGCGGAACGAGTTGACGGTCGAGGAGTTGGCGGCCACGATCCATCCGCATCCCACGTTTGTCGAGGCCGTTTGCGAGGCCGCACAGGCCTGGCTTGGGCTGCCCATCCACAGCACCGGCTGAGAGCCTCTTTCACAACGTGCGCGGCGGGTCTCCCGACCCGCCGCGAGAAAGCCGGCCAATCCGAAGTCTGGACCCGTTCCGGGGCGGGGTGGCGGGTGGGGACACCCGCCACCCGAGGGATGTGAGACAGATTCTGAGCCATGGCCGAACTTGTTACCCTCGATCTGGGTCGCGCCGCGTACGAGCCGGCGTTGTGCTTGCAGGAGCGTCTCCGCGAAGAGGTCAAGGCCGCGCCCCAGGAGCGGGCGTACTTGGTCCTCGTCGAGCACGATCCGCCCGTCATCACGCTGGGCCGCGGCGCCGATGCCGCACACGTGACGGCCTCGCGAGAGCACCTGGCGAGCGAGGGCGTTGAGGTTCACGAGTCGGTCCGCGGCGGCGACGTCACCTATCACGGGCCCGGGCAACTCGTCGGCTATCCCATTATTCGGCTCGACCTGCACGGCCGCGACGTGCACCGCTACCTCCGCGACCTGGAGGAGGTGTTGGTTCGCGTCCTGGCCCGTTTTGGCATCGATGGCACGCGGGCCGAAGGGATGACCGGCGTATGGGTCGGTGCAGAGAAGGTGGCGGCCATCGGGGTGGCCATCAGGCGCTGGGTTACGTGGCACGGCGTGGCGATTAATGTGGACACGAACCTTGACCGCTTCGACCTGATTGTGCCGTGCGGAATCCGTGGCAGGCGGGTAACGAGCCTGGGCCGGCTGCTCGGGCGGCCGATCACGGTTGCCGAAGTCAAGCCGCATCTTGTAGAATGCATGGTCGACGTCTTTGGCTTCGACGGCGCTCGCCCGGGCGACGTGCCGCCGACATCTGGCTGATTGCCTCGATCCGCGTGTAGGGAACCCATGCCGAACCGTGCTGAAACCAGGTCCGCGAAGCCGGCGCAGCGCTTCCCGCCGTGGCTCCGCAAACGCGTCCACACCGGCGAGGCGGCCGCACGCGTCAGCAGCCTCCTGGCGGAACTCGGCCTGGAGACCGTCTGCACGAGGGCCCACTGCCCGAACCTTCCCGAGTGCTTCGCTCGCGGCACAGCCACGTTCCTGATTCTCGGCAACTCGTGCACGCGTTCGTGCCGGTTCTGCGCCATCCCGACCAGTCCGCCGGGGCCGCTGCGGGATGAGGAACCCGAAGCGGTTGCCGAGGCCTGCGACAAACTGGGCCTGCGGCACGTGGTCATCACCAGCGTCACGCGGGACGACCTGACCGACGGGGGTGCGGCCCATTTCGCAAAGACCATCCATGCCGTCCGCCTCCGGATGCCAAAGACGGTGATTGAGGTTTTGACGCCCGATTTCCTGGGCAGGGCGGCGTCGCTGGATATCGTCCTTGACGCGGGGCCCGACATCTTCAACCATAACGTCGAGACCGTGCCGCGGCTGTACACGCAGGTGCGGCCGGAGGCGGACTACCGCCGGAGCCTCGACGTGCTTGCACACGCCAAGCGGCGAGCCGAACGCGATGCGGCGTCGCTCCATACCAAGAGTGGGCTGATGGTGGGGCTCGGCGAGACGGCCGACGAGGTCGGGGCTGTGCTGCGCGACCTTCGCGGCGCAGGGTGCGACATCGTGACGATCGGCCAGTACCTGGCTCCGTCGGCGGCGCACGTGCCGGTTGCGCGATTTGTCGAGCCACCTGAGTTTGAAGCGTGGGAGGCCGAGGCCCGGGCGCTCGGCTTTGCGGCCGTTGCAGCGGGACCGTTCGTGCGCAGCAGTTATCACGCTGACAGCCTTTTCGAAAGCCGCCGCGAATGAGCCCGTCGCAGCAGCACCGGCGGGGCCTACTCAATCAAGAGTTAGCCGCCGGGCTTGCCCGGCGCGGCGCAGCAGCGCCGGCGGGTTTCGCTCAATCAAGAGTTAACCGCCGGGCTTGCCCGGCGCGGCGCAGCGGCGCCGGCAGGTTTCGCTCAAGCAACAGTCAGCCGCCGCGTTTGTCAACCAAGAGTTAGCCGCCGGGCTTGCCCGGCGCGGTCTTGTGAGAGGGTAGTTATGCCAGTCATCGATGTGCCGTTGCCGGAGTTGGGCGAGGAAGCGCCAGGCGAAGCACGCGTGGCCTTCTGGTACGTTGACGTCGGCGAAGAACTGAAGCGAGGCGACGATCTCGTCCAGATGCTGACCGACAAGGCCACCTTCGACGTTCCGAGCCCCGCCGCAGGCAAGGTTGTTGAACTGGTGGCCGATGAGGACCAGGCGGTGAAGGTCGGCGAGGTCCTGTGCCGGCTCCAGGTCGAGGGTTGACGTGACCGAAACACGACGCGGCTGTTTTCTCGTGCTCGACGGGCCGGAGGGTGCCGGCAAGACCACCCAGGTCCAGCGCCTCGTCCAGCGCCTGCGCGACGCGGGACGCAAGGCGACGTCCGTCCGCGACCCCGGCTCCACGCCCGTCTCGGAACGCATCCGCGAGGTCCTGCTCGACCGGCGTCTGCCGGAGATGGGCGCACGGACCGAGGTGTTCCTCTACATGGCCAGCCGGGCGGAGATGGTGGTGCGGATCGTCCGGCCTGCCCTCGACGTGGGCCTTATCGTTGTCTGCGACCGCTTCGTCTCCTCGACTGTCGCCTACCAGGGCTATGCGGGCGGCATCGACCCGGAACTCATCTGGGACCTTGGCCGTACGGCATGCGGAGGGATCGAGCCGAATCTGACGGTCATTCTCGACCTTCCCGTCGAGGAGGGCCTTGCGCGGGCGAGGCGTCTTGCCGAGCCTGACCGTATCGAGGCAAAAGACCAGACTTTTCACGAGAAGGTTCGGCAGGGGTTCCTGTCGATGGCCGAGGCGCGGCCGCAGGTCTTTGCGGTGGTCGATGCGTCGCAGCCGCCCGACGCCGTGGCGGAGGCCATCTGGGAGGCCGCGAAGCGTGTCCTTTAGTCGAATCCAATACCAGTCGTCCGCCGTTCGGATGCTTCGGGCCGCCGTGGCCGGCGACCGTGTGCCACACGCCTACCTGTTCGTGGGACCCCGCGGAGTGGGGAAGGGGCTCGCGGCAAGGGAACTGGCGAAACTGCTGTTCTGCGAGTCGCATGCCGGCGCCGACGCCCAGGACTTGGACCCGTGCGACACGTGCGACCGCTGCCGTCGCGTGGACCGCGATGTTCACCCCGACTTGCACTGGTTCCGCAAGGAGGCCGACCGCAATGACTTCCGGCTGCGCCTCGTGGCGAGGCGTGACGGCAGCCCGGACACCGTGGTGATCGAGTCGGTGATACTGACGCCGATGGAAGCGCCGGTCACGGTGACCGTCCTGGACGATGCGGAACTGTTGAACGCGGCGGCTGCCAATGCGCTGCTGAAAACGCTTGAGGAACCCTCGCCGCACGCCGTCCTTATCCTGCTCTGCGCCGACGCCTCGCGCCTGCCGGGCACGATCCTGTCGCGGTGTCAGTGGGTGCGGTTCCGTCCGCTGCCGGCGGAATTCGTCGCCGAGAAGGTCCGCGAAATGTTGGCCGCACGGACCCGCCAGGAGGCGGACAAGGGCAACCAGGGCGAGCAGACCGAGCCGGTCTCGGCCGAAGAAATCGCCTTTGTCTGCCGCTTTGCGGGGGGTAGCATCGAACGGGCCGCAGGCCTGGCCGGCAGCGGACTCTGGGACTTGAAGCAGCAACTCGTCGCAGGGTTGCCCGAAATCAATGCGGCGGCTGCCCTGACCATGGCCGAAGCGATCAAAGAGTGGGGCCACACCGTGGCCCGGCGCGAGCACGTCAAGCGGGACACGCCCGAGGCGAACGCCGTCCGGCGCCGGTCGGCCCGGCTGGGGCTGGCGGCGGTGGCGTCGGCGTTCGGAGATGCGGCCCTGCTGGCGGCGGGTGGCGACGGCGGGGGCCGACTCGTCAACGCCGACCAGCGCCGCGAGATCGAGGCCCTCGCCACCTGGCCGGCCGAAACCTGTGCCCGCGCGGTCGGCCTCCTGGCCGACGGCCAGGCCCAGATCGGCCGCTACGTTCATACCGAGTTGGCCGCGGAGAACGCCCTCATTCAAGTCAGCCGCCTGCGACCGTCGATGTAAAGGCACGGGCACAAGGCGGCGAGCACTTGCCGCATTCAGCCGCGGTCCGTTACACACGCGCGGCCGTCGGCGTGGCGGCCATGACACAGCCTTTGGGGTTGAAAATGGGGCTCCGGGCGCCTATCCTGGTCGTCTTCTGGCGGCCGGTTTTGAGGTGCAGGGAAAGGCAGAACGGATGACACTCGCATTCTTCAGACGCCACCGGAAGGCGTTTATGGTGCTGATGGTTCTTGCCGTCATCTCGCTCGTTCTGGGGTGGTCGTTTGGACAGATGATGCAGAAATGGGACCGCTGGTTCGGGGCGGGAGGTCTGCGCAAGCCAGTCGGAACCATTGCCGGACGGACGGTTCGCGCGGGGGAGTTGGGCGAGTTCTACTCCGGGCTGAAGATGGCCGGCCAGGCCAGCCAATGGTGGGCCATGGTCCTTAACCCACGCGACGCCTCGCCCGAGGACCGCCGCCGCCTCTATGCCTACACGATGGGCATGACGGCGTGGCCGATCCTCTCTCAGACGATGAAGTCGGAGAGGGCCGACCGCGACACCATCAAACTGGCGTGGCTGGCCCTGTACGAAGAGGCCCGCCGCCTCGGATTCAGCACGTCCGCAGCACAAGTCAATGCCCGGATCGAGAGCCTTAAACCCCTCGGCCTGACGGGCGTGCACCTGGCCCGCGTGGTGGACGACGTGGCCGGCGGACGGCAGGGCCTCTTGTTCGAGGGCCTTCGCAAGGACATGACCCTGGTGGCCTACATTAATTGGCTGGGCGAGACGCTCGGCGCGGCCGTCGAGCCTGAGATGCGCCGGGAGTTCACCAGGATGGACAAACGCATCAGGGTTCGATTGGTCGCGCTGAACGCCGAGGATGCCGTTGAGCAGGTCAAGGACGTGGCCGACGAGACTCTCCGGAAGCAGTTCGGCAAGTACAGGAAGTTCCTCGCCGGTAAGAGCCCCGAGGGCTACGGCTACCGCATCCCCGACAGGGTTGCGATTGAGTACCTTGTGGCTGATCCGGCTGGCTTCGAGAAAGAGGCCGCGCCGGAGGTGACCGCCAAGGCCGTCCGCGCGTATTACGATGCGAACAAGGACACCGAGTTTCTCGTCAAGCAAGAGAAGGACGAGAAACCGGACGCCGATAAGAAAGACGACGCGAAGGCCGCCGACGGTAACGCCCAAACCGCTTCGGCCGACGAGGAACACCAGAAACCGCCCGAGAAGAAGGTCCGTCCGTTTGACGAGGTCCGCGACCAGATCCGCAAGACGTTGGTCCGTCGCCACGCCGAACGCCTCGCCCGCCGGCGCCTGCATGAAAACGTGGCTGAGATCCGCACCATGAGGAAAAAGCCGAAACTTGGTATATGGGCCGACGGCACGGCCGTACGCCACGTCCGGGCGGAGAACCTTCACACGGCTGAGGCACTGGCCGAACTCGAGGGCATCGGCCAGGCAACCGGCCAAACCGATGCCTTTCCCGCCTACGCCGTGGCCGTCGTCGAACTCGTCGGCCAGGACAAAGCCAGGATCGCCGTGGGCGAGATCAGCGACGTCTTCACCGGCGCCGACGGCCGGGCCTACGCCTTCCGTGTGACGGACGTTCAGGCCAACCACGAACCGGCCGACCTTAACGAGGTCCGCGACAAGGTTCTGGCCGACGTCCGCCGCGCCAAGGCGTTTGAAATGATCCGTGAGCGCGGCAAGAAACTCATCGAGGCCGCTTCGGCCAAGAAGAGCCTTGAGGCCGCTGCCAAAGACGCCGGCCTCGAGACCGTCGTGAGCGACTGGTTTCCGCGCGAGCGCGCTATACCCTACGGCGGGCGGTGGATAACCTTGCCGCCGGCGCTGCCGAAGGTCGGTTCCAACCGCCTCGTGGTCGAGGAGTGTTTCCGGATGGCCGAAGACGGGCGGCAGCGGATCCTTGTGACGCTGGCCGGGCGGCAGATGGTCGTTGCGGCCGAACTCATCGAGCGCAAGCCGCCGCGCGAGGCCGCCTTCGACGCGATGCGGCCGCTCATCGCCCAGCGCGTCGCAAGCCGCTTGGCCGAGAGCGCTCTGCGCGACGTGCTTGCCAGCGGCGCGATTCAGCGGCGGATGATAGTCGTGCCTAAGGTGGACGATGATTCCTCCCGGCCGAGCGAAACCGGCGACGAAACCGGGCGATAGCCACACTCTCCGACGGTCCGACACGGCTCCACGCCGTCCAGAAGATTCAGCGCCCCCGGCTGTTGACAACTACGTCCTTGGCGGCTATAGTTCCGCGTGCATGCCTGGGTGGGTAGGTAGCTCAGGCGGTAGAGCAACGGACTGAAAATCCGTGTGTCGTGGGTTCAACTCCCACCCTGCCCACCATTTTCCCCGTTTTTGAAGCGCCGGCGGCCATGCGCCGCCAGTAGCGACCACCAAACGCACGGATAAGGTACGGCAAGGTAAGCGCCAAAACACGCCATGAGCCGTGCTGCCAATCCCGTCGCGCCGTGGAATCTTGCAGCAGTTCGTCGCCGTGGTATAAGCATGCTGAACACGCCACGGTAGTCGTGTTTTGGCAATTGCTGATTGAAGGGGCCTGTTATGGGTATTTCGAGACGCGGTTTTCTGAGCGCAGGGGCGGGCTGCGGCGCTCTGGGAGCACTCGGCGGCAACCTGGCCGCCGCACAGAGTACGGGGGAGGATTACAGCAAGACCGTCTACAAGGTGTACCCCGTCGGCAGGGTTCACAACAAGAAGGGCAAGCCCGTGCAACTGGAGATCTTCGACAAGTACGCTCCCGCTCTCGACCGCTTGCAGTACTGTTCCCACGTAATCGTCCTCTGGTGGTTTCACAAGAACGATACGCCCGAGAAACGAGGCATCCTTCATGTCCACCCGCGCGGCAACAAGAACAATCCGCTGACCGGGGTTTTTGCCACGCACTCTCCCGTCCGGCCCAACCTCATCGCCATCACCACGTGCAAGGTTCTTTCGGTCGAAGGCGGCATCGTGACGATCGACAAGATCGACGCCTTCGACGACACGCCGATCCTCGATCTCAAATCGGCCGGGCCGAGGAGACAACCAGGGGAGAAGTCCAAGTAGGCCCGGCCGCCCAAAAACAGAACCCATCAGCGCCGTATCCACATCCCCGTTCGACCCGCGCGCAGCCGGCCAATCGGGCGCTGCCGCCCCGATGCTGAAGGCATTTTGCGTGGGCGCGGCGTTCCAGGCGTGGCTCTGAGCCCCACACATGCCGCGCGCTCTATAACACTTACGTCAATTCCGACCTCGCCGAAACGGGCAAATGCGCGTTTTTTTTGGTTCCGAGCCTTGATTCTGGGCCGTGAGGGGCGATTTGGCCTCAAATGTTAAGATAGGTAAGGCAAAACGCGCTGGTTTTTGATCCGTTTTTGCGATTTTTGTGTCCGTTTTTGTCCGTTTTTGTTCCGTTTTGTTCCGTTTTTGAGGGGTTTTTGAGGGGGCGAAATTGATGTAAGTCACCATGCCACAATGGCAGGCCGGACGGGAGGGCCGCAGAGGGCCGAAAAGTTGTTAGAGTTCTAACAAAATGGAGGGAGGGGCCGGGGATTGTTAGAGTTCTAACAAAAAGGCAGGGAATGGGGAATGGGGAACAGGGAATAGGGCAAAGGTAATTTCCGAGCCGCGAGCGCAAGGGAGCGAGCGCATTGCGGATTTCGGATTTCGGATTGCGGATTGAACGGCAACGGCTTTGAACGCAGAGTACGCTGAGAACGCAGAGAACGGCGTCAATCTGGGTAACCCGCCTTCGCCAAGGCTTCGGCGGGCAAGCGGCGAACGGCAACGGCCCTTTTAGCCGCGACCCGAAGGGGAGCGCGTACTTGCAGGGCCAAATGCCGAATGACAAAGGCAAACGGCAACGGCGACAGATCTTAACGCAGAGGGCGCGGAGGGCACGGAGAGAACGCAGAGAACGGCCTGAATCCGGGTAACAGCAGACGGCAACAGCCAACGGCTACGGCCCTTTTAGCCGCGACCCGAAGGGGAGCGCGTGCTTGCAGGGCCGAATGCCAAATGCCAAATGACAAATGCCAAAGACCCGCCTGCGGCGGGGAAAGGCTAAAGGCCCACGGCAACGGCGGGAGCCGTTCGGCCTCAAGGATTTGGCGTCGCTATGGGTGGTCTTGGGCTGTGAATTCGCCCCCTTGACACCAGGGCGGGTGTGGGTGTCGCGGGAATACCTTCGCCATGGGATAGGCTCTAAGACCAAATGCTGGCAATGGCATTCAGAAGCGAAATGCAAAGCCAGTCTAGAATACCCCCAACAAGAAGGCCGGCAACATAGACGCCGACGAACGCGCCTGCCCGCAAGAAGCCGCTTTTCTCCGGCATGATGTCGTGTGAGAGAATCTGGTACATCACCGCCGCCGCGGATGCAAGGGCGAAGAAGGGAAGCATCATGAGCAGGTATGGGATCGCCGTGAGGATGCATGCACCCTCATCCCAAGTGTCGTAGGCTTGGGCTCGCACCCACAGGCTTGTCAGAGCCGTCACATAGATGCCACTTACAAGCCACAGCCAAGTCCAGTGTCCTGTCCGGATTCCGAAGACTGTGCTCTCGGGGAACTCCGCCTTCTGCGTCTCCTGGCCAGCCCTTCCGCCCCAGTAGGCGCAGAGCGCCGTTCCGACCAGCGCAAGTGGCTGGACAATGCCCCACGCGATGGGGCTTTCCCAATCGACCGCATGCTGCAAGAAGAGGTAGTATCCGAAGCCCATGATGCCGACAACGGGGACAACCGCAACGGCCGCAATAGTGGCGCCGCGCCGTTTGGCTATCGCCCCGGCAAGAGCGCCACAGCAAAACGCAACGGCGAGGCAGGAGATCGTGAACCAGATGTAATGGTCTCCCCAGCCGTAGTCGCTTGCCGTGTCAATCAGTCCGGCCTGAGCCGCGTCCCTCGCCTCGTCGTAGGATAGCGTAGGGCCGACAGCACGCGCCAATGAGCCAAAGAGCACAATCCAATAGATCCAGAAGGCAAGAACGGCTCCAACATACCGACGAACCAGCACCCCCCAGGTCGGCCTCTGCGGGTCAACGGTACCTGGCGCAAACCCGGAGACTGTCGATAACAGCGGTTCCCCCCTGTCATTGGCTTCATCGCCGAGGTCGGCATCGTGCATTTGGCGCATGTTGCCCTCTCTCATTCGTTACTGGCCTGTCTGGGATTCGCGGACGGGCTGCGTAACACGAACGCTGCGGCCACAAACAACGCGGCCACCGTGAGATCAATGGGCCGCCAGATTCGTCGCGAAAGGTGAATGGGCAGCAGCGGATTGAACAGAACGGCGATCAGTCCGAATAACCAGGCAGCCCAATTGCCCTTCCAGAGATACGCCTTATAGGCAATGAAGATCGCGGTGGCGCATGTTACCCAGCGCAGGAGAGTGTAATAACCGTAGGGCCATTTCGCGATCGCAGCCACGAGTAAGACAGCGGCGCCAAAAGAGGGAATCAAGTGAGGGCGGCGGCGAAGACTGGCAGGTGCCATGAACCCGTTTCCCCCAAAGTGGCAACGTACCGCACATACGCACGCCATCATACACTGGCTACGTCAGGACCGCAAGCAGCTGGGAACGTCTCTCGATGGGGCCGGTCGTACATGGCCGTGCCGCCCGACGTGACGGCTACTACGCCCATGGCCACACCGCCCCTCCTGCAATCAGCGGGTCGAACAGGATTGATCCGCTCCATGAAATACCTGACCGCTACGCATAGACCAGGCTTTCGTGTCTGGTCTTGGTGGGGTATAATTGCGGGCGTGAACGAGCAGGAGGTAAGCGATGAGTGCGAAGACCAAGGCTCAGAACAACAGTGACAAGCCCGAGGATGGCCTCAAGGCCAAGGTGGAGAAGTGGTTGAACAGGAAGGGTTTTCCGTTGGAGTACAAGACCTATGCTGCTTTTGCCCGGCGCCCTATTCAAACTGGCTTAGGCTCCTATATCGAGTCCAAAGAGGGCAAGATGCGCGAAATCGACGTTTTCGCATATGAGACTCACTCGTCGGCGCAATACATGGCCCACGTGCGGGTGATCTGCGAATGCAAGTACTCACGGAAGAAACCGTGGGTGCTGCTGTACGGTAATCGCGAGAAGGCTGACCTTCATGGCCATTGGCTTCACACACCAAGGAGCAAGACTCTTGAGTTTCCTCCTCAGTTCAACGACGAGATTCGGGATGGCCTTGCCAGAACAATTCACTTTCAAGAGGGTTTTCAAGTAGCCCACAATCTAACACAAGTATTAACTGATTCCGACCAAGACCGTGCCTACGATGCCTTGCGCAAGGTCTGTCACGCCGCGTGGGATTTCATTGAAGTATGGGAGCCCCGGTTCACAACGAAATGTTACGAGATGGTGTTTCCATGCATCGTCGTGGATGCGCCTGTTTATGCGGCGAGCTATGATGTGAAGGACGAACGCGTTAATGTAAAGCAGATAAAATTTGGCCGAGTATGTTGGCAGGGACGCCCACCGGGCACAAACGTTGACGTTGTCCATTCCTCGGCGCTTGAAACATACGCCGAGAGAGTTTCGGAGTCTTTCATGATGGAGCTTATGCCTGCCCTTGTCTGGTTGGCAGAGCAGGAATCAGCGACATAAGCCAACACTGGGGCCAAGTCTTGAAAGATGAAGTCCTGGTCTCAGCCAGGCCGGTCCCGGCTCGGGCGCGGGTAGTTCCGAGTTCCGAGTTCCGGCGAGTTCCGCGAGTTCCGGGCACACGATACTTAACTCCTCCGCCTCTTAGGCTTCGGTCCCGGCTTTTGCGGTCGCAGTGTGCGGCCGAGCGCGGTCTCCGGATGGTCGAGCAGCGGCGGGGAGTTCCGGGCGACATAAACCTTATCTCCCTTTGCCGTTCGGCTTCGGACGGGGCAGTTCCGGGGAGGCAACGCCCAAGTCGGCCAGGCCGCCTGCCCTCAGCATGATTGCCGGGGCATGCCCCGGCCTACGGTTGTCATGGGTTTAGAGTAATATGAGATGTTGTGTCGGGCAAGGTAAATCGCCTGCGGCAGCGTCGGGGGATGAACGGCGAGACCCATTCGAATGCGGAATTCGGAATGCGGAATGCGGAATGAATGGCAACGGCGAGACCCCTCGGCTACGCTCGGGGTGACAGCGCGGCGGCCGAAAAACACACGGCCCGTCCATACGGACCCGTACCGGGTACCGGCCGTGGCACACGGGCTGAAAAACACACGGCCGGACAAGGCCGACCGCCCGGCTGAAGGCCGTTTCGGACGCGATCCCGGTCCGACAGCGGCCAGATGCCCTCTCGTCCGAGCCCCAAAGGACTTGCCGATGTCCGGGATCGGGATAGAATCGCCGGAAAGGCCCACGGCGGTTGCGGACCGCAGACTATCCGGGAAATTCCGGGTCAGCAGACAGGAGATACGCGATGCATACGTCCCGTTGTCCCGCCCACTGCCGCGCTCAAGGCCTGTCGCGACGGAGGTTCCTGGAGACCGGCGCCTGGATGGTCGGCTCCGCCCTGGCGGCCGGCTTCG
>JAUVZF010000094.1 GCA_030602705.1 Planctomycetota bacterium
TGGCAACGATTTCTGGCAGGGGACGATTTCCTGCGGCTTGGCCGTAGCGCCGGGGTTTATCCCCGGCGCATCCTGGCCGGCGCCGCCGCCAACGGCCGCCGGGCATAAAGCCCGGCGCTACAACCGCCTGCGCTCGCCAGAAAAACTTGCCACACCCCGTCTGGGATCTCCTCGCCGCGATGCTTGCCACTCGCCGGCGCCTTCTCTATACTCCGCAACAGCCACAAGCGACAGGCTGCAAGCCACGGCCGCCGCGAGAGAACGCTCGGCAGCGACAACTGAGGACTTGGGTGCACGGTGGATCGGGAGACCCACCGCGCCGAGAAGGAGTACGTGTCGGCTGAACAGGACGGATATGGACCAACCAACGGTCACGCGCGAGAAAATCGTTCAGGGCCTGAGGCGCCTCGGCCTTGAGGGCGGCGAAGCGGTCATGGTCCACAGTTCATTGAGCCGATTCGGACACGTCGACGGCGGGGCCGAGGCGGTCATCGACGCCCTGCGCGAAGCGGTCTCGCCCGGCGGCACCGTCGTCATGAGCGCCTTGACGGTTACGCCGGCGTTCGTCGCGGCCCACGTCCGCGCCGCCCGCCAGGGACGGATCGACCGCGAGCACCCCGTCTTCGACGTAGCCGAGACGCCCACCTGGGCCGGCCGCATCCCCGAGACGTTCCGTCGCCAACCGGATGTAATCCGCAGTTGGCATCCGTCGCACAGCGTTGCTGCCGCCGGGCCGCTGGCGGTGGAACTCGTGGCGGACCATCACACGAGCGCCGCATGCGGCCGCGGCTCGCCGTACGAAAGAATCGCGCAGCGCGACGACGGCCGCATCCTCCTCTTGGGCGTCGGCCACGAGGCCAGCACCGCGATGCACGGGTTCGAGCAACTCGCGGGCCTGCCTTATGTTGAGCACCCGGAGGTCTGCCGCATACCCATCCGCACGCCCGAGGGAGGGACGCTGGCCGAGACGCGGCTGCACGTCTTTCACGTCCAGCGTGAACTCGGTCGGCTCGAAGGCCGCTACATCAGCGCGGCCGCCGAGACCGTGACACGCATCGGCGCAGCCCCCGTCCGCTTGTGCCGCGCGCGAATGCTCCGCGACATCACGCTCAAAGCCCTCGAGCAGGATCCGTGGGCGCTCGTGACGCCGCGCGGCCGCCGGACGTGGCAGCAGATGCAGGCCACTGGCAACGTTCTTGACCCGGCGGCGCGCAGCATCCCGCGGTGAAGCGGCAGATAACGTCCCCGTGGAGGATGCCGCGCGTGCCGGGCTCGAACGGTCTGTATCTCACTACGCGTAGGAATGCAGCCCGCCGCCGAAGATGCGGGCGAGGTTCACCCACAGAAGCGTCAGCACAATCGCCACCGCGCCCAAGACGACCAGGGCGCAGTTGAGGCGGGGGAACCGCTTGCCGTACATGTACCGCACGTGCAGGTACGCCAGAAACACGAGCCACGAGGCCAGCGACGCCAGTTCCTTGGGGTCCCAGTTCCAGTAATCGCCCCAGGCGATCTTGCCCCACACCGCCCCAAGCACCAGGCCGAGCGTCAGCAGCGGGAAGCCGAGCGAGACCATCCGGTACGTGGCCGACTCCCAATCCACAAGCCCGTCCTCGCGCGGCGGGCCGAAGCCGACCAAGCCCCAAAACGCCGGAACCGCTGCCTTCGCCATGATGGCGTACGCCAGCATGTACGCCGCTACGTGCGGCACGAACAGCGAACTCTGAAGCGCGGGCACGAGCATCTTCGGCTCGGCGTTGAAGACGAACCCCGCCGCAAACAGGATGACGATGCCGATGACCGCGTCGGCCGCCTCCCCGCCCACGCCGAGGAACCGCCGGCAGAACAGCGTGACCGGCAGCACCAACATCCCCAGCGTCAGGAACACCTCGAACAGGTTCTGAAGCGGCACGTGACCCGTCTCCAGCCAACGGTACACCCACGCCGCCACCGCCATCGCGCACCCGACGCCGTACACGGCGTAGCCGACCCGCCTGACTCGCGCCAGAAACAGGACCGCCGCGACGAGGTACAGACCCATCGTCGCGTAGATCGCCAGGCCCAGGATGGTCCACTTGATGGCCATGTGTCGCTCTTGGTTCTCCGAGAGATCGTCCGCTCGCTTACGCTCGCGGCTAGGCTCCGTCTACTTCGGCGAGCGTCCGCTCGCTTACGCTCGCGGCTAGGCTCCGTCTACTTCGGCGAGCGTCCGCTCGCTTACGCTCGCGGCTAGGTTCCGTCTACTTCGGCGAGCGTCCGCTCGCTTACGCTCGCGGCTAGGCTACGTCTACTTCGGCGAGCGAGGGGCGTTGCGTGACGTATCCGATCACCACCTCGCCCCAGAACCGCCAGAACGTGGCCGCCACCAGCAGCGTGAAGCCTAGCCAGACGGCCAGTAGCCCTGAGTCCGACGTCACGCTCAACACGGTGTACCGGCCGGCCTGCTTGTCGTAATCGGCCTGGTAAAAGTGATACCCGCCCCAGTGCAGCGGGTCGTTGACTTCGATGACCTTTGCGGCCACCTGCTTGCCGTTCTCCAGGATGCTCAACTCGCTGAAGTAATCGCGGATGGGGCCGACCGGCTTGACGAGACAAAGTTCGGTCCTTGCGTCGCCGTGCGCCGGCTCGTCCTTGCCCGAAAGCAGCGGCGCCAGATCCACGCTCACGTAGGGGTCGTCCTCGGCCGGCAGGAACCAGTGCCGCAGTTCGCGGCCATCGCACGCCACGAGCACTTCCATCGCCGGGACGGGACTCGACGGATCGGCCCGCGCGCCGGTCGGTTCCGGAAAGACGTACGCCATCGGCGGGCCGGGATCGCGGTACCCGTGCATCGGCACCAGCGCCATGAGGTACCGTTTGTGGGTCGTGCCGTCGGGTTCCACCAGGCGCACGAGGACGGCCGGGTTGGTTCCTTCGTCGGGCAGGTCCACGATCTCGCGTTCCTCGCCCGCGCCGCGCAGTCTCATATTCTCGAAGACCTGTATCACGCGGACCTTCATCTTCGGGTCCGCAAGGTCGGTCTCGGCGCCCGCGCGGGCGGGCAGCGTCACCTTCTTGCCGTCGGCGAGCGAAATCTCGATGACGGGGACGGCCCCTTCGTCGAACGTCGGCGCGGCATGCTCCAGGTACTGGAGCACCGTCAGACGCGCCTGCGTCAGCGGCACGTCGGCCGGCTGGCCGACGGTCCAGGGGACATCAACCTGCCGCTCCTCAAGCACGTGGCCGGCGCCGTCGCGGACGGGCGCCGCGACGAGGAGGCTCCACGTCTTCTGCTTCGACGGATAATACTCAATCCAGAAGTCGTTCAGGTGCACGTCGAAGGGTAGTTCGACAATGGGCGCCATGGTTTTGTGCTCGAGGATGCGGTTCTCGCGGCGGCCCTCGTAGATGACCATGTATCCGCCGGGCACTTTCTTGCTGTCGAAGAGGGCCCGTCGCACGTCGTGGCCCGTCTCGGACCCCCACATCGCACCCGTTAGGACCAGCAGCGACCCCAGATGTATCCCCAGCGCGGCCGGCGAGCGGATCAGACGCTTGAAGAAGACGAATCCCGCCGCCAGCAGCGCCGCCAGCACGAACCAGTACACGACGAGTGGAGCGGAGTTGAACAGGTCCTTGGCCCGGTCGGCGCCACGAAGCGCCCCGACGATCGACAGGACCGCCAGCAGCGCAATAGCCGCCAGCACCACCCACAGGATGATTCGCCGCAACGTCCGCATCCAGGTCCCCATTCCGGCCCGCCGCCGGCGCGTGTTTAGCGGGGTGGCACGGCCACGCGCAGCGTGACCGTGTGCTCCTCTGCGCGGCGCGACCCACGGCCACGCGCGGCGCGACCCACGGCCGCGGCTTCGCCGCTGCCGTGCCACCCTCTTGGCGGGGTGGCACCCTCCAGATGGCGCTGTGGAGGCTAAACGTTTACCGGCGCCGGCCGAGTCATCTTAGCGTACCGCGCGGGCCAGGACAACCTCGACCTGCAGAAACACCTTATTCTGCGGCCCCGGCCGGGGTATAATTCCGCAAGAGCGGCCCGCACGTCTAATGCGAGCCGCCACCGTGGGGCTATTACTTGCCGAAGGGAAATGCCATGGCCGACCTGCTGGCGATCGGCAACTGGTTGCTGCCGCTGCTTTACCTGGTGCTGCTGGTGGATTACGGGGCCACGTTCTTCCTGCGGATGCGGACCGACGCGCGCTCGCCGTGGCTCCTGGTCGTGGTCGCGGCGCACCTGGCGTTTCTGGTGCTGCGCGGCGTGCACATCGGCTATCTGCCCGTGACGAATGCGTGGGAGACCGCGTCGGTCCTTGCGCTGGCGACGGCAGGCGTGTACGCCTGGGTCGAACTGGCCAGCCGCGACCGCCGCACCGGGGTGTTCGTCCTGCTGCTGGCGTTCCTGTTCCAGTACACCTCGTCGATGCTCCTGGCGGGACGGGTAGCCGAGCCGTCCGAGGTCTCGCCGGGCGCCGTGGGAATGTGGGCCCGGCTGCACGTCGTGCCGGCGCTGGTGGCGTACACGGCCCTGGCGTTCGCGGGCGTGTACGGGCTGCTGTATCTGCTGGAACATCGTGGCCTGCGTCGGCACCGGTTCGGCGTCCTGTTCGACCGCCTGCCGCCGCTCGACGTGCTTGGGCCGATGGCGTGGCACGCCCTGCTGACGGGCTTCGTGGCCATGACGGTCGCGATTGCCGTTGCGCCGCTGCTGCTCGGCGACGGCGACGGCGAGATGACAGCCAAGGTCATCAGCAAGATCATCGCCGGCTCGGTGGCGTGGGTGGTGTACGCGGTGGCGATCTTGGGCCGCTGGCTCGGCAAGTGGCCGGCGTCACGGATAAGCACCATTGCCGTGGCCGGTTTCATCGTGGTCATGGCCCTGCTGACGGTCAGCGGCCTGCTGTCGTGAGTTGCCCGAGGCGGCCGGGCTTGTCCCAGTACGGACCCGTATGGGCCCGGCGCGCTGCCGTTGAAAGGCTGGTATGGCCGAGTTGTCAGTCATCGGCATAAGTCACCAAACCGCCCCGGTCGAGGTGCGCGAAGGGTTGGCGCTGGCCTCCGATGAGGCGGCCCGGGTCCTGGCCGGGATACGCGCCGAGAACGTTTTCGACGAGGCGCTGCTCCTCTCGACATGCAACCGGACGGAAGTCTACTTCGTCCCGCGCACGGAGGCCGATCCCCTGGCCTACTTCCTCGACCACGTTGCGCGGGTCAAGGGCGTGCGGCCGGCGGCCGGAGCGGACATCTTCTATCGCCGCGACGATGCGGATGCCGTGCGGCACCTGTTTCGGGTGGCGGCATCGCTCGAGAGCCAGATCGTGGGCGAACACGAGATCCTCGGCCAGGTCAAAGACGCCTACCACCTGGCCGTCGAGGCCCGCACCACCTCCGCCCTGCTCAACAAACTGACGCACTGGGCGTTTCGCGTCGGCAAACGCGTGCGGACCGAGACGGACCTGGGCGCAGGCTCCGCGAGCGTGGCGGCGGCGGCGGTGGACCTGGCCCGGCACATCTTCTCGAGCCTCGAAGGCAAGACCGTCCTGCTGGTCGGCGCGGGGCAGACGGCCGAGGCGGCGGCGCGGGCGCTACTCGCATCGGGAGCCGACCACCTCATCGTCGCCAACCGCACGCTCCATCGCGCACAGCAACTCGCCTACGACCTCGCCCACGAGACGATCGGCCGAGCCGCGACCGAGCGAGCCGCCGCCGAAGCCGTCGGCCTCGACGCCATCCCCGAGACAATCGCCAAGGTCGACCTCGTCATCACGTCCACCGCCGCCGGCCAGGCCGTGCTGACGTGGCCCGACCTTGCCGAGGTGCTTCGCACGCGGCGCGGCGCCGTGCTAATCATCGACATCGCCGTGCCGCGCGACGTGGACGCGAGGCTGGGCAGCCTGGACAACGTGTACCTCTACAACATCGACGACCTCGACCGGCTGGTCCGGCGGAACCTGGAGCGCCGGCGGCAGGACATCCCCAAGGCCGAGGCGATCGTCGAGTACGAGGTCGGGCGGTTCGGCCGATGGCTCGCGTCGCGCCAGGCGGCACCGACCATCCGCTTGCTCCAGCAACACCTCGCAACGATTCAGAAGAAGCACATTGACCGGTACGGCAAGCAGTTCTCCCAGGCCGACCGCACGCAACTGGAGCAGTTCACCCAGGCCATGTGCAAGCAGATTCTCCACACGCCGCTCGCGCTGCTGAAGGAACTCTCGGCCGACGCCGCGCCCAGCGAACGCCTTGCGGCGGTGGACCTGGTGCGGCGACTGTTCGACCTCGACGCGCTGGAGGACGAGCAGCCTGGTTAGCCGCCGGGCTCGCCCGGCGCGTTTACACAAGCAGCGCCGGCGAACGAATAATGGCACTTGGGGGCAGGCAATCTGAGATTTGAGATCTCAGATTTGAGATTTCAGATGCGAGATTCACATTTGAGATTTCAGATCTCAGATTTCAACTGGAAGAGCCATGATCGGAATCTCAAAACTCTATTGTGGCACGGTTGAACCGAGCGACGTGCTTCGTTACGGCGCCGAGACGGGGCGGCTGCCGAGCCACCTCCTCCAGTTCTCGGCCGACAAGAAACCCGTCGTCGTCTGGAACTGCACGCGCCGCTGCAACCTGAAGTGCGTTCACTGCTACAGCCGCTCCGAGAATCGCAAGTACGACGGCGAACTCTCGACCGATGAGGCCGTCCGGATGCTCGAAGACCTCGCCGCATTCGGCGTGCCGGTCGTCCTGTTCTCGGGCGGCGAGCCGCTCATGCGGCCGGATCTCATGACGCTTCTCGAAAAGGCGGTCGCCCTCGGCATGCGGGCCGTCATCTCGACCAACGGCACACTCATCGACGCTGGTGTGGCCGCGCGGCTCAAGACGGCGGGCTTAAGTTACGTCGGCGTCTCGCTCGACGGCATGCGTGAGGTGAACGACAAGTTCCGCGGCGTCGCCGGCGCGTTCGACCGCGCGATGGCCGGCATCCGCAACTGCATGGCGGCTGGCATCAAGGTCGGTCTGCGCTTCACGATCACCAAACGCAACGCCGCCGAGATCGACGGCATCTTCGATCTGCTGCGCGATGAGGGCATCCCGCGCATCTGTTTCTACCACCTCGTTTACGCCGGGCGCGGCACATCGCTGATGGACGAGGACCTCGACCACCAGGCCACCCGCCGCGTCGTCGACAGGATCATCGACCGCACGGCCGAACTGCACGCCGCCGGCCACGCGCCCGAGGTCCTCACGGTCGATAACCACGCCGACGGACCGTATCTGTATGCGCGCATGGTCCGCGAACGAAGCCCCCGGGCCCACGAGGTCAAGCAACTGCTGGAGATGAACCGCGGCAACTCGTCCGGGCACGGCATCGGATGCATCAGTTGGGACGGCTCCGTCCACGCCGACCAGTTCTGGCGGCACGTCTCGTTCGGCAACGTCCGCAGGCGCCCCTTCTCCGAAATCTGGACCGACCTCTCGAACCCGCTCATGGCCAAACTCAAGGACAAGCGGCCGCACGTCAAGGGCCGCTGCGCCACGTGCCGCTACCTGGACGTGTGCGGCGGGAACTTCCGCGTCCGGGCCGAGGCCGCCACCGGCGACCTCTGGGCGCCCGACCCGGCGTGCTACCTGACCGACGAAGAGATCGCCATCACGAATGACCAGTGACGAAGCCCAAACGGCCGGGTGGCACGGCCACGCGCAGCGTGACCGTGTGCTGCTCGTCGCGACCCGGCTCACGGCCGCGTCTTCGCCGCTGCCGTGCCACCCGGCAGATGGCGCTGTGGCGCGTGGTTATGCTACGCGCGTTTACAGGATCGGCCGCATGAACCGAGATCAACACAACACCGACACGCACGCCTTTCTCCCCCGCCTCATCGCGTGGGAGGTTACGCGCTCCTGCCCGCTGGCGTGCAAGCACTGCCGCGCGGCCGCACGGAACCAGCCGTACGAGGGCGAACTCACCACCGACCAAGGGGTGCGGCTGCTTGAAAACATCGCATCCTTCTCCCGGCCCACCATCATCCTGACGGGCGGCGAACCCATGCTCCGCGACGACATCTACCAACTGGCCGCCTGCGCCGACAGCCTCGGCCTTCGCGTCGTCATGGCGCCGTGCGGCATAATGGTCGATGACGAGGCCGTCGCCCGGATGAAGGCATCGGGCATCCGCTGCATCTCCATCTCGATCGACGGGGCCACCGCCGAGGCGCACGACGCGTTTCGCGGCGTCGCCGGTGCGTTTGCCTCGGCCATCAAGGCCACCGAGGCGGCCAAGCGCGGCGGCCTCGATTTCCAGATCAATACCACGATCACACGCCACAACCGCCGCGAGATCGAAGCCATCCGCGACCTGGCCGTCCGCCTTGGAGCCTCCGTCTTCAACCCGTTCCTGCTCGTCCCGACCGGCCGCGGCAAGGAACTCGCCGGCCAGGAGATCTCGCCCCGCCAGTACGAGCAGACCCTCGAGTGGCTCGCCGAGCAGCAGGGGGAGTCCGACATCGCCATCCGCGTCACCTGCGCCCCGCACTACGCGCGAATCCTCAGACAGCGGAACCCCAATGCCCGCGGCGCCGGCGGATGCCTCGGCGGCAAGGCGTTCGCCTTCATCTCGCACGTCGGGGTGGTCCAGATCTGCGGCTTCCTGGAGACCGAATGCGGCGACCTGAAGAAGGAGAACTTCGACTTCAAGAAGATCTGGGAGACGTCGGAGGTCTTCCTTCAGGTGCGCAACGTGGACGCCTACGGCGGCAAGTGCGGCATCTGCGAGTACCGGCGCATCTGCGGCGGCTGCCGCGCACGCGCATTTGCGATGACCGGCGACTACCTCGCCGAAGAGCCGTTCTGCGTCTACCAGCCGCACCGGCGCGCCTAGCGCCCGCTCCCTTACGGTCGCGGCTCGGACCTGGGGCCCGCGCTCCCTTACGGTCGCGGCTCGGATTCGGGCGTCATCCTCATCTTCACGACGCGGCCCTGCATCATCCGTTTGACCGAGAGGCGCAGTTCGTCGCCGGCAGTGGCCACCGCCTTGGCGAATGCTTTGACGTCGGCCACCGGCCGAGCGTTGACGTGCGTGACGATCTCGTACGGCTTGATGCCCGCCACCGACGCTTTGCTGCCCGGCTCCACCTTCGAGACGATGATGCCCGGCTCCCCCTCCGCCTTTTGGAAGTACCGGCGGACCTCGTACGTCAGGTCCCGCACCGTCAGGCCGAGCGCCGCGGCCTTGTGCCGCCCGGCCGACTCGTAGTGCGTCGGCATCGGCGTCACCTCGAACCGTTTCGTGACGATGCGGCCGTCGATGAAGAACTCCGCCTGGTATCGCCTGCCGAATCCCAGGTCCGTCAGCGCCCGCGTAAAACTGTTCTCGGCCGACTGCCACGGCGGGGGGATGCGGTCGTAATACGTCTCCGGCATCTCGTCCATCCGGTCCCACGGGAACGGCCCGCGATCGTAATGGTCCTGGAGTTGGACCTCCAGCGGCTCGACCTGTCCCTCGGCCCGGAGCCTGAGCAGAATGATGCCCGCCGCCACGCCTGCCTTCGCGGCGGGTGAGTCCGGATACACGTAGGAAACGATCGCGCCGCTATCGCCGTCGTTCGTCCACTGGGCCACGCCGTTGGCGCGGGCGAGGTCGCGGCCGAGGGGCTGAAGGATCACCCCGAGCCACGCCAGCCGCTGCTCGGTGGCCTCGCTCAGCGGCACGTTGCTGGGGTCGGTGTGTTTCGCAAGGTTCGCCAGGATGTTCCGAACCCGCGCCACCGGCACCAGCCTCGGGCGGACCGACGACCAGCGCCGCTCGACCGCCACCTTCTGTCGCCTCGGCAGCGGCATCGCCACCAGCGAGCCCGCCGGGTCGAAGGCGAAAACGCGTTGGTCGCGATCCAGCGAGTCCAGGTACAACTGGCCTCGCCAGCCGAGGTTCAACCGGTCGAAACGCCCGTGGTTGAAATACGCCGTGCGGTTCTCGCCGTGCTGACGGATGTCGATCATCAGCAACAGTTCTTGCCGCACGTCGCGGACCGGCGCCTCCGACAGCGCTACCGCCCCAACGAGCGGCTTTTCGAGTTCGGCCACCAGGCACCCGTAGGTGGCCAGTGAGCCGACGAACTTCGCCGGCACCGTCTTGCCGCCCGGCGCATGCACCGCTATACTCTCCAGCCTCGCCGTCACCTTGGGCTTGAGTTCGGCGAACACAAGGATCCGCCCGCCCTCAAGCAGTAGGCCGGTGGCGTGGATCTCGGTCGCGGTGTCGATCTCGTCGCGCCCGCCGTATCGCCCGCCGTATCGGCCGCCCGCCACGCGCTTGGGGCTGCGGAGGTGGAACGTGACGCGCGGCAGGGCCCGTTCGCATCGCTTCTTGGTGTCCGCGAGCATCCGGGTCCGCTCATCGGTCGTGTAGAACGGCCAGTCGAGCGGCGATCCTTTCCAGGAATCGTCGACCGGAATCTCGCCGTTGACGGACAGGCCGACCGGCGTTCCCTCCGCATCCACGACCAGGACACTCCGCAAAGTGGGCCGGTACCGCCTGCCGGTCTCACTGATCGACACCGGCGGCTCAAACGGCTTGACCGTTGTCCGCCACGTCGCGCCTCTCTCGGCGTACGTGACGCCCAGATACGGCGGTTTTTGGGAGGCGTCAAAGGCGAGCGGCACCCCCGCTTCAAGCGGCGCATCGAGGCGAATCCGGACCGCGTTGTGCCGCTTGCCCCATCCCGCGAGCCGCGCAGGCACCACGTCATCGCCCAGCCGCACGGTAATGCGCTCGATGAACCGCGGATGCACCTGCGGGTCGGGCGCCACCACCTCGTCAGGGGCAACGAGAAAACCGCCCATCGCCCATGGCCGCTCCTCTTTGAGTTCCATGGTGCCGGCGTCCGGCTCGTCGCCCTTGTCGTAGCGGAGCGTGTACTGGACGCGCACCAGCGACGGCGCCAGGGCATCCGCCACCGCCGCCTGCTTCTCGACCGCCGTCCTCGTGGGGCCGCACCCCGCCACCACAAGAAGAACTGCAACCGCGAAGAAAAGCCGGACCCGCATGTCCCATCCTTCACAAGTGACCAGTGACAAGTGACCAGTGACGGCCGTTAGTCCTTCTCAAAGTCCCTCAGATAATCCAGCACCGCCTGCCGCACGAGGCCGTTGCGAAGGACGGTCACGATGATCCGGTGCCGTGTGTCGATGGTCTCGAGTGCGGCCTTGTGCAGTTTCTTCACGGCATCGAGCGTCGCGACGTCCTTGCCGTCGATTTTCAGGAGAATGTCCAGGCGGCGCAGGCCGGCGGCGGCGGCGTTGCCCGGCTGCTTGACGCCATAGATGAACACCCCCTTGTTGCGGTGAAAATACAGTTCGGGCGTGTCGAACTTGTTGATCTCGCGGACGGTGAAGTCCCACCGCGGGCAATCGAGTTGGTCGCCCTCGACCTTGCCCTTTTCGCGGGACACCAGGCGGACGCTCATCGCCTTGCCGCCGCGGAGGAAGTCCACCCGGACGGGCTTGTTCTTCGGCAGCAGGCCGATCTGCCGCCGGACGGCCGGCAGGTCTTCTTCGGTCAGGGCGGCCACGGCCTGGCCGTCGATCTTCAGGATACGGTCGCGCGCCAGCAGGCCCGCTTTGCGGGCGGGGCTGTCGGGATCGGTCTCGGCGACGATCACGCCCTCTTTGCCTTCGAAGTAGATGTTGCGCCCGAAATCTCGGAGCGCCTGGAGTTGCAGCCCCGTCCACGACCAGTTCACCCTGCCCGACTCGCGAATCTGGTCCACGATGTGCCGGATCGTCTCCGACGGCACGGCGAACCCCATGGCGCCGCCGAAGAGTATGCCCCGCGTGTTGATGCCGACCACCTGGCCGTCGGTGTTGACGAGCGGGCCGCCCGAGTTACCGGGGCTGATGGCGGCGTCGGTCTGAATCCACAGGCTGTACTCGCTGTTCCCGGGCAGGAACCGGCGCACGCACGAGACGATGCCGATCGAGACGCTTCGCGACATGCCCCACGGCGCGCCCATCGCCATGACGAAGTCGCCCTCCTTCAGAACGCTTGAGTTGCCCAGTTCGGCGTGCGGGATGGTCTCGGTGTCGGCCGGAATCTCGAGTTTCACGAGCGCCAGGTCCGTGTCCTTGTCCGTGCCGACGACCTTGGCGCTGAAGGCCCGGCCGTCGTACAGCAGGCACCGGACCTCGACGGCCTTGTGCACCACGTGCCAGTTGGTGAGGACTTCGCCTTCCGGGGAGATGATGACGCCGCTGCCGGCCACCTCGCGGCTGATCTTCTTGCCGGATTCGTGGCTCTCCTGGAGGACCTTGATGTAGACGACCGCCGGGAAGACCCGGTCCTTGGCCGACCGGATGACCTCGCGGAAATCGAGTTGCGCGAGGGCCTGCTCGCGGCCGACCGGCCGCACCTCGGCCGCCGCGGCAACAGACGCCATCGCCGACGCCAACAGAATGAGGGCGAAACGTTTCATGCGGGCAACTCTCCCGGCCCCGGTCTTGGGGCCTACCACTATTTTACGGCCGGCAACTGCGCATGTCATGGAAATACCGCGCCGCTGCCTACGCGCCCTTGGTAAGATGAACCGGCACAAGGCCCGGAAGCGCACCGAAACCGGTTAGCCGCCGCGGCGGATTCGCGTTGACACGTTCGCCCTCGGCGATACGATTGGGGGCGGTTCGCACTCGGCAACAAGAGGATGGCCATGGAAATCCACGAGCGTCCGTGCGACGTCGAAGGAATCACCATCCTGGCCCTCGACGGCGGCCTCGACCACTCGAACAGCGACGGGTTCACCGAGAAAATGGAGAACCTGCTCCAGCACGGCACGCCGCAGGTCGTCCTGGACCTGGAGCGTCTGGCGTACGCCTCAAGTTGGGGCCTGGCGGCCCTCGTGCGGGTGCACCACCATTATAAGGCCTGCGGCGGGCACATCGCCTTCGCCAACCTGCACAGCGCGGTGGCGACGCTGCTGCGTGTATCGCACCTGGACCGGCTGTTCGATCTGTATCCGACCGTCGAGGAGGCCATCCGTCACCTCTCCGAAGGCCCCCCGGACTCGCATGCCGAGTGAACGGCGTCCCGATTTCGCAGTCATGCGCCCCACACATGCCGCGCGCTCTATAAGACTTACGTCAATTTTGCCCTTGCCGAAACGGGCAAATGCGCGTTTTTTTTGGCTCGGAGCCTTGATTCTAGGCCGTGAGGGGCGATTTGGGCCCAAATGTTAAGATAGGTAAGGCAAAACGCGCTGGTTTTTGATCCGTTTTTGCGATTTATGTGTCCGTTTTTGTCCGTTTTTGTTCCGTTTTGTTCCGTTTTTGAGGGGTTTTTGAGGGGGCGAAATTGATGTAAGTCACCAAGGCCGAAAGGCAACCGGCGAGCGCGGCGCCGCAGAGGCCAAAAAGTTGTTAGAGTTCTAACAAAATGGAGGGAGGGGCGAGGATTTTGTTAGAGTTCTAACTAAACGGCAGGGAATGGGGAATGGGGAATGGGGCAAAGGCAATTGCGGATTTCGGATTGCGGATTGCGGATTGAAAAGCAACGAATAACAGGCCGGCGTGCTACAACCCTTTTAGCCGCGACCCGAAGGGGAGCGCGTACTCGCAGGGCCAATGCCGAATGCCAAATGCC
>JAUVZF010000043.1 GCA_030602705.1 Planctomycetota bacterium
TGGTTCTCGTGCGGAACCGTTATCGCAAACGTCCAGGTATCGGCAGTGCCGGCACACGTGCGGGTCTTTAGAATCATACGTGGCGGCGGCAATTCCCGCCAGCGCTTCTCTTGCGTTTGCGGCGGCGCGCTCCAGGTCTGCCGCCGAGATCTCGCGCTCGACCGCAACGGCCGATCCCAGGAAATACACCGACCGCCGCACCACGTCGCGGCCGAGCCATCGGCCGACGGCCAAGGCGTAGAGACCCAACTGGAGGTCGAACCGCGCTGCGGCCTCCTCGGCGCTGTCGGGCGACGGCACCGACGACTTGTAGTCCACGATCTCCCACGCCCCCTCCGGTCCCTCCAGCGCCAGGTCGATCGTGCCGCGAATCTCCGTGCCCTCAAACGCCAGGACAAACGGTATCTCGCGCAGCACCTGCCGCGCCGACGCAACACGACGCCCGACCGCGCTGTCCCAGAACGCCGAGATAGTCGCAACAAGGCGGTCGCTCAGTTTGCCGCGTGCGCTTTCAGCAAGCGCGACCTCGCGAAGCGCCTGCTCAGCCGCGGCCCGGACGGCCGCGCCGTCGGACGCCTGCGCGAGTTCCATCGCGCGATGGCTCACGGTGCCCCATTGCTGCGGCGACAGGCCCGATTCGCCCGCCGCAAGGCCGCCGTCTAACGCCGGCGGCGCGGGTTCCGGACGCCGGACACCGAGCACGTGCGCCCACCAGTACAGACGCGGGCACCGCACGTAGTCGGCCAGCGCCGTTGCGGCGATACGCGCGGGAGGACGCGGCGCCTGGGGCGCGGCAGTCGCCTGCCGCAGCGCCTGCTCGACCGGCCGACGGGGCGCCGACTGGGCGCGATCTCGCAGGCGGTCCCAGCAGACGCGGCCGGCGGCGAAGATGTCTCGCGGACCGCCTCGCCGGGCGCCGCGGCCCGGCCGCCAACTGAGCGGGGGACGGACGCTTGTCCGCACGGTTCCCCCCGCCGGCAGCCGGACGGTCCGATCTCCCGGGTCGCGCGTTGCGCCGAGGCCGTTGAGCACGGCGTGGAGCCACGAATGGCGCGGCTCACGATACTGCTGGTGGCCGGCGAATATCAGGTAATCTTGTGCCCGGGTCATCGCGACGTACAGGAGCCGGTGCGATTCGTCCTGTTCGGCCTCGGTTTCTGCGCGGCGGGCCAGGGCGAGCGCGCCGGATGTGGGTTTGTTGGCGGTTTTCTCCGGCGGCCGATGCGGGCCCTCGTCCGCGCCGCCGCTTTCGTCCTCCTCCTCGCGCATACGGACGGCCACGCCCGTTGCCGGGTGGGTGAACCATTTGGCCTGGGGACCGCGCGGGCCGTAGCCCAGGTCCGGAAGGGCCACCACCGGGAACTCCAACCCCTTGGCCTTGTGGATGGTCATAAGGCGGACGGTGTCGCCCTCGGCGGCCTCGACGGCGGCCTGCTCGGCCCGCATTTCGCTCTGCATGAAGTCGGTGACGTAGTCCACGTAATCGCCGGGGGCCGACAGGCCGTGCCGCTCGAACTGCCGCGCCAGTTCCACCATCTGACGCAGGTTCGCATACGCCCTGGCGCCGCCGAACCGTCCGACGGTTGCCGCAGCGTACCCCGACGCGAACGTCACGCGGTCCACGAGCGCCGCCAGGCCCAGCCGATCCTTCTCGGCGGTCCATGCCGGCAGAAGGCGCGCCGCGCGGCAGAGGCCGCGACGGTCCTCCGGGTGGAACCCTTCGGCCTCGGCCGCCGCCGGCAGCGAACCGTGAAGCGACCGCCCGAGCCGGCTCAGTTGATACAGGCCCTCGTCGCTGACGGCAAACAGCGGCGACCGCAGCACGCCCGCCAGGTGCAGATCGTCGGCCGGATCGTCCAGCACGCGCAGCAGGTGAATCACGTCCAGCACCTCCTGCTGCTTGTAGAACCCGCGACCGGCGACGACGTAGTACGGCACGCCCCGGCGCTCCAGCGCCTCCTCGTACACGTGCAGATGCGTCGTGCGGCGAAGAAGGATCGCGATGTCGCCGTACCGGACGGGGCGGCCTGACTTCCGGCCGGCGTCCCAGACCTTGACGCTGCCCGTCTTGACGATTCTCTCGAGCCGTGCCGCCAGCGCCCGCGCCTCCTGGGCGTGCCCCTCGTCGGCGCGGAACCCCTTCGGCTCGTCGGGGTTGATGATGTGGATGAGTTCGGCGACGTGGTCGTTGACCTGCGTGCGGCGGCCCTCAATCGCCTCGTATGCTTCGCCCATAAGCGGGCCGAAGAGATGGTTGACCAGGCCGGCCGTGCCGGGGTGCAGCCGGAAACTCTCCGAGAGGCTCCTCCTGCCGGCGGCGGGGACGCGGCCGGTGGCCCGCTGGAAGACCTCCACCTCGGCGCCGCGAAAGCGGTAGATCGATTGCTTGGGGTCACCGACGCCGAACAGCGCCCCCGGCCGCAGGGGCGCCTCCTTCCGCCGCCCGCGCGCCCCGGACGTCAGCAGGTCCACGATCTCGAACTGGAGCAGGTTGGTGTCCTGGAGTTCGTCGACCAGGATGGCGCGGAACTGCGCGCGGCACCGCCGGCGGACACGCTGGTCGCTGCGCAGGAGGTCCCGCGTGCGGATCTGGAGGTCCTCGAAGTCCAGGGCCGACCGCTCGCGCTTGGCCGCCTGGTACGCGTCGATGGTGCGGCGGGCGGTGCGATAGAATGCCCGCGCCAGGGCCAGGTGCCGGCGCTCCGTCGGCTCGTCGAACGTCGGGAGGCCCTTGACGATCTCCCTGAAAGGCTCCCGCAGTGTTTTCAGCGCGCTTTTGGCCTCCTTGAGGGATTCCGGCGACGGCCAGAGTTTTGCGCTGCCGCAGTTCACCTTGATTCGCTTGGCGATGCGGTTGGCCGCTTGGGCCGCCAAGTCTGCCGTGCGGGCGCGGCGGAGGTGTTCAACCTGCGTCACGGCCTCTTGCCGAATGGCCTCGAGTTTGTCGGTTGGCTGTCCGGCCAGGCGCTTGAGGGTGGCGAGGGCGTCGCGAATCGCCGCAGAATCAACGAGAGGCTGGACTGCCGCCATGACGTGCTCGGCGATCGCCTTGTTGAGCCCCGCGAGGATCTCCTCGTCGCCCTTGGCCATGACGTGCCCCGCCACGCGGCGGAGGACTTCGCGCTTCTCGCCGATGACCGTCTGGAGAATGTCGCGGGCTTCATCGAGATTGAAGTGCTCCAGCACGGTCAGCAGGTCGGCGTCCTCTGCGGCGAGCAGTTCCTCCACGGTGGCTGCCACGACGTCCATCCGCAGGAAAGCGGCTTCGGTCTCGTCGAGGACCGTGAACTGCGGGTCCACGCCCGCCTCGATGGGCCACCGCCGAAGCAGCGCCGCGCAGAACCCGTGAATCGTGTTGACCGGGGCGACGTCCACGTCCCAGTACCGCCCGAGCCACGTCTGGAGACGGACGCTGTCGTTCGCCTCGCGGGCGGCCGCCACTTGCTGGAGACAGGCCTTTCGGATGCGGCTGCGCATCTGGGCCGCGGCGTTCTCGGTGAACGTGATGGCCGCCAGGCGGGCGAGCGGCAGGTTGCGGTCCTGCTCCAGGAAGTGGATATACCGCTCCACCAGGACCAGCGTCTTGCCGCAGCCCGCGCCGCTGGTGACGCAGAAGTTCGTGTCGAGGGCCGTGACGACGCGCCGCTGGGCCTGTGTCAGGCGGGTCATGCGTCGTCCTCCCCGCCGCCCTCGGCGCCGCCGGCCATGACCTTCAGTTCGGGGATGGGGTTGGCTTCCCACTTTCGTTGGATCCGCCACCGGGCGAAGCGGCAGATGCCGCTGAAATCGCAGTGACCGGGGCACCCTGCGCGCGGGTACACGGGGTAGCGGCCGAGGCGCATCGCCTCGATGAAGCGGCGGATGTAGGCGGCCGCACGCTCCAGTGCCTCGTCGAACTTGAGGTTCCGGTTGCCCTTGGAATCGGCGCTCGCCAGGAGTCCTCTGCGGCCGGGCCCTCGAACGGGAAGGAAGAACGCCTCCGCCCGTTGGTCGTTGGCCGCACGATCTAGAATCTCGGCGGCCGCCCACAGGTACAGCGGCAGTTGAAAACTCGTGCCGGCCTCCATGTCGCTCTTGCCCGGCGGCGAGGAGCCCGATTTGTAATCGATGATCTGGTACCCCGCGTCGTCGTCGGCCAGGTCGATCCGGTCGATCCGCCCGCGCAGCCGCAGGTCGCCGTGCGGCGTGTTGAGGATGACGGCCTCGGCGCGGCCGGGAGGCTTGACCTTGCGCCCGCCGCACCCGAACGCGACCTCCATGTACGCCGCACGCCAGCCGGCGAGGCTCCGGGCGTGCCACCGGAGCAGGCCGCGAACGTCGTGGAGGATGTTCCGCTTCTGCACCTGCCACAGCGCCGGCGATCCGAGCCGCACGCCCTTCTCCAGGTCCGCGAAGTAGGCTTTGGCCGTTTTGTCAAGCAGCGCGAGCGCACGCTCGAGAGTCTCGTCGGTTATCCGGCCGGCGAGCGTCTTCGACGCCGCCACGGCCGTGAAGAACCGTTCCAGCAACTCGTGGTAGATGAGGCCGCGGTTCATCGGACTGAGGTCCGGCGACGGTTCGTCCACCGGCCGCAGGCCTAGCACCTCGCCCGCGAAGAACCGAAACGGGCACGCGCCGAACGCCTCCAGCCGCCGGGCGCTCATCGCCGTCTCGCCGGGGAACCGGCGGCACAGTTCTTCCAGGATGGCGCCCGCATCCAGGCACCCGTCGAACGGGCCGAAGGCTTGGCCGTGCTCGCGTTCCCACTCGGCGGCGAGGCCGGTCAGGGCCGTCTCGGCCGCCGGCCCGCGCGCCAGAAGTTCGGCCAGCACCGCCAGGTCGGCGTCGATGCGCCCGCCGCCGCTCGTGCGAGCCGTATGGCCCGGCGCCCACAGCGACGCCATCGACCGGACCAGCAGTTCTCGCTCCGTCCGGATGTGCTCGGGCGGCAGGTCCAGGTCGCGCGTGCCTACGTCCGTCACGGGCAGCGGCTCGCCGTCCGGACCGGGCGCGAACAGGCCCTTGAGTTCCTCCAAATAATGGCTCGCCAGCGTCGCGCGGCCGCGCGAATCGAGGCACGCGTAACTCAGCGTCAGCGTCTGCCGCGGCCGTGTGGCCGCCAGGTAGAACAACAGCATCTGGTCCTGGGCCGCGTGGCCCGTGTCGGCCAGGTTCACGCCGCGCCGGCGCAGGTCCTCGCGCTCGGCGTCGCCGAAGAACGGGCGCCGGCGCCCGCGACCCGGAAACTCCTTCTCGGCCAGGCCGACAACGAAGACGTGTTCGAACGAGAGCGCGCGGCTGTTGTAGACGTCGAGCACGACGACCGGCGCGTCGGACGGCTCGGCCGCCGCGATCGTCGCCAGGCCCAGCCCGTGCGTCACCTCGTCGAGGAACTCGCCGAGCGGCACGTTCGGCCCGCCGCCTTCGTCCAGCAGGGCGACCTCTTCCAGCACGTCTTCCAGTGCGGCCAGCGCCTTGAGGTCTCGCGCCCGGCGCTCGGGCACAGGGTCGGCCCGGGCGGCGTTCCAGAGGCCGGCCTCGCGGATCATCTCTCGCAGACCGTCGGCCAGGGCGCGGCGCGGGGCGTCGGCGGGAAGGGCCAGGCGGTCGAAGACGCGGCGGAGCAGGTCTTCGGCCCGGTCGATCTCGGCCGTACGCTCCGCCTTGTGTTCGGGCGCCAGAACCGGGTCGCCGGAGTCGTCGAGCGCAGCGCTCTCGCGCTCCAGGCGGCCGCGCAGGTGGTCGAGACCGCCCGTGTACGCGTCGCGCCCCTTGAAGATGCGGGCGTTGCGGGCCAGGCGGACGGCGGCGCGGGCCGTTTCGCCGTGGGCGCCGAAAGCGGCGGCCACGAAGTAGTTCGATTTCAGCAGACGCGCCACCGACCGGAACGAGTAGTCCTCCACCTGGAGCCGCACCAGTGCCATCGCCGCCCGCACGACGGGGCAGTCTTTCAGCGGCGGAGGGCGCTCGATGCGGAACACGAGCCCGTAGCGCGGAAAGATCTCGCGCACCAGCGGCGCGTACGCCTCGAGCGACCGCGCGAGGATGGCGATGGCGGCCGGCTCGGTCGAGCCGCCCCGCACCAGGTCCACGCAGCGGCGGGCGACGGCTTCCACCTCGCGGGTCCGGCCGGCGGCGCGGATGACCGACACGGCGCCGGCGGCCTGCGGCGACTCGGCGGGGTCCGTCAGGCGGAACAGGCGCCGCCGCACATGCTCGAGGTCGGCCGGCAAACCGCTCGGCTCGTCCAGGACGGTCTCGCTCAGACGCTTGCCGAAACGCTCGCGCAGGCGCTGGCGCGTGCGGCCGGTGACGCCGAAGAGGTTCGGCCGACCGGGCTGCCACGTCAGCGTGATGAGCGTCTGTCGGGAGCGGCGCGACAGGGCGTGGAGCATGTCGAGTTGGGCGGGGGCGAAGTCCTGGAACCCGTCGACCACCAGCAGCGCCAGTTCGCCGAACGGGCCGAACTCGCCACCCGCCACCAGGGCGGCGGCGTGCCAGAACTGCCCGGCGTCGTCGTACACGTCGCGCGAGCGCAGGGCCTTCTGATACGCATCGTACAGACGGGCCAGCAGACGGTTGCGCGGCGTCCGGATGCCGCCCACAAGCGCGCGGGCGAAGGCGTCGGGCTCCACGCGGGCCTGCTTCAACTCGCGGAAGAGTTCATCGAGCGCCCCGACCAGGCCGGGCGTCGAGCGGACGTCGCCGAGCATCTCGGCGTCCTTGCCGCGCAGGGCGTCCAGGCACTCCCGGATGACCTGCCGCCGCGCGAGTTGCGTGATCCGGCGCACCGGGCTGCCCGCCGCCGTCAGCAGACGGTTGGCCAGGCCGGGCAGCGTCAGGACGTGCGGCTGGACGAGCACGCCGCTCGGCTGTGCAGAGAGGAGACGGCTCTCGGTCGCCCGACGCCGCAGCGCCGTCGGCACAAGCATCAGCGCGCGGCCGGGACCGGCCTCGGCGAGCGCGTCGCGATAGGCTGCCAGAGCGCGCCGGCCTTTGCCGCTCCGTGCAGGTCCGACGATGAGTTCAACGGGCGATGGCACGCGTTCCCCCGAAGCGGGCTATGAGTCACGCCTTCGACCGTATCGCGGCAGGGTCGCGGTGTCAAGTTGGCGGGTACCTGACTCATCCCCAGTCTGTGTCGGGCGGTCCGTGCCGTCAGGCACGATTGGGCTGTGCAACCGCCCCTTGCGGGGCGAACGCATGATGTCTCCAGACCCGCTTGGCAAGAGCACAGGGGGCTGGAAAGTCGCGCTTGCGGGTGCAGACAGTTTCGGGTAGTCTATACGCGCCGGGCATCAGGTGGCCGGATCATGCGTCGGCGGGAGTGCCGGGCAGGTGTATCGGGCGCGGCTGGTCCGGTTCGAGTGGCAGGGCGACGCGGACGCACCGGCGTCCGCAGCCCGCTGGACGGGCTTTGAGGGGGGATGTTATGCGGATCAGGCTAACATCCAGCGCTACGTATGATCACCTGGCGCAACAGGTTGACGTTGCACCAGTTACCTATGAACCGCCCCCGCTTTCGGGGGCATGTTATGTGGCCTGCCAAACCGTATTTGGGGTGTTAGGCGGATCCGTCTAATTATTGTTATGAAGAAAGGAGAATATGATGCGTAGATTAATTGCAAACTGTTTCGTGGGCTTGATGGCAGTTTGTCTGGTTGCTTATGCACAAGCCGCAAAGAAACCTAATCCGCAAAGTCTTGAGAACGGGAAGTATGACTTTAAACTGCATGTTCCAGAAATGGCAGAGGGAAAGAAGGATCTCACTTTACCCGCCGAACTCGAAATAGCCAAAGAGAAGCTCCTAATCAAAACACAGGGTATGATGGGTAACAAAATAGCACTTAACGGAATTCTACAAAAGGGCGATCTCAAAGTCGGCATGACGGCCACCGAGAGAGAGAATATCATTTCGTTTCACTACATTGGTAAGGTGGTTACCGCAACTGAAGCAAAAGGCAAATTGTATTGCTTCATCAATGGCAAGGCAGCCTTTGAAGGTGATTGGGTTTTGACGAAGAATAATGGGGAAGACCGAGAGAATACAGAAGATCAATAGGACTTCATAACAAGCCCATACACACCGACATGGTGTTCCGCTGCTCTTCACTTTGGGCATCGCGCTCATTCTTATAGTTGTGTGTCTTGGTCCTGCCCTGGACGCGTTGTGCGAGCGAATTGGCAATGCGCTATTCCCCGAGGAGTATGTGTGCTGCATTTGCGGAACCCCGGTCGCCAGCCCCGACTGAGCGTAGGAGGGAATGCCGAACAAGAGCGTCCACGCGACTTCTGAAAGGCGGCGGACGGCCTTCCAGAAACGCGTGACGCTCAGCGTTGCGCGTACAGAAAGAGGGACACATGCGACTCGGCCTGATTTTCGTGTCTTGTGCAATACTTGTCGGATGTCAGGACAAGACGGTCTCCTTCCAGCCCAGGCCAGAATCGTCTGCTCCTGCGGCACATTCCCCCTTCGCCTTCCGCACGGTGAACTCCTTCGAAAGAGGCCAGGCCAAGATCGCTCTCGGCATGACCAAGGATAACGTGCTGGCTCAGATCGCCAAGAGCGGCCTCCCGGATTTCGAAGGGCGGTACGGCTTGCCGGAGCCAGATCCGGAGATGCGCACCTCGGACACTTGGACGCTCCGATACGGCAATATGAGCGGGGCAGCTCCCGGTGCCGGGGAGATTAGAATCGAATTCTCTGGTGGCAAGGTGTCCGCGCTCCAGCACCGTCACCTGCCAGTGAGATGAGGCGGGAACTCCCAACAACACGCTCGAGCCGACGCCGAGGACGGCGCGGCTCAAGAGCAACGTTGCGGCCACATGCTGCCAGGCGCCGTAGGGCCAATGTCCAGATGCGGAACAACCTGCCGGCCACGGCAGTTTTCACGTCCGATTCAGCACGTCTCGCGTCGGTACAGGGCGGATGATGCACTGACGGCAGGGACCAGGGAGCGGGGGCTTGGGATCGGGAAAGACCGAAGCGGCACCGGACGCGGTGCGGCTTGAGGCCGAGCGCTGCCTCGCCTCCAAGGACGCCATGCGCAACGGCCGCTGTGAGATTCCTCGACTCCGCTTCGCTCCGCTCGGAATGACAACCCAAGGCCCGCGGCTTTCGCTAATGCCCCGGCGGGGCGGGGTCCGATGGATGGGGCGGGCGGGGGGTGTGGCAATTGTTCCTGGCCAGAGTGGTGTCGTCCAATCGGTCTTGTAGCGCCGGGCTTTATGCCCGGCGCCTCTCGCCACGGCGAGCAGCCGGGAGGACAGGCCGCATGGCGACGCCTTGCGCGGGAGCCTTCCGAGGTCCCCACGCCCGGAGCCCCCGCGCAGCAGCGCCGGGGATAAACCCCGGCGCTACGCCCCGTGCACACGGCCAGAAGGCGGCGCCAGGAATTCCCAAGCCGCAGCACGCGCGCTTTGTGCTGGACGGTCCTGGTAATGCCCGGCATAGTGGCGCACCTCGTTAGCGCGCGTTGACGCGCGCCCGCCGCCGCGCGTACGCGGCGCGTTTCTTCCGAACGTGCGGGGAAGGCGACTACGTGGCGAAAGCGTATTCCAGCGAGGTCTGTCGCCAGTTGGCCGCCGTGGCCGACGCGGCCGACCTGCTGCGCCCGCGGCGGATCACCCGCCACGAGGTCGGCGACCTCCTGGAACTCGACCTGACGGGCGTCGCGCCGGCGTGGAAGGCCCGGGCGGCGTTTGAACTGGAGGCGTACGTCGGCGGCGGCTTCGCCGGCCAGGTCTATCGGGCCCGTCTCGTGCGCTTCGAGTGGCAGGGCGACGCGGATGCGCCGACGCCGCTTGAGGTCGGCCGGGCGTACGCCGTCAAGATATTCGTTCCGTGGTCGCGGTTCGGCCGCCTCTTCCGCAGCGTCCTGTACGGCATCGGTTTCCAGGCCCCGTTCGGGCTTCAGGTGAACCCGTCGGCCGTGAGGGCGGCAGCCCTGTGGCAGAAGTTGATCCGCCGGGGTGCGGCCGAGCGCCTGGGTTCCGAGCAAGCCGTCGTGGACGTGCACGCCACCTTCTACGAGGTCGGCCTCGGCAGCATGGGCCAGGTGCTGGAGTGGATCGACGGCCGCGTCTGGCGCCTGGACGTCAACGACCACCTCTTCGTGACGAACGGCCGCCCGGCCGACGCCGAAGCCGGTGAGCACGAGACCGAGTACGCCGCCAAGCGCGGCTTCATGCGGCGCCTGGTCGAACTCTTCCACGAGATGGGCGCCCCGGAACTCGCCCGCCAGTACGAATGGTGGACGATGAAGAGCCAGCCGAACGTTCTGAAGCGCCGCAGCGCCGGCGACGGAGCAGCCGACGGCCTGGTGGCGGTGGACTTCGGTGCCGGCCTGGCGCTGCTGCCATTTCTGCCGATGAGCCCGGCCGACGTGCGGCTGATTCTGCGCGGTCTTGTGCGCGGCCGCCTCGTCCAGTTCGACCGCGGCGACCCGGACCGCCTCGAGGCGTTCGTCCACGAGCATCCGGCGCGGTTTGAGGGTCTCGGCGGCGCGGTCGCCGAACTCCGGATGGCCGAGGCACGGTATCACGGAGCGCAACTCGACCTGGCAAACCACCGCTTTCGCGTCCTCGCGGACTCGGCGCTGCGGCGAAACGCGGCCCGTGCGTGGGCCGAGGGCTATGCCGCGCGGCACATCATGGACGACGAGAAGGCCGAGCGCATGGCCGGGCGGCCGGTGCGCCTCGTCCTGTTCATCCTCGTGGGCCTGGTGCCTTTCGCGGGCGGCCTCTTGCAGCGCCTGTGGGGCAGTGCGCGGTACCGGCGGCACGTCGGCAGGATGTTTGCGAGTTTCGGCTACCTGGCGCGCTGCGCTGGCGCTCGGGAGGCCGAGATTCTCATCGACTGGCACCGCCGGGGGCGCGTGACCGGGCGGCGGGCGACGGCGCTCGTGCGATGGCCGGTGGCGTTCTGGCTCCAGCGGTTCACGCTGGCGGTTCTGCCGGCCGGGGCGCATCGCGTTTTGACCGACCGGCGATACGCCTGGGAGGTGTTCCGGTACATCTGCGTGCGTCCGTTCGCGTTGTTCTTCAGCCGCCCGCGCCGTGAGCGGTGGCTGCGCGAGATGATCGAGGAGGGCAGGGCGGAGGGCATCCTTGCCGGCGACGAGGCCGATCGCATCCTCGCCCGTATCACGGAGCCATATATCCAGACGTACCTGCTGAGTCTGGTGGTGCACCTGTTCACGATTCCGATTACGCAGTTGGTATCGTTTCCTTTGGCGGCCTATGTGTACCTGAAGACAGGCTCGGTGTTCTGGTCCGGCCTGATTATCGGCGGCGCGCAGGTCACGCCGATCTCGCCGGGCTCATTCTGCCGCGGGCTGTATTCAACGGGCCTGGCGCTGTGGAAGCGCGACTGGAAAAACTATTCCTGGGCCGTCTGCATCTCGTACTGGAAGTACGTCGGCTACCTGGGGTTCCCCATTCAGATGGTCCGGGCCTACCCCACGCTGGCCAGGTTCATGGCCACGCGGTGGGCCACCCGCGCCATCCGCATCGTGCCGGTCTTCGGCGAGAGCGGGGCACTGCTGGAACACGGCGTGTTCAACCTGTTCTTCAACGTTCCGGTGAGTCTGCGGCGGCAGTGGCAGGACGAGGGCGAGGCTCGGTCGCGGCTGCGAGGCATCCGGGGGCTGGCCGGGACGTTCTTCCGGATCGGCTTCATTCCGGGCCCGAGCGGGACGTTTGCCTCGTTCGTGGCGGCGGGGCTGTTGGTGGCGGCGTATTACCTGGGGACGCCGATGTGGGCTGTGGGTGCGGCGGCGGCGGTGACGGTGGCGGTCGGCATCCCAGTCGGCACGTGGTTCGAGAACCGCACCGGCCGGCACGACCCGCGTCCGTTTGTGCTCGACGAGGTGGCGGGGATGCTGATTGCAGGCGTGGCGGCCTGGTTGCCCGTGAGCCGGTGGGCGTGGCTGAGCCTCGCGGTGGCGTTTTTCTGGTTCCGCGTGTGCGACATCATCAAACCGCCTCCGATCCGTCAGGCGGAGCGCCTGCCCGGCGGTTGGGGCATCATGGCCGACGACGTCCTTGCGGGCGCCCTGGCCCTGGCCCTGACAGCCGCCTGCCAGATGCTCATCAACCGTCAGATCGGCTGACGGAACTCCCGGGCGCCCCGGACTCGTTGTCCCCTGAATCTCCCGAAACAGACTTGCATTCTCCCGATTCGTGTGGCGGGTGGCATGGCCATCCCGCAGGGTGACCATGTTTCAACCACGAGATACTTGCGGAACGGCCTCATAGCAGAATGACAGCCCAGGGCAGAGCGTCGTGGCACACGGCGGGATTGCCACACCCATCCGCTGGGGTGTGGCAAGTTTTTCTGGCGGGCGCAGACGGTTGTAGCGCCGGGCTTTATGCCCGGCGGCCGTTGGCGGCGGCACCGGCCAGGATGCGCCGGGGATAAACCCCGGCGCTACAACCACCACAGAGGCCAAGCCGCAGGAAATCGTCCCCTGCCAGAAATCGTTGCCACACCCATCCGCTGAGACAACTGCAATTTTTCTCGCTGGACAGCGTTTTGCAGAGTATAATAGGGTGCGCGGCCTGAGTGCAGGGTCCGGGTGCATCGAAAGCTGCCGCCACGTCTTGCGGGAGCCAGTGTATGAGCCGGTTTGTGTTTGTCACGGTCATAGGGATGGTTGCGGTTGCGGCCGGTGCGCCTGTGCTTCTCGCAGGGGGTGACGGGCCGCCCGGCACGCTCAAGGGCGACCTGACTCTTGCTCAGTACAACCGGATCGTTAATCCGATTGAGGCCAAAGTGGCCCTGGCCGCAAGGGCCATGGTGCCTTACGAAAAGGAGATGGCGAAGCCGGAGAAGAAACGCAGGTTGGCAGTTCTCATCTCGTGCAAGGAGAAGGCCTCTGCGGCATACTATCAGGCGGCGCTCGCTGCGAGGAAAGCCGCCAAGATGGTCAAGAAGGAGGAGCACAAGCGCGAGATCAAGGGCCGCTATGAGGGTCCCAACCTCCGGAAGGCTACGGGCATTCTGCTCGAATTGGCCGCACAGGCCCAGCAGAAACGTGATGTCCGCAAGGCCGTTGCCTACTACAAGCGGGTTCTGGGGATGGACCCGAACAACGCCCGCGCCAAGAAAGCGCTGGCGAGAATTGCCAAGAGCGTCAAGAATGCCGTGGACAAGATGAAGAAGGATCGCGACAAAGACGATAAAGACCTCAAGTATAAGTGGAAGAAGGGTGGGGGTCTGTAGCAGATGGCGGCCGACGCTTGGAACATCAGTTTTGCAGAACGCAATAATTCACCAGCAGCCCCGGCTGTGGGGCACGCACCGCCGCTCGCGGCGGGAAAGGAGTGAGTGTCATGAAACGCTTCATGGTTGGCGCCTGCATCGCCGTGCTCATCCTGGGTTGTGTGACGGTGTGCCGAGGGCAGAAGATTCCATGGAAGGCTTCCGGCGGGAGCGGGGAATCGGCGGCGCCCGTGGCCCCCGGCGACCTGAAAGCCGAACTGCCGCCCGCGCAGTATAGGCGCGTTATGAAACCCATCGAGGCCCAGATCGCCCTGGCCGAGAAGGCGATGCAGCCTTACGAAAAGGAGATGCAGAAGCCCGAGGAGAAACGCCGCCAGGCCCTCCTCATCAAGTGCAAGGAAAGGGCCGCCGCATGCTACCTTGGGGCATCAACTGCGGCCAAAGGTGCCCTGCGCCTGGTCAAGAAGGACAGCCACAAGGCAGCCATCAAGCAACAGTACGAAGAGCCGAATAGAGAGAAAGCCATCGACATCTATTTGGAACTGGCTCTCGACGCCCACACCAGCGGCGATTTGCGCCGGACCGTCGGCTACTACAAGAAGGTGCTGTCGATCGATCGCGAGAACACCCAAGCGAAGCAGGCTCTCATCAAACTTGCCGAGCAGTACAAGCAAGCCATGAAAGACAAGAAGAAGGGCGGCAGCAAGGGCGGCGGCGACATGAAGGGTGACTGGGACATCAAGATCGGCAAAGGCATCTTCAACGAAGGATTGGAAAACTTAGGAGAGTTTAGCATCTGGTAAGGGCCCGGCGCCCGGCAAAAGGCGCGGCGCGCAGCGGACCGTTTTTCCCTGTTCCAATGCGTCGATTTGACCGTATAATACGCCGGAGAGGTGGAGAGAGTGTGTTCGCCGCCAGCGCGGCGCAAAAAAGGAGCCATCGTATGAAACGCTTCCTGCCTGCTGTCCTCATTGGCGTGTTTGCTGTCGCGGGTACTCTTGCTGCCGTAGCGGCCGACGTTCCGTGGAAGGCCGGCGAGGACCCCAAAGCGGGCGCTTCGGTAGCGCCGGGCGATCTGAAGGCCGAGTTGCCGCCCGCCCAGTACAACCGCGTGGTCAAGCCGATCGAGGCCAAACTTGCGGCCGTTGAGAAAATCATGAAGTTGTACGATAAGGAGATGGAAAAGCCCGCCGAGAAACGCAGCGAACGCCTGCTGCTCAGATGTAAGGCCCGCGCCGGCGAGGCGTACCTCGGCGCCGCTTTGGCGGCCAAGAGAGCCCTCAACCTGGTCAAGAAGGAGAGCCACAAGGCGGCCATTAAGAAGGAGTACGAAGAGCCGAACCGTAACAAGGCTATCGATATCTTCCTCGAACTTGGCACCCTCGCCCACGACAAGGGCGACCTGCGTATGGCCGTGGCTTACTACAAGAGAATCCTCGCCATCGACAAGCAAAACGCTCAGGCCAAGGAAGGACTCACCAAGATTGCCCAAGAGGTTCAAGAGTCCAAGAAGTCCGGCAAGAAGAAGGGCGGCAAGGGCACCGGAGGCGACTTGGGCATCGGCGGCATAGGCAACATCGGCGGCATAGGCCTGCCGTAGGCAAGCCACGGCGTATCTTGAAAAGGCCTCCCCAGGCGGGCGGCCTTTTTGCTTGCTTGGCCAGAGAGCCGCTCAGTTGGGGCGGCTCTGGGATGTGCTAAGCAGGGGCGAGAAAGTGTTTCCGAACAGCCGTAGCGCCGGGGTTTATCCCCCCGTACGGGTCGGCCTGACGGGCGGCCGCCCGTACGGGCGCTACAACCTTGGGTGCACGCCAACTCAGCCGCCGAATTCGGATTGACTTCATCGCTCCTGCTTAGACATTATCGGACGGTCCTTCCAAGGTCTGCCAAACCTGCCCAGGTTAGCAGGGCAAAACTCTCAAGTTGACAGGAGGCCTCCGCCGATGAATACTTGTGAATCTAGGGGAGTTGGGCAAGGTGAGGGAGGGCAGCCGTACGCCACAAAAGCAAAGAGCGAGGGCCATGCTATGAAAGACGTCTATTCTACCGGTGAAGCCGCCAAGATCTGCCGAGTCAGTCAGCAGACCATCATCCGCTGCTTTGACTCGGGAAAGTTGGACGGCTTCTACGTTCCGGGGTCGCGTTTCCGGCGTATCCCGCGCGAGAGCCTCGTCCGATTCATGAAAGAGAACGCCATCCCGCTGGCGAACCTCGACTCGGACAAGAAGAAGGTTCTGGTGGTTGACGATGAGCCTGAGATTGTGGACCTCCTGGTGGACGTTCTGGAACGCGACGGGCGTTTCGAGGTCAAGACCGCTACCTGTGGGTACGACGCCGGCCTGCTGACCCAGCAATTCCGTCCGGACGTCATCGTGCTGGACTACATGCTGCCCGACATCAATGCCAACGTCGTGTGTAAGACGATCCACAGCAATCCGAGTCTGGAGGACACCAAGATCATTCTCATCAGCGGCCATATTGAAAAGGAAGACGCCCCGGCCGAGACGCAGCAATTGGGCGCCGACGCCTTCCTGCACAAGCCGTTTCAGATCAACGAACTCGTCGCCACGATCGCCGACCTGCTGAAACTATAGGCGCCAGCTAAGGTCACGTCCATGGTGGTTACAGGCCTCCAACGACGCAAGGTCGAATTGCTGCTGGAGCAGGTGGATCACCTGCCCACCTTGCCCGGCGTGACCTTGCACGTGCTCCCGTTGGTCATGGCCGACGACCCTCGCGCTCGCGACATTCAACTCGCCATCGAGGTCGATGCGACCCTCGCCGCCAGGACGCTCAAATTGGCGATCGACCTGGGCAACTCCAGCGATGCCATAATGAGCATTGATGCGGCCATCGCAGCCGTGCCGCTCGAGGCGTTGGTCGGGAGTCTGCTCAGCATCGACGCCGTGGACCAGGAGATCATTCGCACGGCGGAACTGTTGCGCCTTTGGCGTCACGTGCTGGCCACCGCCATGATCTCCCAGGTCATTGCGACGCGCATTGGCACGGTTCCGCCCGAGACCGCCCTTCTGGCCGGCCTGTTGCACGATATCGGACAGGTGGCGCTGCGCGTCCTGATGCCGAGAGCCTACCGCCAGGTCCTGGAGCGCCTCCAGGCCGGCGGCATCGAACTGCTGGAGGCCGAGCGCGAACTGTTCGGGGTGGACCACGCGGTCCTCGGCAAGCAACTCGTCCAGCGATGGGGATTCCCCGAGGCCCTCCGGGACGTCATCTGGCTGCACCATCAAGCCCAGGTTCCGGCAGGGCACCGAAGCGCCGGCGGGCTGACGGAAGTCGTGCGCCTGGCCGACCTCTTGGCCCGCCAGCACGGCTTCAGTTGCCACGCCGCCGAGCAGATCGTCGAAAACACGGCAGAGGTGGCCGAGCGCCTCGGCCTGTCCGGCGTTCAGGCCGAGCAAATCGGCCACCAGGTCAGCACCGCGATTGAACTCAACACCGGCCCACTCGGTCTGCGAGACGAGCCTTCACCCGACGAATTGCGCCGTGCCTTCCTGGGCGCCAATGTCCGACTCGGCCAGTTGTATCGCAACGGTTACCGCCTGTCCCACACTGCCCAGGTCAAGTGCGAGCAGTGCAACCTGCTCCTGCGACTGAATGCCGGCCTCGCGACGTGCCACACCACGGGCGAGGTCCTTGAAACGGTGGCGATAGCAGCCCGCAATGCCTTTGGTTTCCGGGTTACCGTCCCGTACGTTGTTGCACCCGACGGCACGTACGTCGAAGGAGTCCGATGCACCGTCGCCGGGGGCATCGAGGAGCATTTCGTCCATGACATCACGGCCACCGATAGTCTGCAGCCGCCGCCCGCCCGTCCGGCCACGCCGCTGGCCTCACCGGCCGCCCCCGCTCGGGCCGAGCCTACGGAAGGTTGGCTGTTCGAGTGCCAGGGTCCCCACCTGGGCAGCGGGCCTTTTTACACCGTCCCGATAACGCTTGAGGACGCGAAACTCGGCTCGCTCGTTTTCTCCATCGGAGGAGATCGGCCACACGAGTTGACTCCGCAGGAGGCCGACCAGATCGCGGCCGTGGCGAGCATTGCCGCCGTCGCCCTGAAACGGGCCCAAGCCGAGGCGAACCTGGTCGCGCTTTCCGAAGAACTGGCCGATGTCAATCGCCAACTCCAGGCCGCTCACCACAAGAGCCTTCAACAGCGCAACGTGGCCTCACTTAGCGAGATGGCAACGGGCGCGGCACACGAGATCAACAACCCGCTCGCGGTCATCAGCGGCCGCGCGCAGCAACTCGCGGCCCGCCAAAGCGATCCCACGGACCGCGACATGCTTCAAACCATCATCGACCAGGCCGACCGCATCAGCGACATCATCACGGAACTGAGGGCCTTTGCGAACCCCCCGGCCCCGAAGCCGCAGGCGGTAGACCCTGTGGCACTGGCCCGCCGGGTTGCCGACGAACTCCAGGCGGAAGGTGAGGCGGCCGCCACACGCATCGAAGTCCAGGCCGACGAGGATGCGCCGACCATCCAGGTGGACCCCGATCAAGTTGCTGCGGCGCTCACCGAGATCGTCAAAAATGGAGTCGAGGCCTGCTCACGCGCCGAAGGCGGGACGGTCAAACTGCTCGTCCGGCACCTGGCGGCAGACAGGGGCGTACGTTTCGTCGTTACCGACGACGGACCGGGGATGGATCCGAAGGTTCGGGCACGGGCTTTCGACCCGTTCTACAGCGGCTACGAAGCCGGCCGACGTCGCGGCCTTGGGCTCCCCAAGGCGTATCAGGCCGTTCAGGCCAACGGCGGAGAGATGACCGTGGAATCCACACCAGGCCAGGGCACGACCGTCCGCGTGACGTTTTGGGTTCCCGAACCGGCGCCACTGGATTCCGACAACGGGTCCGCCACGGCGGCCCTCGCCAACGGGCCACCCCAGGCGTGAGGCGTTTTCGGGTTTGTCGTACGGCCGGAAGATAGAGGAGGAACGAAACGGACAACCATCGGATGCGGCGGCCGTCGCCGACACAGGGCCGCCTGTCCGATGATTACGATACGCCACGGCGAGGTGCGATGCCTTCTCCCTCCCCCCTCGCTCTCGCGGCTAGCCCTCGCCGTGGCTTGACATTCACGGAGGCCGAGCGACCCACAAGCCATTGTCGCCCGGCCTCCTTTATCCCGGTCTGCCACGCCGGCAACCGGTAAGTGCAAAGGAAGACCGCAATGAGTGCGTCGGGCGCGGAAGTGCTGCGGAGCGAAGAAGAGGCCCGCATCCTCGTCGTCGATGACGAGCCGGAGGTCGTCGCCCTTTTGGCCGACTCCCTGCGCCAGGCCAATCCGTCCTGGTGTGTCGAGACCGAGACCGACCCGCAGCGGGCGCTCGAGCGTCTTGCCGTGGAAGACTTTGACTGCCTGATTACCGACCTGGTCATGTCCCCTGTCGGTGGCCTTCGCCTTGCCCGGGAGGCCCGATCGTTGGATGAGAACCTCGCGCTGATAGCCATCACGGGTCGCGGCACGCTCGAGAACAGCATCGAGGCAATGCGTGTCGGCTTTGCAGATTTCCTCCAGAAGCCGTTCGACCTGGAGGAGACGAGCCAGGCGATTTCCCGCACGCTGCGCCAACGACGCCAAAAAGAAAAACGCGACCTCCGTTTCGCCGAACTCGCCCAAGCCAAAACCCGATTGCAGACCGAGCACGCGCAACTCAGCCAGAAACTCGACATCGCCACCCACGACCTCGTCCTCTCCAGCAAACGCATGGCCCGCCAGATGGACGAGTTGGCTCTCGGAGCCCACGTCGCCACGGTCCTGATGGGCGTCATCGAACTGGAAGACCTACTCGGCCTCTGTGCGGAACTCCTTGGCGATCGCATCCACTGCCGGACGGGCACCGTCGCACCGTACGAGACACGCGAAAACTCCGTCGGACTCCTCGTCCGTGCCTATCCCGAGACGGACGATCCGCCCGCGCTCTCGTGGCTGCGAACCCCCATCGATGCCGGCGTCATGTGTCGAGCCGCACAGACCGGCAAGACCATCCACGTGGAGGATATCGAGGCAAGCAGCCTCCTCGATAGCCAGGAGAGGGAACTGTGGCACGACGGCCGCCTGCTCGTCGTTCCGATCTCGCGCCAGGGGCTCACGGTGGGGCTGGCCGTCCTCCACCGGCTGAGCCATGACGAGGACTTCACGGCCAACGATACCAAACACCTGATGGAACTGGCCAAGATCATGGCGCCTGCCATCCAGACGGCCAAACTGCACCACCGCCAGCGGTGCTGTATCTACGCCTCACTCGAAACCATCGCCGAGACCGTTGAAGACCGCAACGACTACTTGAAAGGGCACTCGGTACGCGTCCAGGCTTACGCCATGCGCATCGCCACAACACTCGACCTCCATCAGTCACAGATCGGCGCAGTCCAGATCGCGGCGCGCCTGCACGACATCGGGCATATCGTGATCCCGGAATCGGCCGTCAATCACCCCGGCCCGCTCTCGGACGAGCAATGGGCAATCGTTCGCCGCCACCCCGACGTCGGGGCCGCCTTCCTCAAACCTCTCGACTTCTTCGGAGAGGTCGGCGAAATCATCCGCGCCCACCACGAATCCTACGACGGCACCGGCTATCCCCACAGGAAGGCCGGCGAGGAAATACCCGCAGCAGCGCGCGTCATCACGGCCGCCGACGCCTTCGACGCCATGACAAGCCACCGGCCCTACCGCGGTGCACTGGGTATCGAAGAGGCGCGCGAGCAGGTGCGGCGTCTCGCCGGCCAGCAGTTCGACCCCCGGGTCGCCGAAGTGTTCCTGAACATTCCCGCCGAGGCGCTGGCCGACGTGCAGGCCGGCAATCGGTAGCCGCGCACGCGCCATCAAGAGGGTGGCACCCGGCCAGGAGGGTGGCACGGCAGCGGCGAAGCCGCGGCCGTGGGTCACATCGCACCGAGCGCGGCTGCACGGCCCAAGGGCCGTGCCACCCGGCCAAGCACGTACCCCGCTTGACAGGTGCTCCGCCGACCGGCTATAGTAAGGACGCGCTGGGCATGTCTAACGTCCTCACACAGCAGCAGGTTGATTGCATGGAAACCCGGACCGTTACCATTGCCGATTCATCCGGGGATGACGAGGGGGTCCGTGAGGCGGGCGCGGCACTGGCCAGGGGCGAACTCGTCGTCTTCCCCACCGAAACGGTCTACGGTCTCGGCGCCAGCGCCGTCAGCCACGAGGCCGTCGATGCACTGACCCGACTGAAGAACCGCCAGCCCGGCAAGCCGTTCACGCTCCACCTGCCGGACCCTGACCAGGCCGAGACGTATGCCGGGCCGCTCTCGCCGGTTGCGCGGCGTCTGGCTCGAAGAGCATGGCCGGGGCCGCTCACGCTGGTCGTTCCCGACCGGCGAGACGACCCGTCCAAGCCGCAAGGCCTCCTGGAAGGAGCCATCTACCACCAGCACGCGGTTGGCCTCCGGTGCCCGAACCACGCGGTCGCCCGGGCGATTCTCCGGGCCGCCGGCGTCCCGGTGGTCGCCACGAGCGCGAACCTGAGCGGCTATCCGCCGCCACACAACGCCGCCGACGCCCTCGCCCACCTCAACAGCAAGGTGCCACTGATGGTGGATGCCGGCCCGACTGAGCATGCCCGGCCCTCAACGGTCGTTCGCGTCGAGGCAGACGATTCGTACGAAGTGCTCCGCGAAGGAGCCATTACGGCTCGGAGACTGGCGCGGCTGGCTCGGACACAGATCCTCCTGGTGTGCACAGGCAACATGTGCCGGAGCCCCATGGCCGTCGGCTTGGTCCGCACGATCCTGGCCGACCGCATCGGCTGCACGCCGGAGGGCCTCGACGCCCACGGCTTCCAGATCGCCGGCGCCGGCACGGCGTCCGCCTGGGGGTCCCCCGCCAGCGACAACGCCGTCAAGGTTATGGACGACCGGGACATCGACCTCACGCGGCACCGAACGCGGCCGATGACGGTTGACGCGCTCGGTCAGGCCGACTATATTTGGGTGATGACCCGCGGGCACCGCGAGGCGGCTATCCGCTGCCTGCCGGAAGCAGCGCCGAAGGTGTCTTTGGTGGACCCCGTCGGCCGTGAAGTGGCCGACCCCATCGGAGGCGACATGGAGGTCTATCGGGCTTGTGCCCGTCATTTGCAGGAGGCTCTCACGAAACGCCTGGGGGAGATCGTTTGATGAAAATCGTCCTCGCCGCCGACCATCGCGGCTTCCACAGCAAAGAGCGGCTCAAGGACTTCCTGCTCGAGCAGGGCCACGACGTGTTGGATTGCGGATCAAACTCCGACAAATCGAGCGACTATCCCGATTTCGCCATCCCGGCCTGCCTGAAGGTCATCAGGAACCAGGCCGAGCGCGCCATCCTCCTGTGCGGGACGGGAATCGGCATGAGCATTACGGCCAACAAGGTCGCGGGGATACGGGCCGCTCTCTGCCATGACGAACTGTCGGCCGAGATAAGCCGACGCCACAACGACGCCAACGCTCTGTGTCTGCCCGCCGACCTGCTCGGCGACGAACTCGTCCGCCGCATGGTCGGCGCGTGGCTCATCACGCCGTTCGACGGCGGCCGGCACGCCCGACGGATCAAGAAAGTGACGGCTGCCGAGCGGCATCTCGAGGGCCGCCCTCACGAAGCGCCCAAGGCGCCCGCCCGCCGCAAGAGAAAGGCCAAAGGCAAGGGCAAGTAGACGCTCGGCCCCCTGGCCGCCAACCTCCGCATCCCAAGCGACCGGCGCGGCTGGCCGTCCTGCCCTGGATGGCGCCGTTACTGCGGCAGGTTCGCCAGACTCTCCGTCCCCCCGACCAGGACGAGGATGTCGCCTTGGCGGATCATCGTGTGGGCCATCGGCAGGTCCAGGAGTTCTTCCTCCGCAGCCTCTTGGCCTTCCTGATCCCCCTCCTTGGCCGGCCGCTTGATCGCCACCAGGTTCACCTCGTACTTGCGTCTCAGGTCGATCTCGCCGACGGTCTTGTCGTGCCACGCGGAGGGAGCCCGAATCTGGACGAGGCTGTGGGCTTCCGAGAGCGCCAGATGTTCAAGGATGTTCGGGTTCGCCAGTTGATTGGCCAGCCTGACGGCCCGTTCCTCTTCGGGAAAGATCACCTCGTCGGCGCCGACGCGGCTCAGGATGCGCCGCTGAATCTCGCTTGAGGCCCGGCTGATGACGCGAGGAACCCCCATCGACTTCAGTGTGGTCGTCGCCAGGACGTTCGCCTCAAAATCCTCGCCGATGCTGATGATGGCGGCATCGAGACCGGCCACGTCCTGGCTCCTGAACGGTTCCGGGTCGGTGGCGTCAAGGTGCACCGCCAGCGCCACCTCGTCGCGAACGCGTTCGACGAGTTCTTCTCGTATGTCGGCGGCAATGACCTCCTGGCCGGCCTCGGTGAGCGCCTGTGCGAGTCGCCGGCCGAACCGTCCGAGCCCGATAATCAAGAACCGTTTCATCCGTCTGTCCTCCCATACGGGTCCATACGGAGGCGTACTGCCCCGCACGGCCTGCTGCCGCGGCCCCGTCGCCGCACCAGGGGCCATTATCCATGACGCCGCCGTCCGACGCCACTGCGCTGCTCTACGAGATGGCCACGTTCTCGGTCGCGTATCCGAATCGCTCCGGCCGCGTCTTGATTTGCATCGCCACAAACAACGTCAAGGGTCCGACACGACCGACGAACATCGTCAGGATGACGGCAATTCGCCCGAACGTGTTGAGCAGCGGCGTGGCGCCCGCCGAAAGCCCTACGGTCGCAAATGCCGACTGCGTCTCCAGCAGAACGTCAAGGTACGTGTACTGCGCCCCTGCCCGGATCCCCCACGCCGCAATGGCGATGCTCGCAGCCGCCACCCACATGACGGCCAGTGCCAGAATGGCCATGGCGCGGCGGACGGTTTCGGGCGGAAGCGAGCGTCGAAAGACCCTGGCCTTCCGGCGCCCCCGCAGGGCCGACCACACACCGCATAGGACCACCGCCACGGTAACCGTCTTGATGCCGCCGCCTGTGGATCCGGGCGACGCGCCGATAAACATCAGCACCACGGTCAGGAACCTCGTGGGAAACGCCAGCCGTGTCGTCGCCGTCGTGTTGAAGCCGGCGGTACGGGCCGTCGTCGAGAGAAACCATGCGCCGCTGAGCCGTTCGGCCCACGTCCGGCCCATCGGCGACACTGCCGCCGGGCCGGCGGCCTCGCCAACCGTCGGTGATTCTTCCGGCATCCGTGCCGTGCGGATCCGGAGGTCGGCGCCGCTCCGAAGTCTGGACCCGTTCCGGGCCGAAAACGTCTCGATGCTCAGTGTCAGCACCATGCCGCCGGCCAGCAGGACGGCCGTCATGGTCAGTGCCATCTTTGCCTGCAGGGTCAGGCGGCGCTGGACGAGCGGCGTCTTGCGGTTTCGCAGCACGCGGTGGCGTAATGCCCGCCCCAGGTTGTAAAGGACCGCGAACCCGAGACCGCCCGAAATAATCAGCAGCGGGAACACAAGATTCACCTGCCACGTTGAGCGGTAGTCCATCAGGCTCCTGCTGTACAAACAGAAGCCGGCGTTGCAGAAGGCCGAGACGCTGTGAAACACGCTGTAGTAGATGCGCTGGCCCAGGGAGACGGCGTCGGAGGCGGCGGTGTGATCCCACAGCCCCAAGAGCAGCAGTGCGCCCGCCGCTTCGACCGCCAGCGTGGTCAGGAGAATGAACTTCGTGAGCCGGCCGATCTCCGCCCGCAGGTCGTGCGTGAACACCTCCCGCAGAACCAGGGTCTCTCGCACCCGCATGCCCCGCCACATGAACAGGGCAAAAACCGAGGCGTACGTCATCAGGCCCAACCCGCCCAGTTGGATCAGCGCCAGAATGACGTACTGGCCGAACTGCGACCAGTGCGTCCCCGTATCGACTACGATCAGGCCGGTTACGCACACGGCGCTGGTAGCCGAAAAGAGCGAGTCGGTAAAACTCGTGGCCGGCTCGCCCGGAGCCGTCGCGGCCGGAAGCAGCAGCAGGCCCGTCCCCATGCTGATGAGCGTCAGGAAACTTCCAACCAGCAGCAGGGCCGGACGCACCTTGAGCGTCGCAAGGAACTGGTGGAACTCCACCAGCCGCGCCGCCAGACTCAGGACGATGGTTACATGGACCGCTCGCTGCACCCACCAGGGCGCCTCTGCAACGCCGGCAACATAAACGACGGCAACGAAGACCAGCAGCGCGCCGCCCAGGGTCAACTCAAACCAGCGGAACCTGAGCAGCGCCCGCCGGTCGCTCGCCAGGACCAGCCGCGCCAGCGGATCCAGCAGCAACCACGCCAACGCCAGCCGCTCGATCCAGTGCAGCACTTCCTTGGCAGCCGGCGTGACGCGGAATCCGTATTCCAGCACCAGGCTGCCCGCCGCCAGAATGATGATCGGCAGCAGCAGCGTGAACAGGTACGGCCGCGCCCGCTCCAGGGCGGTTCGGGGACCTCGTAGTAACGTGGTTGGCCGGGGCATCGGCTAGTCCTACAACGCTACTTCGTGCGCGGCGGGTCTCCGTACCCGCCGCGACATGGCGGTCGCAAGCGCGGGGGTCCTCCCGACCCACCGCGCGGAGCGGCAACGTCACGCTGTCGTATGCGGCCTGATAAGCCGACTCTCACTTCTCGTTTGCCAGCAGTTTGACCTCGTGCAAACACAACCCATAACGGCCGCCGGGAGGATTGAACTTCAGTTCGACGTCATTCCAACCCGGACTGAAGTTCGCGGAATAACACAACCACAGCGTCCGGCCATCGTCGCTGATGAATTTGCTGGGGAAGTTCAGGAAGTACGACTGCTCGCCGAAGTCTTTCATGTAGACGACCATCCGCCAGGGACCGGTAATCCGGTCGGCTTCCAGGATGTATGAGTCCATCTTGGCCACGGTCGGCCAGCCGTCCGTAATGCACATGAGATATTTCTTCAGGCCGGGCACCCAGGTGGCCGTGACGCACCCCATGTTGTTATTCCACTCGATCAGCGGTTTGATCTTTTTGAAATCACCCGTCCAGATTGGCTTGCCATTCTTATCGTGTCCGGCGAAGAACTCGTAGGCCTTGACGTCGTTGATCGTGTCCGGAGATGGCTTGACGCGCGCCAAGTAGACCTGGTCGGCGGTGATCCAACTCAGATTGGCGTGGGCGAAATCGGCATCGCACGGCCCTTGAGGCTGAAAGGTTTCTCCTGGCGGCCCCGGCTTGATGCAGGGACGCGGCTCGGGGTCGTTCTCCTCGGCGCCCATGCCGAGCAGGTAGGCCTTGCCATCGGGCGAATGTTTCATATTCCGGCCGAAGTCCACAAAATGCGGCGCGCCCATCTTCACCGGGCCGAGATACTTCTTCGGTTCGGCGAACAACGGCTTTTCGGGCGAAAGCGGCGACGGCGTCCAGGTCTTGCCAAGATCCCGTGAGATCTGGAACCCCGGCATCGGCCCCAGGTTCGGCCAGTTCCACTTGAATCCCTTGTGCATGTAAGCCCCGGCCGGCCCGAGACAGTACGTGCCATAGTACCAGATCCCGTTATAGACCAGGGAACCACACGGGTACCGCCCCCGGTAAGGTTTGGCACCGGCTTTTTTGGGAGGCGATGTGTTCTTGATGACCAGTTCCACGGGATCGTCGCCGATCATCACGGCATGACCCGTACGGGCGTTCTCGCCGCCCCCAGAACCGCATCCGACTCCATCGGTCTTTCCGTCGGTCCACGGGGAATACAGGTTGCCGTCACTCGCCCAGGAAGGGTAAAACGTATCGCCACAACGATAATCGCTGTGGCGGCCGGTGAAGAAGATCCCGGTCAGCGTTTTCGATTGCTCGAAAGGGCAGCCCTGCGGAACCTCTGACTTCCAGTGAAATCCGTTCTCAGCCTCACCCGACGTGCTCGTGTCGCCGAGGGCTGAAGCCCCGGCCATGATGCAGCCAAACACCAGGCACAATGCTGGAAACCGTGTCATCGACTTTCCCTTTCTGTTGCGATTTCCCGGATAATACAGCGTTTTCACACCGAGTGGCGGCGCGGCGGTTCTCCGCGGGCCACCGCGCCTTACGTGCTCAGGCCTCGCGCGCGGCTGGTTCGGAGCCCCCACCGCGCAAGACTTACGTAAGTCCGCTTAGACAGCCTCTCCGGCTCCGAGGCGGACTGCGCTGCGCATCTCGCTATGCACCGCCGGCCCTCGCCGGACGTTATTAGAGAACAGCCGCTCTCGCGTGTCAAGCGATCCGCCGCTACGTGGGGGTGCTCAGGAACTGGCGGCGTCAGCGGCGGGGGAATCCGCCGTCTGCGTCTGGCGAACCGGCCGCTTGGCGAACACGGGGCCGTCTCGGTCCACCAGCCCCATGTTTTCCAGCGCCAGCGCCAGGCTCGCCTCAACCGTTTCTTCGCCCGGGCAGTGGACCAGCGCCTCGCGGTACTGCTCAACAGCCAGCGGCCACAGGCCCTGGTCGGCATAAACGAGGCCGAGACGGTAATGCAGATCCACGTACTCGGGCTGAAGGTTGACGGCCTGGGAAAGGGTCGATCCGGCCTCGTCCAGCCGCCCCAGTTCCCACGCCGTCAGGCCGAGTTTCACCAGGGCCTTGATGTACGTTGGGTTAATCCGGACCGCTGCGCGGAACTGTTCCAGGGCTTCTTCGAGCCGGCCGGCACTCTTCAGGAGCAGACCGTAACGGTACCGATAGTCCGGATAATCCGGATGCTCGCCGACCGTGTCGGCGTGGTCCCGCAGTTCGGCGCCCAGGATCTCGGCCGGGTCCAGTTCGTCCATGACCGTATCGAGGGCGGCCGCCGGGGCGTCCAACTCCTCGCCGAGGGCCGACGACAGTGCAGCCCGCATGGCTGCGTGCGACATCTGTTGGTACAACTGCGCGGAGCCCGGCGCCACCTCACACGCCATCTCGACCGCCTCGTCGGCCTCCTTGTCGCGTCCCATCTGACGGTAAGCGACGGCCAGCCCCACGTATGCTTCCACGTACTGATCGTTGATGCGAGCGGCCCGCTCATAGTAGTGGATGGCTTCTTCGACGCGGCCCAACTCGATCAGGACTCCTCCGCGCAGTGCCAGGGCCTGAAAGTAGCGGGGGTTAAGCGCCAGGGCCTGGACCAGGTGATAATCGGCCGACTCGATGTCGCCGGTCTCCACCAGCAGACGAGCGGCCCGGAAGTGCATGTCCGGGTAGTCCGGGTGTGCGTCGAGGACGCGCATGATTTCATCCAGAGCCTGCTCGGGCATTCCTTCGCGCTCAAGACAGTCGGCCAGGTGGCATCGGGCCTCCCAGTTGTCGGGCTCGATTACGATCGCATCCTGGTACTCACGAACCGCTCCTGCCATGTCGCCGCGCTTGATGTTGAGCGAGGCCAGAGTCACCCGTGTGTCGAAATCATCAGGCTGGTGACGCTTGAGTTCCGCGTAGTGGTGCGCCGCAACGTCGAGGTTGCCGGCCACCAGTTCCAGCGCTGCCAGCCGCTGGCGGGCGGCGATGTGCATCGGGTCTGCCGCCAGTGCCGACCGATACGCTGCGGCTGCATCGTCCCGGGCGCCCTGCCGCTCGTGCAGTTGCCCGATGACGTACCGCACCGTGGCCGGTTGGTTGCTCTGATCTGCGATAGGCTCAAGCGTCTCGACGGCGGCTGCGGGGATGCCCAAATCGCTGAGGACGGCGGCCAGCGCCACCCGGGCGTCCTCCAGATTCGGGTCCAACCGCAGGGCGACTTCCAGCGCCTGTTTGGCAAGGGCGAGGCGGCCGAGTTCCATCTGCTTCAGGCCGAGGGTCAGTTGAACGTCCGGGCGCCTTGGATGCTCCTTCGCTTGCTGCTGAATGGCCTCGAGCGTACCGTCATGGGGGGGCTTCAAGAACTTGCTGAGATACCCGGTGAAATCGCCCGCCAGTCCTCTGCCGAGAAGCCGCAGAAGGTAACTCACGCCCCGCCCCCTTCCTCGGCCAACGCCGTTTCGAGTGTCGCGACGCCTTGGCGTGCCTCGTGGCAATCGCCGTCGATCCGAAGTGCCTGGTGATAGGCCTGGGCAGCCTCGTGGCCTCGCCCTTGCTCGTGCAGGATGCGGCCGAGACGAACGTGGACGTCTGCCCAGCGAGGTCTGAGGCGGGTTGCTTGCCGACATCGCTGCTCGGCCCGGTTAGGCTTGCCGCTTCGCTCGTAAAGTCGCACGGCCAACAGACACGCCTCAACGTAATGCGGATTGAGCGCGAGCGCCTTCTCTGCCGCTTCAACGGCCCGGTCGATCTCGCCGAGTTGCTCGGCCACCAAACTCAGGCCGAAATACAGGTCCGCATGCGACGGGCTCTGCCCGGCCAGCCGCACGAGTGCCCGCCTGGCGGCCCGTAGTGTCTCACGTTCTTTCGAGCCAGGCGCTCCTTTGCGCGGAATGAGTGCCTCAGCGGTCTCCGGGTTCCGCGAGACGATCCGCTCGACAACAGCCGCCCGGCGCGACGGCTGGGGCGGCCGACGCTCGGCGCGGGTGCCCAGGTCGGCCAACACCCGCTCGCCGACGCGAAGAAGCCATCCCAGGCGCAGCGCATCCTCACCGCCCAGGCTGACTGCCTGCCGCAGCGATTCGACCGACGAGGCCGTCTGCCCGGCGGCGCCTTGCGCGAGAGCCAGGTCTCGCAGAAAAACAAACCGCGTCGGCTCCTTTTCAGCCGCCCGCGCCAAGTGCCGCAGGCCCGAGTTGTAATCTCCCGCTCCACAAAGGATCAGACCCAGCAGGTGATGGAGCCGGGCGGTCCGGCCGGCCGCGCCAAGTCCGGCCTGGAGCACCTCGCGGGCCTGGGCTAAGCGCCCGGCACGGCTGAGCCACGCCGCCAGTTCGGTGTGGGCGTGCGGCCGTGTCGGGTCGGCGCCGACGTGGGCGCGGAGTTCGGCTTCCTTATCGTAGTCGTGACGTCGCATGGCTCTGGCATGACCTCGGTCGAGTTTCGGTTCCTTCGGGTCAGGGAACGATCAGTGTATCGAATCCGGCCCGGCGGACGCGCTGTGCCAGAACGGCCGCCTCGGCGTACGTTCCGGCCCGGCCCACCTGGACGGTATTGAGCGTGCGTCCGCCGCCCGTGGTCCGTCCGAGGCGTGCCTCGAAGCCGGCGGCCCGTACCCGTCCGGCCTGTCGTGCGGCGGTCGTCATCGACGCGAACGCCCCTGTCTGAACGCGGAACGCGTCGGCGTGAAGCCGTCGCATTGCCTGCCTGGCCGCCGGCGTGTTCGGGTACTTCTCGACAAGGTGGGCCAGATACCTGTCGGCCAGCGTCCACTTGCCCAGTCGCTGAAGACCGGCGCCCACCCGCAGCAGGATCAGCGGTATCGGCACGTCTTTGTGCGGATCGTCGAAGACCTTGGTGTAGTGCCCGATGGCCTTGACGTCGTTTCCCTCCTCGTAGTACAGGTTACCGATGGCGACGCGAGCAAACTGATCGATGGGCGGGGTGGCGCCCGCGCCGATGGCCCGCACGAAGTCGGTCTTGGCCTCCGCCCGCCGGTTCAGATGAACGAGCGCCTCGCCGCGGTAATAGTACACCTCGCCCCGGTGGGCCGACGTCGGGTCAGACCGCAGGTGCCGCGTGAAACCGTCAACGGCCTCCTGCCACCGGCCGGATTCCAGCGCTGTGTAACTCGCGTCAAAGGCGGCACGGTCCGCCCGGCTGCCCGACGCGCACCCGCCTGCCAGCACGCCTGCCGACGCCAGGATAAGCATCACGAAGCGACGCACCGCAACCTCCCCTGGCCGAGGGCCTTACCCGAATACGGGTCCGTATGGACGGATGGCCCCGCCGGTGCACGGATACACCCCTCGCGTCTCCCTTGTAGAATCGGCCCGCGTCTTGCAGAGTCTTCAGATAAAAAGGCGTCGCCCGGAACGACTAACCCCCGATGGCAATCGGGGGCTAATCAAAAAACGACTAACCCCCGTTGGCAATCACAGAAGGCGAAAAGGTTCCTGGAACCTTTTTGCCTACAGACGCAGCCGCTCGCGGACGTACGCCACAACCTCATCAGCCGCGATGCGTTCCTGCCGCATCGTGTCGCGGTCGCGGACCGTGACGGTGCCGTCCTCGGCCGTCTGGCCGTCCACGGTGACGCAGAACGGCGTGCCGGCCTCGTCCTGGCGGCGATAGCGGCGGCCGACGGCCCCCTTCTCGTCGTAGAACGACGCGAGAGATGCGCGGCAGGTCTCGTAGATCGCGCGGGCCTTCTCGGGCATGCCGTCCTTGCGGACCAGCGGGAAGACCGCCACCTTGATCGGTGCAAACCGCGGGTGCAGCCGCAGGACGGTGCGCTTGCGCATC